>JBGPJM010000170.1:0-11089 GCA_041485385.1 Phycisphaerae bacterium | reverse complement strand
GCATCGCCCCCGCCCTCGGCGCCCTCCCCCTTCCGCGAGCCCTTCCCGCCCTTCGACCCCGACACGCCCCCGCGCCCCGCCTCGACCGCCGCCGCCCCCTCGTCCGCCGCCGACTGCAGGCGCAGGTAGGTCGGGACCATCTCCCCCGCCCGCACGCGCCGCTCCAGTGTCCCCGCCACCACCTCCGCCGTCGTCCCCTCCTCCACCGCCCCGGCCGCCACCAGGCACTGCAGGATCCGCCCGTCCACCGGCGCCGCGTGCCCGCCCAGCGAGAGCAGCATCACCCGCGCTACGACATACGGCGGCACGCCCTCCAGTGATTCCAGGTACGTCCATGCCTCACGCTTGCCCGTCCCCGTCAGGTGCTCCAGCGTCACCGCGTGCGCCCGCGAGTACAGGTCGTTCAGCGCCGCCCGGAGCCGCTGTGCGCGCTCCGCGGCCCGAGGGTACCGCTCCCCCAGCATCTCCAGCAGCTCGCGCGCCAGGCACACCCGCAGCTCGTTGAAATCCACGACGCGCGACTCGATCCTCTTCATCGCCGCCGCCGCCTTGGGAGTCGTCGACTCCCATAGCAACATCGACCGCACGAACTCGCACAGCACCGGCTCGGCCGGATCCAGCAGCACGCCGCTCAGCACCGAGATCTCCCCCGCCCCGTCGGGGTAGTCCTTGACCAGCGACTCAAGGAACGCCGAGAGCCGCGCCATGTGGTGGTCCGACCCGCTCACGCTCGCGCCTCCTCATTCGTCGCGCCGTCCGGACCCGGCTCCGCCGCCCCGCCCGCCTCCGCCGTCGCCCCCGTCCCGCGCGACTTCTCCGCCAGCTCACGCTCCGCCGCGACCTTCGCGATCGCGTCCAGCACTTCCGCCTGTCGCTTCAGGCTCGTGTCCAGCTTGAACCACAGCTGCGGTACCTCCCTCATCGCCACCAGGTCGCCCACCTTGTGGCGCACGTGCGCCGCGGCGTCGCGCAGCCCGTGCATGGTCAGGGCCTGCCGCTTCTCGGGGAGGACCGACACCCGCACCGTCGCCGTCTTCATGTCCGCGCTCACGTCCACGCCGGTCACCGTGATCATCCCGCCGATACGGGGGTCGCTCAGCCCGCGCGCCAGCACGTCCTGGATCGCACGATGAAGCGTCGAGCCTACCTGTTCAAGCCGATGGCTCACCGGGCCGTCTCCAAGTCCCCGCTCGCCGGGCCGTCGTCCGCGTCCTCGCGCCGTTCCGCAGGCGTCCACAGCGGCCGCCCTTCCTCGTCCAGCGTCGAACCCGGAAGCTGGTCCCCGTCGAGGATCTCCCGGCTCACGTCGCCCAGCTCCGCGTCCGTCCTCGACCGCAGTTCCGACGTGATGCGGTCCAGCATCCCCGAGAGGTATGCGCCGTCTCGCGACACGCACGCCAGCCCCATCACCGCCAGGTTCCATATCTCCAGCGCCCCGACCTCCGCCACGGCCACCATGTGCTCCCGGTGCAGCGTGTCCTTCACCGACTTCACCACCCGCCGCTTGTCCTTGAGCGACTGACTCCCGTGGATGAGCAGCTCGAACTGAAGGATCCCGATCTTCATTCTCGGTGAGCAGCAAATGGTGAGCGGTGTGCAGAAGTCATATCCGATCGGCAGCATGCGGCGGCGGGTCTCGCACGGGGCCTCGCAGCGGCGAGCCGGCGGAAATCCTCCGCCCGCCGCTCACTCCCTCCGTCATCCCCTCGCCCCCACCGGCTTCTCCTCCTTTAGCTTGCGGACGACCTTCACCTGCTTGTAGCACTCGATGACGTCCCCCTCCTTGATGTCGTCGTACCCGACGATCTTCATTCCGCACTCCGTGCCCGCGCGAACCTCCTTCGCGTCGTCCTTCACCCGCTTGAGCTGCTCCAACACGCGGTCGTTCTCCACTATAATCCCGTTCCGCGTCACGCGCACCATCGCGTCCCGCTCCACCGTGCCGTCGGTGACGTAGCAGCCCGCGATCGAGCCGACGCGGCTGATCTTGAACACCTTCCGCACCTCCGCGTGCCCGAGCACCTCCTGGCGGATCTCCGGCTCCAGCAGCCCCTCGGCCGCCTTGCGGATGTCGTCGGTGATGTCGTAGATCACGTGGTACAGCCGGACCTCGACGCTCTTGGACTCCGCCAGCGTCCGGGCCTTCCCCGTCGCGATCACGTTGAACCCGATGATGATCGCCCGCGAGGCGTCGGCCAGCAGCACGTCGCTCTCGTTGATCCCGCCCACCGCCGCGTGCAGCACCCGGACCTTCACCTCGCTCGTCCCGACGTGCTCGATCTCCTTCTTGAGCACGTCCACCGACCCCTGCACGTCCGCCTTGAGGACGACGAGGATCTCCTTGATGTCGCTCGAAGCCATCTGGCTGAACAGCGTGTCCAGCGTCACCTTGGGCTGCGCCAGCATGGCCGCTCGCTCACGGTCGCGCCGCTGCTGCGCCGCGCCCTCGGCCTTCCCCTTCGAGTCGGCCACGTAGAACTTATCCCCGGCGTCCGGCAGCTGATCGAACCCGGAGACCTGCACGGGGTACCCCGGCCCCACTGACTTCTGACGCACGCCCCGGTCGTCGATGATGTCGCGGACCTTCCCGAACGCGCGCCCGATCACGATGTAGTCGCCGACGTGCAGCTCCCCGTCCTGCACCAGCACGTTCGCGACCGCACCCCGCCCCTCCTCCATCTTCGATTCGATCACCGTGCCGCGCGCCGCGCCGCCGAAGTCCGCCTTCAACTCCAGGATCTGCCCCTGCAGGTCCAGCGTCTCCAGCAGCGTCTCGATCCCCGTCCCCTTCGTGGCCGACGTCCGGATCACCTCCGTCGTCCCGCCCCATTCCACCGGGTTCAGGCCCTGCTCGGCGAGCTGCGACAGCGTCTGGTTGATCCGCGCCTCCGTCGCGTCCGGACGGTCCACCTTGTTCAGCGCCACCACGATGGGCACCTTCGCGGCCTTGGCGTGGTTGATCGATTCGATCGTCTGCGGTGCCACGCCCTCCGGCGCCGACACCACCAGCACCACCACGTCGGTGATGTTCGCCCCGCGGGCCCGCATCTCCGTGAACGCCTGGTGACCGGGCGTATCCAGGAAGACGATATGCTTCTCCTCCCCGCCGATCTTCACCGGCACCCGGAACGCGCTCGTCGCCTGCGTGATGCCCCCGGCCTCCCCCGCGGCCACGTTCGCGTTGCGGATCTTGTCCAGGAGCGACGTCTTCCCGTGGTCCACGTGCCCCAGGATCGTCACGATCGGCCCGCGCGGCCGCACATCCGTCGGCTCGCGGTCCACGAACTCCTCGCTGACGATCTGCTCCGCCGACTTCGCTTCCACCACCTGCAGCTCGATGTCGAAGTCGATCATCACCTCCTGCGCCTTCACAGGGTCGATCCCGGAGTTGATGTTCGCCATGATTCCCTGCAGGAACAGCTTCTTGATGATCTCCGGCGCCTTCACCCCCGTCGCCGCCGACAGGTCCTTGATGGTGAACGGCGCGGCGATCCGGACCAGCCCGCCCGTCTCGGCGGCGCTGGCCGTCCGCTCGCCAGTCTTCGAGCCCTCCCTCAGCTACAGCTCGTGCCGTCGCTTCTTCAGGAACCCGCCGGCCCGCTGCAGGCGGGCCTCCCGCTCCAGAAGATCCTGCTCGCGCCAAACGCCGCCCGCACTGGGGCCCTCGTCGCCGCTCAGACCCTTCCGCCGCGCCGGCACGCCCCCCGTCCGGTTCGGCGGCGCCGCCGCCGCGGCCCCGGCCCCCGCTGGCCGGCGCTTGTTCCGACGCGGGCTCCGCCCCTCTTCGTCCGTTGTCCCCGTCCCCGCGCCGGCGCCCACCCCACGACCGCCGCCCGGCGCATCCGTCCCGCCCGCATCCCGGCGCGGCCGCGGCCGGTCCACCTGCTCCGGCGCCTCGATCCGCACCACCTTCGGGCCCGCCAGCCGCACCGGGCTCTTGATCTCGAGCTTCCGCCCCGCCGGCGCCACGACCTTCGGGCGCGTCGGCACGTTCATCGGCGCCGGCTTCACCGAACGGGCCGGCACGCCCGGTCCGGCCGGAGCCACGACCGCCGTGCCCGATGCCTGCTCCCCGTCCTCGTCGGCTTGGGGAGCCTTCGTCGCCGTCCCCGTTTCTGCCGGGGCGCCCGTTCCCGCCGTCGTCGTCCTCGCCGCCGGCGCGAGCTCCGGCGTCGTTGCGGGGGGGGCGGTCTGCTTCGGTAACGGGTGCGGTGTGAACGCCGGCGGCGTGACCACCGTCGGCGATGTGACCGTTACCGGCGCCGTCGGCCGGGTCGGTGTTTCCCCGGGCGGGGCCACGTAGGGCCTCGATTCCACCTCCGGCGGCGCCGTTGGTGTTGTGGCCGGTCGCCGACGCTTCGTGAGAGTCTCGACAGGCGACGGCTCCGTCTCCGTCGCCGTCGCGCTGTCGGATTCGCCCGCCGAATCCATCCCGCCCGCCGCCCTCGCCCCCGCGCGCTTCCGCGGTGCGGCCTTCACCCGCTCGATGTCCGGGTGCTCCGCGGTCTCCACCGCCGTCGCGGCGCCGCCCGCGCTCGCGAACCATTCCCTGATGCTTGCTTCCAGTCCCGCCGACACGGTCGCCATGTGGTTCTTGACCTTGTCCGACGGAATCCCCTCGGCCAGGCATTTCACAATGATGGCCTTCGACTGAACGCCCAGTTCTTTCGCAAGCTCGTTGATTCTCTTTGCCAACCTGCACTCCGGCCGCCGCGGCCACCTCGTCCCAATCGTGCTCTTCCCCACTACCCCGGTCGCCGTTCTTCTTCTACTCCTTCCTCAGTACTTCGCACTCAGCACTGAGCACTCACCCTCCCTGCCCAAGGATGTCCGCAGCCCGTGCGTCGTCCTCCCGCGCCAGCTTCGCCGGGGCCGCCGCCACCTTGGTCGATGCACCGCTCGCGGCCGCCGCCACGTCCGCCGACGCCGCGCCAAGGATCGCCGCCGCCGCCGCGTCCGCGTCCGTCGGCAGCACCCCACCTGCCAGCAGCTGCCTCGCCGCCTCCTCGTCCGCCCGACGCTTCTTCTCAGCCTCCTCCTTGTCCTTGGCCTGCTGCTCGGCGACGACCTTCGCCTTCGCCGCGGCCAGCTCGACCATCTTCACCGCCGTTTCGGGGCTGATCTCCAGCTCCGTGACGATCACGTCGGCCCCCACCTCCTCGATATCGAAGACGCTGATCATGCCCAGCGCCGCCAAGCGGTCCAGCATCTCCTCCGTCACGCCCTCGATCTGCGTCAACGTCTGCGACATGATCTCCAGGCCCTTGTTGAACTCGTCGGGCGTCAGGATGTCGATGTCCCACCCCGTCAGCCTCGCCGCCAGCCGCACGTTCTGCCCGCGCTTGCCGATCGCCAGGCTGAGCTGATCGTCCCGCACCACCACCGTCGCCCGCCCCAGCTCGAAGCACAGGCTGATCTCCGCCACCTCCGCCGGCTTCAGCGCGTTCTGAATGAGAATTTGGCTCGACTCGTTCCACCGCACGATGTCGATCTTCTCCCCGTTCAGCTCGTCCACGATGTTCTTGATCCGGCTCCCGCGCACCCCCACGCACGCCCCCACCGCGTCCACCTTGCTGTCGATCGAGCTCACCGCGATCTTCGTCCGGTACCCCGCCTCGCGGGCCATCGCCTTGATCTCGATGATCCGCTCCGCCACCTCCGGCACCTCCACCTCGAACAGCCGCTTGATGAAGTCCGGGTGCGACCGCGTCAGCACGATCTTCACCTGGTTCCCCACGTCCCGGACATCCAGTATCATGCACCGCACGCGGTCCCCGGGCTGGAAGTTCTCGCCGGGGATCTGCTCGCTCCGAGGCATGAAGCTCTCCGCCCGGTCGATCTGCACCACCAGCGCCCCGCCCTCGTACCGCTGCACCGTCCCGGTCACGATCTCACCGATCCGCTTCGAGAACTCCTCGAACACGCTCTGCCGCTCGTCGTCGCGGAATCGCTGGATCATCACCTGCTTGAACGTCTGCGCCGCGATCCGCCCGAAATCCTGCGGGCTCATCACCAGCGGTTCCCCGTGCCGGAACAGCTTCAGCTCCCCGTTCAACGGATCCAGCTTGCACGTGAACTCCTCGGTGTCCAGCGTGTTGAAGAACTTCCGCGCCGCCGACACCATCGCCTGTTCAAGGTCGCGCACCAGCATCGCCTTATCGATCTTCCGGTCGCGCGCAATCGAATCGAGGATCCGCATCATCTCTTGGGTATTCACGCCATATCTCCCATCAGGGCCATTACCAGATTGCCGGGTTACCGTGTTTTCCGAATCGTCACCAATCCACTCCGTTCCTCCCTCCAAAAACAAATCAGGCCACGAACACACGCTTCAGCGCGCCCGTGGCCGGCAGAGAGGCTCTGCAACCGCTCAGATCATGCCTGTCCCTCCTGGACGGACAAAACCTCAGCCGCGGCAACCCCGAGCCCGGCAGCCCGCTTCCTTCCGGAAGTGTCTCGCCGCACCCGCGGTGCATCACCGCACCCGGAGTCCATGCTCCGGGTCGTCGCGATGATCGCCGCATTACCACGCATGGCCAGAAACCACGTGCATTCCACAGATCCTTGCGCAACTGTCTTGCGTTCAACGAACCAGGACTCACCGGAATACTACGAGCCAACGGTAACCACGGTCAACAAACCCCTCCCAGATCGCTCATCCTGCCCGAACGCCCGTTCCTATCCTTCGACCCGTGCCCCTCATCCCCTCTCAACTCCGCGGCGAGACCTCCACGACCCTTGTCCTGACTCTCCCCCCCATGGTGGTGGATGAATCGTCGGGCCCCGTCCGCGACGAGGCCACCCACCGCCTCCCGAACGCCGAGGGCGCGGGGCTTGTGCTCGACTTCGCCGCCGTCGAGCTCATCAACTCCATCGGCATCACGTGCCTCCTGCAGGTGCAGGACCACTGCCGCCGCCTCGGCGCGCGGATGCTCCTGGCCGCTGTGCAGCCCTCGATCCATACCTTCATGAAGCAGCTCAAGCTCGACAAACGCTTCGACTTCAGCCCCACCGTCGACGACGCCGTCGCCAGCCTCGACTCACCCCGCGCCTGACCCCGGCCGACCCGGCGCGCGCACAGCCGCCCCCCATCCCTCCGCCGTTCCCGTTCTGTCATATTCCCCCGCCCGCTACGTCCGTTCGCTCGCGGCGATCGATCGCACGATCTTCAGCGCCCTCGACCCCTTGTGCTTCCCGATGTTCGCCAGGAAGCTCCTCTCCCCCTCCACGCACAGCGTCACGCTGCTGCTCGCCGGCTTCTCCGTCACGATCAGGTCCCCGACCGAGAGCTGCATCAGGTCCCGCAGCGTGATCGTCGTCTCCGCGAGGAGCCCCGTCACCGTCACCGCGGCGTGCGACAGCGTCCCGGTGATCCGGGCCACCATCTCCTTGGAACGCGGCGTCTTCGACACGTTGAACCAGCTCTGCGCCGCAAGGTCCTGCATGATCGGCTCGATCACGTTGTACGGGATGCACAGGTTCATCGTCCCCGCCCGGTTCGCCAGCTTCACCTCGAAGCCGATCACCACCACCACCTCGTTGGGCGGCACGATCTGCACCAGCTGCGGGTTGCTCTCCGTCGCGACGATCGAGAACTCCAGCTGCTTGATCCCCGCCCACGCCTCCGACAGCGCGATCAGCCCGCGCGACGTCACCTTGCTGATCAGCCGCGTCTCGATCAGCGTCATCGGCCTCTGCGGGATGAACAGCTCCTGGTTGGTTCCCCCCAGCAGCCGGTCGATGATCGGGTAGATGATCAGCGGGCTGATCTCCAGGCACATCTGCCCCTCGAGCGGCTTGGCCTCCATCAGGTTGAAGCTCGTCGGGTTCGGCAGCCCGGAGATGAACTCCGCGTAGGTCATCTGCTCGCAGTTGGCGACCTTCACCTCCACGATCGTCCGCAGGAAGCCCGAGAGGGCCGCGCCGAAGTTCCGCGCGAACGCCTCGTGCAGCGTCTGCAGCGACCGCATCTGGTCCTTGCTCACCCGCTCCGGCCGTTTGAAGTCGTACGGCCGAACCTCCACGTTGTCCAGATCCCGCCGGTGCCGGCTGAAGATCTGAACGTGGCTCTCCTCTTCCTCCACCTCCCCGGAGTCAACCGCGGCAAGCAGCGCATCGATCTCGCTCTGGTCCAGCACGTCCGCCATGAGACCGCTCTGCCTCCGCGAGCACACCGCTCGCCGTCAGCGCGCCCACCGCGCACACCGCCCCGAATCCCCAGTCTGACTATCGGACGCTCGGAGAACCCCCCTTGAGTCCCGACCCCCCCTCCGCGTCACACCTCCGTAACAGGCAACATCCAACCCTTCAACGCCCGGTATACCCCGCGCCGGATCGACGCCCGTCCGGCTTACACTCCCTCCGACATGGACCAGCCAATGAAACGGATTCTGTTCGGACTCCCGCGCGTCCTGCTCGCCACTCTCCTCTGCACTCGTCCGGCGACCGCACAACCACCCGACCAGGGTGACGCGGGGGCGACGGTCACGGTCCGCGCCGAGCCCCAGAAACGAATCGTGCGCCCCGGCGACCAGATCGCCATCGCCGTGGTCATGGACCATGCGCAAGGCTGGCACACCTGGCCGGCGCAGGACGTCCTTCCCCCAGACATCGCCGAGTTCGCCATCCGCACCAAACTCGAAGTCGCCGCCCTGCCGGCCTGGGTCGATCGTGTCGACGGCATCCAGTACCCCAAGCCCAAGCCCGACAAGGTCGCCAACCCCAACGGCGGGCCACCCATCGAGGTTCCTCTCTACTCCCATTCGGCCAAGGGCTACATCCGGATTGTCGTGTCCCCCTCGGCGAAACTGGGCGACCAGGACATCGAGGTGAAGGCGAGCTGGCAGGCGTGCAACGACAAGGTCTGCCAGGCTCCCGACGAAGCGACCGTCAAGGTGCGGGTAAAGATCATCGCCGCCACCGACCCCGCAATCGCTCCTCCGAATGAGCCCGAACTCTTCTCCGAGTTCGATGACAGTCAGTGGGGCAAGTCCGCGACCACACCCACCGTCGGGCAGGTCAAGCCGATTCAGATTGTCGTTCCCCCGTTCGGAACAGTTACCTTCGACCCGTCGGGTCTCGTTGGCAAGGCACTCCTCTTGCTCGCGGCCGCGTTCGGCGGGCTTCTGCTCAACTTCACACCCTGCGTCCTCCCGATAATCCCAATCAAGATCCTGGGACTCAGCAAGGGCGCCGGCAATCCGCGCCGCTGCCTGCTCCTGGGCGTCATCATGTGCCTGGGTGTCACGGCCTTCTGGCTCGGAATCGGGTTGGCGATGGCCTTCATCACCGGCTTCAAGACTATCAGCACGCTCTATCAGAACCCATGGTTCCCACTCGGCGTCGGCGTCTTCATGTTCTCGATGGGCCTGGGCATGCTCGGCCTCTTTACCGTGCGTCTGCCCAGCGCCGTGTACATGATCAATCCCAAGAGCGAAACGGTCCCGGGTTCGTTCGTGTTTGGCGTCCTCACAGCTGTTCTCAGCACGCCGTGCACCGCGCCGTTTATGGGTGCGGCCGCGGCTTGGGCAGCGTTCCAAGCCCCGGCGATCACGATCTCGACCTTCGCCGCCATCGGCATCGGCATGGCCCTGCCCTACCTCATCCTCGCGGCCAACCCCAAGTGGGTCGACAAGATGCCCCGCACCGGTCCGGCGAGCGAGCTCATCAAGCAGATCATGGGCATCCTCATGTTCGGCGTCGCGGCATTCTTCATCGGCCTCCCCGTCGCTGGGTGGCTCAATACGCCCCCCGACCCCGTCAGTCGCGCCTACTGGTGGCTGGTCGGCGCCGCCGGCGGCGCCGCGGGCATGTGGCTCGCCTATCGCACCATCCTGATCACCAGGTCCGGCGGGAAGCGAGCGGCCTTCGCCGGCGGAGGCGTGCTGTTCGCCGTGATCTCCGTCTGGTTCGCCAGCCTTCTCTCGAGCCACGGCCCCATCAAATGGAAGTACTTCACACCCGAGCGATTCGCTGAAGCAAAGTCTCGCGGCGAGACCATCGTCATGGACTTCACCGCCGAGTGGTGCCTGAACTGCAAGGCCTTGGAATCCGGCGTCCTCCACCGCAAACAGATCGTCAAGCTCCTCAACGATGGCGACAAGATCATCCCGATGAGGGTCGACATCACCGGCAACAACCCGGTCGGCAAGGCCAAGCTCAAGGAGCTCAACTGGGTCGGCATCCCGCTCCTGGCGATCTTCGGCCCCGGTGTCGGGTACGACGACCCCATCAAGATGGACTCGTACACCCCCGAGATGGTCAAGCAAGCCATCGAGAAGGCCCGCGGCACGGCTGTCGCCCGTTCCTCCGGTGCGCCGTAGCTCGGGCGCGGATCCGCATTGATTCCCGGCTTCTCCACGTCTATCTTCACACTCGGCGCGGGTTCCTCCCGCGGCGACACCCCGCGGGTGTAGCTCAGTGGTAGAGCGACACGTTGCCAACGTGTAGGTCGAGGGTTCAAGCCCCTTCACCCGCTGTCCTCCCCTCCTCAAGACACTCGCATATTCGCGTCCCGGGCTCGGTCCTGTGACGGGGGATCGCCACGTCCTGACCCGCCGCTGCGCGCCTTGGCCGGAGGGCCCAGCACGCCGTCCGGTACACTCGCCGCTCCGGTCGGTCCTCCCGCGCCTCTTTCCCGGAGCCTCCCCATGCCCATCCTCACCGGCCTCTCCGGCAACGAGATCTACTGCCTCCACCTTCACGGCCTTTCCCCGGGCGACATCGTCGTCGGCAACAGCGTCTTCTCCGTCGGCTTCTTCGGCGGCATTGCCTCGGGACTGCGCACGCTCGCGGGCGGCGAAGTGACCCAGGTCACCAGCATCGTCCACGAGGGCCGCCACAAGTCCTACGAACGCATGGAAGCCGAAGCCAAGAAGCACGGTGGCATCGGCATCACCGGCGTCACCAGCGAACTCATCCAGCACGCGGGCAACGTCGAGTTCCTCTCCGTCGGCTCCTGCGTGCACGGCGAGGGCGCCAAGGCCGAGCAGATCGAGTTCTCCTCATCGGCCGATGCCCAGGAGCTCTACTGCCAGCTCGATGCGGGCTTCCACCCCGTCAAGTTCGTCTTCGGCAACGTCGCCTATTC
>JBGPJM010000169.1:0-11096 GCA_041485385.1 Phycisphaerae bacterium | reverse complement strand
CTGAGCAACCGCGCCTACGACGACCGCGCCCACATCGAGGCTGCGATCGACGAGAGCTGCGGACGCCTCGACGCCGATCGCCTCAAATCCATCTGCCGCACCGCTTGGTTGGAACGCACGAACTAGTTGGAGGCCGTATCAGTCGTCCGTCGCGGGCCGTCCGCGTCGCAGTTCTTCCAGCTTCCGCACGTACTGGACCACCGTCGTCACGACGGTCGCGTGGCTCCAGGTGAGCGGGCTCACACTGATCGTCTCGCCCGTGTACGGGTGGTACTGCTCGGCCAGGACGCCGGAGGGGCGGGCCTTGCCGGCCGCCCACTCCAGGAGCGGCAACGCCTCGCGCAGCTCCTCGGGCGTCTTGGCCCGGGCGATGGCGTGCTGGGCGTGCCAGAGGGTGCAGATGACCCACGGGTTCCCCGGCACCTGGTCGATCTTGTCCTTCTCGACCTGGTGGAAATAGTCTCGCTCGTACCGGGCGCACCCCCCCACCGGCGTCTTCACCCACAGCCGATCGTGCAGCGATTTCATCTCCGACATAACCATGGGGTTCCCCGCGCGGAAGGCGCCGAAGGCGAAGAGGGCGTAGTTCGCCGAGTCGCGGGTCATGTCCAGCCGGTAGCCGTTGTCCGTCGGGGTGGCCATGCGGGCGAAGCGGCTCTGGTCCGGGTTCCAGAGATGTGTGAGCAGCGCATCCTTCATGCGCTCGGCGGCCTCCTCGAGCGTCGCGGCCCGGTCGGTGTCGCCGAAGTCGGTGGCGAACTTGGAGGCCGCGCGGAGGCCGCCGATGGTCGCGGCGACGGTGAAGGTGTGCACCCCGCGGCGCTCCTCCCAGAGGTCCCAGGAGGGCTTGGGGAGACCGTTGTGGTCGCGGTGCTCGAGCATCCAGGTGGCGGGCTGGGCGACGAGCGTGTTGTACAGCGGCTTGATGAACTCGACGTCGTGGAAGGTCTCGAAGTGCTCGCGGAGGGCCCAGAGCACAAGGGCCGTCTCATCCTGCTGGATCGGCAGCACGGGCTTGCCCTCCATCAGCCAGGGGTGCCAGCTCGAGGCCAGGTGGCCGGCGGGGGTGTACTTGTGCAGAAAGTAGCCGCTCTTGTGGATCACTTGGGCGCAGTATTTGAAGAAGCTCCTGGACAGCTCGCTCTGCCCGGCCAGGATGAGGGCCTGGGCCACCAGCGCCCCGTCGCGGGGCCAGCAGTAGGCGTAGTGGTCGCCGGCGTAGTGCGCCACGTCGCTGTCGGTGGCCGCGAGGATGGCCCCGCGGTTGTCCACCTGTGTCCGCAGGATGAGCTGGCTGCGGTAGAAGAGCCATCGCACGCTCTCGGGGAGCGGGGAGAGGTCGATGAGCTCCTTGTGCGCCCACAGTCGCCAGTAGGCCTCGGTGCGGGAGAGCATCTTCTCCGGCCCGCGGTCCCAGACGATGCGGTGGAGCCGTCGCACGTTGTCGTAGGAGTCGCCGCACGCCAGCCACGACGTGACCATCTGCTCGCCCTTGGGCTCGAGCTTGAGATCGAAGCCGATGGTGGCGTCGACGCTCCCCTGGCTGATGGCGTTCATCCCCAGCCGCCCGTCCTCGGCGTCGCGCCAGGTGCCCTCGGCCCCGCCCATGCGCTTGGTGCCGATCGACCATTGATCGACGCCGACGCTGTTCTCGGTGCAGCCGTTGACCAGGAAGTAGGAGCTCTCCTTGTAGAAGACGACGCCGCGCGTGTCGGGGTCGTAGTCGGAGGTGTCGCCAACCGGCGACTCGTTGATCGAGAGGTCGAAGTGGAAAAAGAGGCGCACCTGGCGTGCCCGCCCGGCGAGGTCGCGCACCAGGCAGCGGCGCAGGTACACCGGCTCGTGGAAGTCGACGGCGTCGTTGCAGAGCAGCTCGAGGCCGAGCTTCTCGTGCACGAGGCGGACCTCGGTGACAAGCGTGCCGGGCCTGTACCGCAGATCGCGCGTCCACCCCGGTTCGTGCACCCACGAGAGCGTGTCGTCGGCCCACACGCCGAACCGCTGCACATGGCCCCCGGTGTGGTTGTACCGGCCGACGCAGGGGTAGAACACGTCCCGCACCCGGTAGAGCTCATCGAAGTTGATCAGCAGGTCGCCGTTGCCGACCGGGATGTCGCGTGGCATCGAAGCGGATCCTTGGACAGCGGGCAACCGAAGCGACAAAGCTCAAAGCAAGCAAGCAATGGATGACTGCCCTGAGAAGACCTGCCGCCTGTTCATCGCTTCGAACTCTATCGCTGAACCGCGTTCGTTCACACCTGCCCCGCCAGCATCGCGGCGGCCTCGGCGTCCGTCGGGGTCCCCGCCCCCTCCGTCCGCCCGCCGGCGCCCAGCGCCGCGATCCGCAGCTTGAGGTTCCCCACGTAGGTGATCCGGATCCCGAAGTTCTCGCCGACCTTGACCGCCACCCCCGTGCCGATCGCCTTGTTGTTCACCAGGAGCTCGAGCTCCTCCTCGGCGCCCTTCGGAAGCTCGATAATGGCGCCCGGCACCAGTGCGACAACCTCGGACAACCGCAGGCGGCGCTCGCCCAGCACCACGATCAGCGGGACCTCGAGACTCATGATGGCGCCAAGGTCCGACTGCATGCCCCTCTTATCGGCTCTTGGTCGGGCGGTGCTGAACCCCCTTCCGCGATTACGCACTTCTTGCGCGGACGCCGCACCAGCCGACCACGGCCCACGATCGTCACGGGACCCCGGCCCTACCGCGTGTACCGCCCCACCACCAGCGTCACGTTGTGACCGCCGAAACCGAACGTGTTGTTCATGGCGTAACGGATCGGTCGCTCGCGGGCCGTGTGGGGCACAAAATCCAGGTCGAACCCCTCATCGGGGTTGTCCAGGTTGATGGTCGGCGGGGCGACGCCGTCCTTGACCGCGTGCACGCAGGCGACCAGCTCGACCGCGCCCGAGGCGCCCAGCGTGTGCCCGTGCATCGACTTGGTCGAGCTCATCATCAGCCTGCCGCCGCGCGACTTGCTCGCGTGGTCGCCGAAGATGGTCTTCACCGCCTGCACCTCGGCCGCGTCGCCCAGGGGGGTGCTTGTGCCGTGCGCGTTCACATAGTCGATCTGCTGCGGCGTGAGGCCCGAGTCCCGCAGCGCCCAGCTCATCGACCGTGCCGCGCCGCCGCCATCGGCGTCGGGTGCAGTGATATGGGCCGCGTCGGAGCTGTTGCCGTAGCCGACGAGCTCGGCGAGGATGTCCGCGCCGCGGCGCCTGGCGTGCTCCTCGGTCTCCAGCACGGCCGCCGCCGCGCCCTCGGCCAGCACGAAGCCGTCGCGGTCCTTGTCGAAGGGGCGGCTGGCCTTCTCGGGCTCGTCGTTGCGGGTGCTGAGGGCACGCATGGTCATGAAGGCGCCGACGCACAGGGGCGAGACCGCCGCCTCCGCGCCGCCGACGAGCATGCAATCGGCCCGCCCGCGCCGGAGCGTGTAGAGCGCATCGCCGATGGCGTGCCCGGAACTGGCGCACGCCGTGGCGTGCGCCGACGACGGCCCCTTGAGCCCGTAGCGGATGCTCAGGTTCCCCGTCGCCGCGTTCACCATGAGACGCGGCACCGTGAACGGGCTCAGGCGGTCCGGGCCCCGCTTGTGCATGATGCCCACGCCGTCCTCGATCGTCTGGATCCCGCCCACCCCGGACCCGATGACGACGCCGCAGCGGTCCGCGTCCTCCTTCGAGAAGTCGATCCCCGAGTGCTGCACCGCTTCCGCCGCGGCGTACACGCCGAGCAGGCAGAACCGGTCGAGGCGCTTGACTTCCCGCGCCTCGATCCACTTGGTGGGATCCCAGTTCCTCACCTGGCCGGCGATGCGGACCGTCCACTTGTCACCGTAGGCCTCGAACTCCTCGCCCGCGAGGCGGCTGATGCCGCTGCGCCCCTCGCGCATCCCCTCCCAGGTGGAGCGCGCGTCGAGCCCGAGGTTGGTCACGGCGCCCAGACCGGTGATCACCACGCGCGGACCACTTGAACGGGTTTCAGACATGGGACGATCGTCTCATCGAATCAGCACCGCGCCAGCCCCGCGCGGGCAACCTCCCGTCGCCGCTGTCGCGCCCTCCCGCCCTGTCCCTTTCCCCCGCCGATCGGGCGGCGCGGGCCGCCCGCGGGTTCACTCCGCCCCCTGCGCTTGTTTGATGAAGTCGATCGCCTGGCCGACCGTCTTGATCTTCTCGGCCTGCTCGTCAGGGATCGAGGTCTCGAACTCGTCTTCGAACTCCATCACGAGCTCCACCGTGTCGAGGCTGTCGGCGTTCAGGTCATCCACGAAGCTCGTGTCACGCGTGATCTGAGCCTTGTCCGCCCCCATCTGCGTCGCCACGATCTCGATCACCTTGGCTTCGATCTCTTGTTCCGTCACGTTGCAGCCTCCGTTGGATCTCCCCGGCCCGCCCGCCTGCTCGGACCGGTCGCCGGATGCGAAATATAGCCGGTTCGGCCTCCGGCTGCCAAGCGGGAGACCAAACCCCTCTCTCGGCCCGCGGGGATGGGGCAGGCTCACGGTCGTACGCCGCCGCCGGAGCCCCGGTCCCCCGGTGCATGGCCCCCCGCGCCCCGCATCGCCCGCGGGCGTGGGATGCCGAACTTGTCCATCCGGGAGAGGAGCGTGTTGGGATTGATTTCGAGCCGCTCCGCCGCGCCCGCCGGCCCGAAGACCCGGTACCCGGTGGTCTCCAGCGCGTGCATGATCTGCAGCCTCTGGAGCTGCTCGAGTGTGAGGTCCAGGAGGATGTCGCGCGTCTGCGCTGTCGGGGCGGCTCCCCGCCCGGTCGGCCGACCATGCCCGCCGGGCCCTGCGCCGTCGATGGGCGCGCCGCCCGACATCGACACGGGCGATTCGGGGAGCTCGATCTCCAGCTCCGGCCCGTCCGCCAGCAGCGTCGCACGCTCGATGGCGTTGGCCAGCTCGCGGATGTTGCCGGGCCACCGGTACGCCATGACGCGGCGCATCGAACGCTCGCTGATCGGCAGCACGGGGCGGGCCAGCCGCCGCGCCACCTCGCCGTGCAGGTGCTCAACCAGGGCGCGCAGATCCTCGGGGCGATCCCTCAGCGGCGGCACCTCGATGCGGAAGACGTTGAGCCGGTAGAACAAGTCCTCGCGGAAGAGTCCCCGCTCAACCCGGCGGGCCAGATCCCGGTGCGTCGCCGCCACCACGCGCGAATCGACCTTGACCGTCTCCGCCCCGCCGACCCGCTCGAACGTCCCCCCTTGCAGCACGCGGAGCAGTTTCGCCTGCGCGGCGAGGGGGAGCTCGGCGATCTCATCCAGGAAGAGCGTCCCGTTGTCGGCCAGCTCGAACTTTCCCAGCCGTCGTCGATCGGCCCCTGTGAACGCCCCGCGCTCGTGCCCGAAGAGCTCCGACTCAATCAGCGATTCGGGGAGCGCCGCGCAGTTCACGGCGACGAACGCCCGGCGCGACCGGGCCGATTCGGCGTGGATGAGCCTCGCGACCAGCTCCTTTCCCGAGCCGGTCTCGCCCTGGATCAGCACCGTCGTGTCCGTCGGCGCCACGCGCGCCACCTGGGCACGGACGCGCTCGAGCGAGCCCGACGACCCGATCATCACCACCGGCCCGCCCCCGGCCATGCCCGCCTCGACAAGCTCAGCCTGGATCGTGGAGAGCTTCGCGCGGGCACGCTCCGAATCGGTCAGGCGATCACGCAACCGACCGACCTCAGTCTCCAGCGCCGCCCGTGCCGCCGCGTCCACCATCGTCACGAGCAGAGAACCGGCGGCGCTCGGCATTCCCGCCGGCACACGCTGGACGAAGATGTCCACGGTCTTCCCGCTCCCCCTGATCATCACCCCGCGGGCAGCCGCCGGGTCGCCCGCACCTACACTCGCCGCCAGCCCCCGCACGGTCTCCACGCCGCCTTCGAGGATATCCGCTAGCGCACGCCCGATCGCGTCACCCGGTCCAAGCAGGCCGGTCGCGCCCTGGTTCGTTGCCGCGATGCTCCACCGCTCGTCCACCCAGACCAGCCCGCAAGAGACAAGGTCGAGTAAGGCGAGCGCACCATCCGGGATCGCTCCGTCCCTACTTTGATCACTACTCGCCCGATCCATCCCAATATTGTTACCCATAGTAATGATGATGACAACTGCTGTATATCACAAAAATAACTGTTGAATATAGTAGATTTCTGGCTTGATGCCGCCCTGTGCACGTCCTGAACGACTTCTCGGGCTTGGCACATGCCTTGCCCTTAAGGCCTAGTGGCCGCCAAGACGCCGGCCAAACCCTGGCATCATTCGCGACGAGACCGGGCTGGTGTTCCAGGAGCGGGTCAGTTCGCGTCCGCTTGTCCTTGCAGGCGAGCCGCCGCTTCCGTCAGTGGGCGTCGCGTTGGCGCCCCGGATTACGAGGGTCAGGCGTGACCATGTGGGCTGGTCATTCCCCCCTCGTTTTCTTTTTTTGGCGTCTGTTCTCCGACTCGACTCGCCGGCAGCTTGCTCGCGATCGTTGCCGGCGTCGGAACATGGAGGTTCACAGACCGTAGAGAATTGACGATGACGGTACACCGATCCGACGCCGCCAGCGCCTTATCCGGCAATTGTCTGCCCCATTCGGGGGGCCGGGTGAGGGAAGGAACGTCGGGTCGGGCATGGACGCAACGGACATGGCCAGGATGCCGCGTGAACCCGAGGCCTTCGCTGAACAGGTTGCGATCATGCTCCGGCGCCTGCAGCCCGAGCACATCGTCGACCTGATCGGGCCACGCGAACTGATCGTCGACGGGCGCCGGCTGGACCTGGACAACCTCTACCGGTTGGTCAATCACGACGCGGATCGCGGCCTGGAGATCGTCGAGCACTACCTCGAGCAGCTCTTCACCGGTGACGCGATCTCCCTTTCGACCGCCTCCTTCGACTTCGTCAAGCCGCGCCTCATGCCCCGCATCCAGCCCGAGGCGATCTTCGACCACCTCAACCGGCAGCAGGTTGCGCACGTGCCGTTCGTGAACGGCACCGCGATCGTGTTTGTCATCGACCTCCCGCAGATGACGGTCTCCGTCACGACCGAGCAGATCATCCGCTGGGGGGTAACCCCCGAGGACCTCGAGGCGATCGCCCGCGCGAACCTGGACCACTACGCCCCGAGCCTCGAGCTGCAGGTCGTCGAAAGCAAGGAGGGCGGCCGGGCCGCGATCCTCGCCGAGCAGGACGGCTACGACGCGGCGAGGCTGCTCCTCTCCGGCCTCTTCGGGCGCCTGGCCCCGCAGCTCGGTGGCGACTTCTACGTGGCGACGCCCGCTCGAGACATGTTCGTCGCCCTCTCGCCCCACCCCGATCAGTTCGTCGAGCGGCTGAAGTCTCGCGTGGCGCAGGATTACCGGCGGCTCCCCTATCCGATCACGTCGGACCTCTTTTATGTCACGCGGGACGGCGTCGCCGGCACCAGCGCGGAAGCGGCCTGACCGCCTACCGCCCGACCGTGTCGATCCCCGTCTTCTCGCTGGGCGGGCTGAAGACATCGAGCACGACCGTCTCCTCGACCGCCTCCGCCGAGTGCGGCACGTTCGCGGGCAGGTGCAGCACCTCGCCGGCTCGGACCACCACCTCGCGCCGGGCCTTGCTCCCCTCGGCCCCGATCCCGAACTTCAGCGCCCCGCTGATGATGCACGCGAACTGCTCGTTCTCGTGCGCGTGCGTGGGCACCACGCACCCCTTCTCCAGCCGCACCTGCGAGATCATCGCCTCCTCGCCGATCACCCGCCGGCGCTCCAGCAGCGCCATCGGCCGATCGCTCGCCAGCGCCGACCACCTATGTACCGTCGCCTCTCCTCGAACGGGCATGGCAACCTCCTATGTTCCCCCTCAGCAGGATTCACCGCTGACATTCGGCAAAGTTTCACGCCCCATGCCCTCTACCCGGTCGAGGCGTCGCACAAACAGGCAGCCCCGCCAAGAAACTTCCAAAAAACCAAACTTTTACCTTGCACAATCGTTAGACATGTGCTAGGGTACCCTGCCTCAACTCCCGGCTCATCAGCGCCGCCCTCTTTGACATTCAAGTGGCACCGTTCCGCTTCGCCCTCCGGACGGCCGTCCCGCCTAAGGCCGCCAACAAGAACTGCTAAGACCGCCAACTCAACCCCTAAGGCCGCCAACTTCCCCGCCTAAGACCGCCAACAACAAACCCTCGCAGCATCGCCCCAGCCCTAAGGCCGCCAACATCTCGCTAAGACCGCCAAAATCCTGGCAAACCCCCACCCATTCATTGCCATAGATGGCCACCGGCTCCATAGATTGCCACGCAAAAAACGGCCCCAGCGGCCCGAAAAACCCATAGGTTGCCATACATGGCCATAGGTTGCCATGATCACGCAACTTCGCACTGATCGCTTCTCTCGAATCCTACCCTTCGCCGTGATCCTCCTCATCGACAACTACGACTCCTTCACCTTCAACCTCGTGCAGCGGCTCGGTGAGCTCGACCCCTCCCTGGACCTGCGCGTCCTCCGCAACGACAAAATCACCCCCGACCAGGCCGAGTCGCTCCGCCCCACCCACGTCATCATCTCCCCCGGCCCCTGCACCCCCGCCGAAGCCGGCAACTCCCCCGACATCATCCGGCGCTTCTCCGGGAAGGTCCCGGTGCTGGGCGTCTGCCTCGGCCACCAGTGCATCGGCGCCATCTACGGCATGACCGTCGCCCGGCACGCCGTCCCCATGCACGGCAAGACCAGCCCCATCCACCACGACGGCCGCGGCCTCTTCGCCGGCCTTCCCAACCCCTTCACCGCCACGCGCTACCACTCGCTCGTCGTGCTCCCCGAAACCATCCCACCCGAGGGATGGGCCGTTTCCGCCTGGACAGATGAAAAAGGCGAGAAGGGGTCCACTAGACGCGTCGTCATGGGCCTCCGCCGGGTGTGGCCCGATGGAGCGCCGCTCCACGCGCCCCTCGAAGGCGTGCAGTTCCACCCCGAGTCGTTCCTCACTGCCGACGGACCCATGCTCCTCCGCAACTTCCTGGAGTTCGGCTGCTCATGACCCCTCCAGAGGCGAGTTCGACTCCGCAGAATTCGCAGCTCCGCGGCATCTCGCGGCTCCAGCGGGTCAGCGTCATCGCTCTGCTTGCGCTCGCGACACTGAATGTTCCGATGGCCCTGTACGCCGCGAGCTTCGGCCCTGGAGCGCCCAGCATTCCGAGCACTCCGGTCCTCCTTTCCGTGGCCACCTGGTTCCTGCTGGGGATCGTCTGGGTCCTGTGGTCTGGCATCGCTTTCGTCCGATGGCTCCGCCGAGGTCGCACGCGCAGGCTCACCCTCCTCAGGCTCGGATGGTTTGCGCTCCCTTGCCTGCTGGTGGCGGCGAGCTTGGCCACCAGCGCCAACTGGCCGTTCCGCTGGCGATTCGCGGGCGCCCGCGCGGCATTCCAGGATCTCGCTACCGAGGTGGCCGGCACGGGCGACGGTGACACCGTGGTTATCAATCGCGCGGTCAAGGGAATCTATGTGGAATCCGGCAGCATCGTGCAGGGTGCTGTCGTCCTGCGCTGCGGCCATTACCCGGATGGCGAACACGGCCTGATCTTCGCACCGGGCGGATCGCTCCCAGCGCCACCGGTCTGGGCGAGGCACGAGAGCCGCAAGCGTGTGGTCGATGACTGGTGGCGCTACACATGGACTAACGAGTGACCCATTTGCCGGTCTTCCGCGCACGCGCCCCGGGCATACCGTATCCCGCCCATGATTGAACCCGCCCCAACCTCCAGGATCGATCCCGCTCTCGCCCGCGGCATACTCACGGAGACCGTCCTCTCCACCGCCACCCGGCCCTCCTTCCTCAAGCTCACATTCCCGGATACCAACTACGAACTGCACCTCCGCCCCGATGGCCCGGTGAAAACCCCCGTTGGCAAGCGGATCATCGGCACCATCAACGCCCAGGCACGCCGGGTCGACGCCGTCAAGACCGGCGGCAGGTACATCGAGCCCGTCTACGGACACCCCCGGCGCGTGCAAGGGTCCGTCATCGCCACCGACGACGCGGCCGGCACCATCACCGTCGACGCCGGCGTTCCGATCGTCGTCAAGCTCACCGACCAGCGCCAGAAGCCGGTGCAGTTCCCAACCGGCACCTTCGTGTCGTTCGATGTGCTCGACGGCGCGACCTTCACGCCCGCGGGTTGAGCCGCGGGAGACCGTGGTTTTCGGACGAGCCGGGCTCGGCGACGCTGAAGTCGGGCGGTTTCCCACATCGCAGCCGGGTATCTCCGGCCAGTTCGGACGGAGCCAACGATCCTCCTTGCAACCCCTCCGGCGGTCCTGCGTATGAAATCCCGCTGCTAGAGTGCCTGGGTGCGGCGCCGCCTCCCCGGGGACAATCGTGCCCCTTCCGCACCCGCATGTGGCGGCGATCTCCGCCTCTCCAGGAGCCCATGATGAATATGCCTCGCATCGGGTTAACGGTCGCGTCGTTGCTCGCCGCGGCCGCCACGGTTCAGAGCACGCTCGCAATGGACCTCGCCCGGGACGACCGGCGGCCGGCTACCCCCGCCGAGGCGGCGTTTCTCGATCAAAACCCGGGCGCGGGCCTTTTCCGGACCGACGGCGGGCGCATCTCCACCGTCTACGGCGCGGCCCTTTCGACAGGTACCTCGGCGATCGACAGCGCCTGGTGGTTCATGCTCCGCACCGCGGCCGTCTTCAACGCCGACACCGCCGACCTCCGGAATCACAGCCTCCTGGAGGAGGCTCGCCCCAGCCAGCCCATCATGTACGACGGCGCGACCGGGACCTACAAGTTCAACCTGGTGTACTTCGCCCAGGAGCGGTCCGGCATCCCCGTCTACACGGGCGAGGCGCGCCTGCTCTGCCGCAACATCGCCGGCAACCCGCTGGTGCTCGTGAAATCGGCCCTCCGCGACCTCAGGGGGTTCAAGGTCCCGGACGGCTACCAGGACCGGCTGATCGGGCAGGGGGAGGTGCATAGGGCCGCGCGCGGCGTGGTGCCCGGCATGGCGAACTTCACCGCGCCGCGCGTGGTGATCTGGGCAGGCATCGACGACATGGTCGTCGCGCCCGCTCTGGCGCTCGAGTTCACGGCCGACAACGGCCAGGCGGGGACGGCGCTCAAGG
>JBGPJM010000168.1:0-11100 GCA_041485385.1 Phycisphaerae bacterium | reverse complement strand
AGACGATGTCGACGATGTGCCAGTAGAGGCCGACACCTTCGACGGCGTTGTAATGGCCGGGGCCGAAGTGCAGCTTGCTGGCCCGGATGTAGAGCCACGTGAACAGGCCCATGCCGACCAGCACGTGGGTGGCATGGATGCCGGTGGCGATCCAATAGATGGACCACCACATCGGCTCGTGCGGATCGACGGCGTAGGGGTTGGAGAAGAATCGCCCGGGCATCAGCCCCTGGCTGTACTTGACCGAGTACTCGAAGACGAACTTGATCGTGATGAAGGCCAGGCCAGCCAGGAAGGTGAGGGCGATGTGCGTCTTGAGCGCCCGGATGTTCCCGACCTGGGCCGAGCGGACCGCGGAGGCGACCGTCCAGCTCGAGACGAGGAGAACGACGGTGTTGAGCAGACCCCACCGGGTGTCGAGGTGGCTGGAGCCGTTGACGAAGGCCTCCGGGTAGAGCATCCGCATGATCGCGTAGGCACAGAACATGCCGGAGAAGAGCAGGACCTCGGTCGCCAGGAAGAGCCAGATGCCCATCTTGACGGCGTCGAACTCGTGCTCGCGGTCGACGAAGTGCGCGGCGGCGCGGTACCGCAGGTGGTACGGCAGGCTCTCGAGGCTGGGTCCGCCGGGACCGCCCTGGGACTGGTGGGTGCTGATGGTGGCCATGAGAGGTCCTGGGTGAGTGCTGCGTGAGAAGTGAGAAGTGAAAAGGGAGAGTGAGAAGGGAACGGCAAAAATCGGGAGTCAGTGGGCCTTGGCGCCTGCGGGGAGCGGGACGGGAAGGATGTACTCGCCCGGGGCGGTCTGGGGAGGGAGGACGTCGTCGTAGTCGTAGGGGCCGTGCGTGACGACGGGCTCGTGGTGGAAGTTGTGCTCGATGGGCGGGCTGGCTGCGTCGGTCCATTCGAGGGTGAGGCCGCCCCAGGGGTTGGCGGGCGCCCTTTTGCCGGCGACGAGCGAGTGCATGAAGGTGATCAGGTGGATGAGGAAGCCGATGGCGAGCATCCACGAGCCGACGGTGGAGATGACGTGGTAGATTTGGAACTCGGGCACGTAGGTGGCGTAGCGGCGGGGCATGCCGCGGGCGCCCATGAGGAACTGGGGGATGAAGGTGGTGTTGAAGCCGACGAAGACAAAGAACCAGCCGATGCGGCCGGCCCACTCGTTGTACATCTTGCCGAACATCTTCGGCCACCAGTGGTGGATGCCGCCGATGAAGGCGATGATGGTTCCGCCCATCATGACGTAGTGGAAGTGGGCGACGATGAAGTAGGTGTCGTGGAGGTGGAGGTCGACGGAGAGGGCGCCCAGGAAGATGCCGGTGAGGCCGCCGATGGAGAAGAGGAAGAGGAACGCGAGGGCGTAGAGCATCGGGGTGTTGAGGCTGATCGAGCCCTTGTAGAGGGTGGCGATCCAGTTGATGACCTTGACGGCCGAGGGGATGGCGACGAGGAAAGTGAGGGCGCTGAAGACCGCCGCGGCGACCTCGCCCTCGGCGGTGAAGAGGTGATGGCCCCAGACGATGAAGCTGATGCCGGCGATGGCGAGGGTGGAGAAGGCGACGGCGCGGTAGCCGAAGATCTTCTTGCGGCTGTGCACGGCGATCAGCTCGTTGATGATGGCCATGCCGGGGAGGATCATGACGTAGACGACGGGGTGGCTGTAGAACCAGAAGAAGTGCTGGAAGAGGACGGGGTCGCCGCCGATGCGGGGGTCGAAGATTCCCTGGTTGAAGAGCCGCTCGAAGATGAGCAGGAGGAGGGTGATGCCGATGACGGGGGTGGCGAGAACCTGGATGATCGCCGCGCCGTAAATGCCCCAGACGAAGAGCGGCATGTCGAACCAGCCCATGCCGGGGGCGCGGAGCTTGTGGACGGTGACGACGAAGTTGAGGCCGGTGAAGATGGAGCTGAAGCCCAGGACGAAGGCGGCGGTGACCATCCAGACGACGCGTCCGTGCTCGTTGCCGGTGGTAGTGCTGTAGGGGGTGTAGAAGGTCCAGCCGGTGTCGACGCCGCCCATGATAAGGGAGGCGATCGCGAAGAAGGAGCCGAAGAGGTAGATGTACCAGGAGAGGAGATTGAGGCGGGGGAAGGCGACGTCCTTGGCGCCGACCATGAGCGGCAGGAGGAAGTTGCCGAGGCTGGCGGGGACGCTGGGGACGATGACCAGGAAGACCATGATGATGCCGTGGAGCGTCATCACGCGGTTGTAGGCCTCGTTGCCCTTGTTGAGGCCCTCGCCCAGAATGCCCTGGAGGATTTGGCCGTGCAACGTGGCCTGGGTCCCCGCGTG
The DNA here is from genome assembly GCA_041485385.1 of Phycisphaerae bacterium. Taxonomy (GTDB): domain Bacteria; phylum Planctomycetota; class Phycisphaerae; order Phycisphaerales; family UBA1924; genus JBGPJM01. The sequence goes on along the minus strand of JBGPJM010000168.1, from coordinate 8,804 downwards.
GGTGACGGCCGTCGGGGAGAGGAGCTCGAGGCGCACGATCAGTGCGGCGACGCCGCCGAGGAAGAACATGAAGAGGATGGCGACGAGGTACATGACGCCGATCTTCTTGTGGTCGATCGTGGTCATCCAATCCCAGATGGTGGCGAGGATGCTGCCCTTGGGGTGGAGGTAGCTGACGTCGTGGTGCTCGTCGTGAGCGTGCGTCAGGCCGTGCTCTCGCGAACCGGTGAAACTTGCCATGGTGTCGAAGCTCCGAACTCGGACAAACACATCGGTCAGGCGGCCGGTGGCCGCGGGGGCGGTGGCGTTACTTGCCGCCTCCGGGCGGCGGCACGGGGCGATTCGGGGGGGTTCCGGGCGCGGCGGGCTTTTCGGCGGGCTTTTCGCCCGGTTTCGCACCGCCGGCCGGGGGCGCTGCGCCGGCGCTCGCGGGGGGGTTTTTGGCGGCCATCGCCGGCGCGACCTTTGCGGATTTCATGAAGGCTAGGATCGCCTGGATCTCGGCCTCCTTGATCTGACCCTGGTAAGAGTTCATCTGTGGGCCGAACCCGTTGACGATCTTGGCCTGCGGCGTGAGCACCGACTCGCGGACGTAGTTGGCGAACGCGACGTCGTCGTCGAAGGTCAGCGTCGAGCCATCGCTGAAGGTCTCGGTCCGTCCCCAGAGGTCCTTCCAGGTGGGTCCGGTGCCCTTGGTGCCGTCGATCGAGTGACAAGAGCGGCAGCCGAACTTCTTGCCCCAGTAGAACTCGCCAAGCTGTTCAGGCGTCGAATTGGGGTCGGGCAGCGCCAACATCTCCTTCATCTTGTCGAACTCGCTGGCCTCCAGGACGCGGATATATGCCGCCATCTCGGAGTGGTTGTCGCCACAGTATTCGGCGCAGAAGACGTGGTGGTCGTGGAACAACCAGTTGCCCCGATCGTCCTTGAGCTGCTTGCCGTCGGGGCCGAGGACGGGCGGCGAGGCCTTCAGGGGCTGGAACCACATGCTGGTGTAGCGGTTGGGGTCGACGTCGATCTTGGTGCGGAAGTCGGGGATGAAGAACGCGTGGATCACGTCCTTGCTGGTGAGCATGAGTTTCACGGGGCGGCCGGCGGGGACGATGAGCACGGGGATCTCGGAGTCGGTGGTGCCCCGGACGTACTCGCGCGGCGAGGCGCCGTTGGAATAGACGGCCGACCATTGCCACTTCTCGCCGGTGATCCGGATCAGCTCGGCGTTGGCCGGGGCGGCCTGCTTGCCGATGTAGCCGTGGAAGCCCCAGAAGAAGACCGGCACGAGGATGAGCAGCGGGCCGACCGACCAGGCCAGCTCGAGGGGCGTGTTGTGCGAGGCGCTGCGGATGGTCGGCACGCCCGGGCGCCGGCGGTACCGCGCGACGAAGTAGAACATCGCTCCCATCAACAGGACGAAGCTGAAGATGCAGATCCACAGGATGAACATGAACAGATCGTCGGTCTGCGCGGCCTGGGTGGAGTTGGCCTTGGTGAACCACATGTCGTGGAGCCACTGCTGGCCGAGCGTGAAGGTGAGCGAGTGCGTCATCGTGCCTGTCCCATCGCTTTCTCAAGGCCAACGCCCCCGCCCAGTGCCCCCGGCCGGATTTCTCCCGGCGTGCCCGGCGCCGGCGCGCCCTCGCCGGCGCTGGTCCCCCCCGCCGCCTCGGCGACCGGCGAGCGCCAGCTCCGGCGGCGCATCGCGTCGCGCCCGGCGGTGACGCCGACGAAGATCAGCACCACCGCGGCGGAAAGGACCGCGCCGATCTGCATCACCCGCATGGGCGAGATGAGGAACTTGCCCTCCGCGGTCGAGTGGTAGCACCAGAGCGTGAGCCGGTCCAGGAGCGTGCCGATCTTGCCGCCGGCGGCCTCCACGAGGGCGAGGCGCACGTCCTTGGGCTCGTACGGGAGCATCGGGTAGCAGCGGGAGATCACGCCCTCGCCGGTCAGGACGAAGAGGGCCGTCCCGTGCGAGAACTCGCCGGACTCGGGGAGGAAGCGGTAGGGGAAGCCCAGGGCGTCGGCCAGGGCGCGGTCGTTCTCGGCCTCGCCGGTGAGGAACGTCCACCCCTTGCGGACGGGCTCGCTGGTGACCCTCTCGTAGAGCATGAGGGTGTCGATCTTGGCCCGATCGGCGTCGCGCGGGCCGTCGCGGGAGTCGAAGCTGGCGATGACCACGTCGAACTCGGTGCCGACGGTGAAGTCGAGCTTGTTGAGCGCCGAGATGATCTCCTCGCGGACCTTTGGGCACAGGAGCGGACAGCGGAAATACACCATCGCCATCACCACGGGGCGGCCCTTGTGGAAGAGCGAGCCAAGCTTGACCTGCTTGCCGCTCGAGTCGGTGAACTTCAGGTCCAGCGGGAGCCTGGAGCCCAGCTTGGTGGTGATCTCCAGGCCGCGGATCTCGGGGGGGGGCTGGTCGGAGATCAGCTGGGCCCGGGTGGCGGACGGCACGCACAGCAGGGCGACAACGCACGCGAGGGCCGCGCCGGCGCGCGCCCACAGCGTTCGCATGCCTGCTCCTGATCGACCGTGCTGGACCGTGGACCTGTTCAAGTCAATAGCTCACTATTTCTTCTGCGTGTAGACCTTGACCACTTTGGCGGCCGCCTTCTCGACGGGGATCTGGACCGTGCCCTCGGGGATAACGGGCGGGATCGCCTGCACCCAGTTGTAGCCCTGGAGCTCGGACTGGGCCTTGAGCTTGGTGTTGCGGGCATTGGCCTCCTGGCCGTATTGCTTGAACGCCGGGTCCTGCCCCTCGACCTGATCGAGGAGCTTGGTGGTGTACCAGGTGTAGTAGCCGTAGGTGAGGATGATGGTCGCAACGACGATGAGAAAGGACCCCAGGCCGACGAGCATGATCACGGGGGCGTTGGCGACCTCGCCGTGGGGCGACTGCGGCTTCTCCTCGGGCGTGTGCTTGTGCCACTGGTCCGGCGGATCGTGCGTGTCCGGGGAGAGGTGGTGTTGGTGCGGGTGTGTCATCGTGTGCTTCCGTCGGTTGCCATGGCGGGTGCGGGTCGCGCTGCCCTACATGTAGTTGCGATGGTGGAGCGCCTCGGGAAGGCGGGGATCCTTCATCGGGATGAGCGGGGCCTTGCCCATCTGCCGGACCAGGACGCCCAGGAAGACCCCGATCGGGCCGATGATCCCGCACAGGTCGAGCCACCAGAACTCCAGGCCCATCCGGCCGGGGTAGGTCGCCGGGCGCACCACGAAGAACACGTCGACGATGTGCATGAGGATCATCCACGTCGCGACGAGCATCAGGCCACGGGTGCTCCGCTTGGTCCCCTTCCAGAGGAGCACCAGGAAGGGGGCCAGGAAGTGGCCGAAGGCGAGGATCCAGGTGAAGTTCTCCCAGCCGTGGGTCTTGCGGACGTTGAACCAGGCGGTCTCCTCGGGGATGTTGCTGTACCAGATGAGGAAGTACTGGCAGAAGCTGATGTAGGCCCAGAAGACAGTGAAGACGAGCACGAGCTTGCCGAGGTCGTGGAAGTGCTCTTCCGTGACGAGGCCGGCCAGCTTGCCGCGAAGGCGGAGGAAGCCCAGCGCCAGCACGCACAGGCAGGTGGCGGAGAGGATGTTGCCCGTGAAGAACCAGACGCCGAACATGGTGCTGAACCAGTGGTAGTCCAGGCCCATGAGCCAATCGAAGGAGGCGAAGGCGGAGGTGAGGGCGAAGATAAGCAGGCCGTAGGAGGACATGCGGCGCGCCCTGGCCGTGAGCCACTTGTCGCCGGTGACGTCCTGCTGGCGGCTCCAGCCGTAGAGCTTGAAGGCGAAGATCGTCCAGAGTCCGAAGAAGACAAAGAACCGGACGAACCAGAACGTCGTGTTGAGGTACGGCGCCTTGTGGACCGCAAGAACGTCGCCGGAGGTGTGCTCGGGGCTCATCCACTCGTAGATGCGCCCGGGGAAGACCAGCACGGGAAGGAAGAGGAGGGCGCAGAAGGGGATAAGGGTGGCGGCGGTCTCGAACTGGCGGCGGCAGGTGACGATCCAGCCGGCGTTGACCTGCTGGAAGATCATCACGTAGCCGAGCGAGCCGAGGGCGAAGCCCAGGGACACGGTCGCGCCGACCAGGTAGGACATCAGCGCGTGGCGCGCTCCGACGCTGAACCCGCCGACGATGGTGAAGACCATCCCCACGACGCCTGCGAGCAGCAGGACATTGGAGACCATCTGGCCTGCGCCGGCCTGGAGAGTCACCAAGGCAGGATCGATCCTGATGGGGGCATGCCCGTGGTTGTCCCCGCCGTGCCCGGCGCCGCCGCCGATATCAGCAGTGATCTGGCTCATGGCTTGGCGCCTCCGGTGGTCGGGGGGGGCGGGGGGGGCGTCGGGGGGGTTGAGGTGGCCGGGGTCCCCGGCTTGGCGGGTGTCACGCCCGGGGCGGGCGGCGTTGGCGCAGGCTTCTCGGGGGGCGGGGGCGGCGGGGGCGGGTTTTGGCGCAGGCGCTCACGCTCGGCCTGCGGCACCTCGCTCATATCGGTCGTGTAGGCGGTCTGGAGGACGCGGACGTAGGAGACGATCGCCCAGGCATCGGCCTCGGTGATGGCGTGGGCGTAGGGCGGCATCTTCTGCACGCCGTTCTGGTCGATCACGCCGTTGCGGATGGTGTAGAAGATGAACCCGTCGGCGCCCTTCTCGCCGGCGCGGTCGAGATACTTGGGATCGTGGAAGTTGGCGGGGGGCGTCGTCCACCGGAGTCCCACCTGGCCGGTCGCGTCGCCCTTGAAACCGTGGCAGACGGAGCAGTAGATGTTGAACCGCTGCTGGCCGCGCTGGATCAGCTTGCCCATCGCCACCTCCTGGTCGGCGGTGTCGGCGGGCCAGCCGGGGAAGGAGGCCACGGGGATGAGTTGCACGTATTTCGGGGCGCCCTTCTCGTCCTTGCCGGCGGTGCCGTAGTAGTACGCCTCGTCGTCCTTGAGGAACTCGGCGCGGGCCGGGTCGTCGGCGTGCTCGCTGGTGCCGAAGGCGACGGTGCCGGGGACCTTGGGGCGCATGCTGCGGTGGTCGGGGAAGAACTCGGTCTTCACCTGCGCCTTGAACTTCGGCGAGTCGTCCATGTCGGGGAGGAACTGGCGCGGCGGCTTGTCGGTCCGCTCGCCGCGGCAACCGGCCAGGAGGCCCGGCACGAGCGCCGCGCCCGCTACGGCCAGCACGGCCAGCCCGGGCCTCGCGCCCGCGTGCGTTCTGCTCATTCTGTTCATCTCATTCCGCATCAGGAATGCTCCGGTCGTCGTCCAGTCCCCCACCCCCCCCACCTCTCGCCGTCGTCCCCGCCGCCATGTCGTCCGTCGTTCGCTTCGGCCCTGGCGCGGGCTAATCCTCCACCAGTTCGATCCGCGTCGCCCCCGCCTTTTCGAGGAGCGCCCGCGTCCTGGCCGGGTCGAACTTCTCGTCGCGTGCCTCGACGGCGATGATGAAGCGGTCGTCGCTGACGCGAAGGAATCGCTCCTTCTTCAGGAGCGGGTGGTAGAACACGGGCAGCCTGTTGAAGGCGAGCATGCCGAAGAGCGTGGTGAACGCCGTGAAGAGCACGCCGAACTCGAACGTGATCGGCGTGAGCGGCTCCCACGCACCCGGGGGCTTGCCCTGCACGTTCATCGGGTAGAGCACCGCCGAGACGTACCACTGGAAGAGGTAGCCCAGGCCGGCGCCCGTGAGGCCGAGCGTGGCGATCAGCAGCGGGAGCCTTGTGGGCTTGAGGCCCATCGCCTCGTCCATGCCGTGGATGGCGAAGGGGCTGTAGACGTCCCAGTGCCGGTAACCGGCGTCGCGGACGTGCTCGGCGCCGTGCGAGATCGCGCCGGGCGTGGGGAACTCGGCCATCATGCCGTAGACCCGCTCTCCGGACTCGGTCTTGTACACCTTGCGAGAGGCCTTCTTCATGGCTCAGTGACCTCCGTGCGCGTGGCCGCGGCTGTCGCCGGCGTGGGGGTTGGCCGCGGGGGTGACGTTCTTGATCTCCGCCATCGCGAAGGCGGGGAGGAACCGCAGGAAGAGGAGGAAGAGGGTGGTGAAGATGCCCAGGGTGCCGCAGAAGGTGAGGATGTCGACGGGGGTGGGGAAGAACATGCCCCAGGCGCTGGTGAGGAAGGTGCGGTGGAGGCTGGTGACGATGATGACGAAGCGCTCGAACCACATGCCGATGGTGACCAGGAGGCTGACGATGAAGATCCAGAAGGCGCTGGTGCGGGCCCAGCGCATCCAGAAGAGCTGCGGGCTGACGACGTTGCAGAAGATCATCGTCCAGTAGGCCCACCAGTAGGGGCCGGTGGCGCGGTTGATGAAGGCCTCCTGCTCGTACGGGTTGCCGCTGTACCAGGCGATGAAGAACTCCATCAGGTAGGCGAAGCCGACCATCGAGCCGGTGACGGTGATGATCTTGGCCATGTTCTCCAGATGGCGGAGGGTGACCAGGTCCTTCATGTTGGGGAAGAGCTCACGGGAAGGGATCATCAGGAGCAGCACCATGGCGAAACCGCCGAAGATGGCGCCGGCGACGAAGTAGGGCGGGAAGATCGTCGTGTGCCAGCCGGGAAGGACGCTGGTGGCGAAGTCGAAGGACACGATGCTGTGCACGCTGAGCACCAGCGGGGTGCTGACGCCGGCGAGGATCATGTAGGCCTTCTCGTAGCGCTGCCAGTGGCGGTGGCTGAAGCGCCAGCCCATGGAGAGCAGGCCGTAGACCAGCGCCCGCACCGAGGCGGTCCGGGTCTTGAGGAAGGGCGCGACGGTCGGGCCGGTGGGGCTGCGGCGCAGCTCGTTGGCGGCGCGGTCGCGGAGGGTGGCGAAGTCGGGGATCATGCCCATGTACCAGAACAGCAGCGAGACCGTCCCGTACGTCGAGACGGCGAAGAGGTCCCAGAGGAGGGGCGAGCGGAAGTTGGGCCAGATGGAGTTGGCGTTGGGAATGGGGAACATCATCCAGGCCATCCAGACGCGTCCGACGTGGATGCCGGGGTAGGTCGCGGCGCAGATGACGGCGAAGATGGTCATGGCCTCGGCGGCCCGGTTGATGCTCGTGCGCCACTTCTGCTTGAGCAGGCAGAGGATCGCGGAGATGAGCGTTCCGGCGTGGCCGATACCGATCCAGAAGACGAAGTTGGTGATGTCCCAGGCCCAGCCGACGCGGTTGTTGAGGCCCCACACGCCGACGCCGGTGATGATGAGGTAGAGGATCATCGCGGTGCCGATGCCGGCGACGGTGCCGGTGAAGCTGATCGTCGGCAGCCACCAGCGTCCGGGCTTGTTCTCGACGTAGCCGCAGACCATGTTGGTGATCTCGTGGAACGAGCGATCGTTCAGCACGAGCGGCGCGCGCGCCGCCGGGTCGTCGATGAGGGTGCCGTCGCCGGTCACCGGATCCAGCGGCCGGGGCACGCCGGCGACCACACCGGCCAGTCGCCCCGTCGTCACTTCATCGGGATGGATGCTGCTCATGCCGGGCCTCCGATCCCGGTCAGGACGTTCAAGCTCATCTTGTAGCCCTCATCGCGGTGCGGGCCGCCCAGCGGGGCGTGCCCGCCGGCTTTCTCGCCGTGGCCCCCCTCGCCCCCGCCCTCGCCCCCGTGAGCACCGAACGGGTTCTCCACCGGCTCGCGGAGGGCCGGGTTGGGATTGCGGACGCTGACCATGTGCGTCGTGCGCGAGCGGGTGTTCAGGAATCCCAGCAGCAGGTACGACCGGCCGTGCTCGCGGAGCTGGCGCGCCCTGCTCCCCTGACGCGTGGCGCCGCCCTCCTCGGTGTAGGTCGTCGTGTCGAGGATGTCGCCGAAGGTGATAGCGTCGGTCGGGCAGGCCTGCTGGCAGGCGGTCTGGAAGAAACCGTCGGGGATCCCCGGCAGGTTGGCCAGCTTGGACTCGACCCTCGCCTCGTTGATGCGCTGGATGCAGTAGGTGCACTTTTCCATCACGCCGCGCGAGCGGACCGTGACGTCGGGGTTCATCTGCATCTTGGTGATCTCGTCGAGCCTCTGGCGGAGGCGCGGCGGGATGAGGTTGACGTTCTTTGGTCCGCCGCCGGGGAGCTTGTCCTTGCCGACAAAGTCGCCGTTGAACTTGGCGACGCCGAAGTCGAAGAAGTTGAACCGGCGGACCTTGTAGGGGCAGTTGTTGGCGCAGTACCGCGTGCCGATGCAGCGGTTGTACGCCATGTAGTTGATCCCCTCGGGCCCGTGCGTGGTGGCGTTCACGGGGCAGACGGTCTCGCAGGGGGCGTTCTCGCACTGCACGCACGCCAACGGCTGGAAGACCATGCTGAGGTTGGGGTCCTCGGGGGATTCCTCGGCGGGGTTGGGCTTGCTGAAATCGGCGTCGCTGACGAAGAAGCGGTCGACGCGGATCCAGTGCATCTCGCGGGACTTGTTGACCTCGATCTTGCCCACGACAGGGATGTTGTTCTCCGCCTGGCAGGCGATCGTGCAGACGTTGCAGCCGATGCACGAGGACATGTCGATCGACATCCCCCACTGCGGCCTCACCGAGTGCGCCGGCGGCTTGCCCTTGGCGTCCAGGCGGGTGCGATCGGGGTCGGCCTTGGAGAGGTTGTAGGGGTTCTCGTAGATGGAGATGTTCGCCGGCCCGTGCGTGAGCTCGCCCAGCCGCTCGGCGAAGTTCAGCGCCTGGTCGTGCTTGTAGTGGTCCTCGCGCTTCAGCGTCTGGGCGCCGAACTTCCGCCACGCCGGCAGGTCCACCTCGCGGACAATCGCACGGCCCTCGAGCGAGCCGTGCTGCTGGGTGGTGGAGATGTTGTACCATCCGCCTCCGGCCGACCGGACGACCTT
>JBGPJM010000167.1:0-11175 GCA_041485385.1 Phycisphaerae bacterium | reverse complement strand
CTCCTCCATCGTGGCGTGCGCTTCGACGTGCATACGAGCCTCCTTGCTCAATGAGCACAGGCAGTCTCGCATGCCGGCCGGCTTCGCGCAACCTAACGGAAGCGCAACGGCGCGCGGGGATTAGGTGGGACCCGTATCACTTGGCGCTTCGGGCTGCCAGGCCATTCCTTCGTCCTGCTCCTCGTCTGGCATCGTCTGCTTCCTCTCGCAGTGGAGCGCGGTCCTCATCCGCAGTATGCACGGCCTACTTCGGCCTGATCTCCTCCCCGCCCTTCTCCACGTTCTCTTTCGTGTAGAGCCGTGTCCCCAGCGTGATCTTCTTGGGGATGTCCTTCTTCCCCGCGACGATCTTCAGGCCGGTTTCGATCGCCAGGTCGGCTCCGTTGGGGTAGAGGAACGTCGCGTCGAGGATCCCCTTTTTCACGGCCTCGACGCCCTCGTGCGGGAGCGCATCGACGCCGATGAACATCATCTCCTTCTCCCGGCCGGCGTCCTTGGCGGCTTCGTACGCCGCGATCGCCGCAGGGTCGTTGGCTCCGTAGACGAGGTTGATCGACCCCTTCTTGGGGTTGCGGGCCAGGGCCGCCTGCATCTTCTCGCGGGCCTTGTCCTTCAGCCACTCCATGTCGGCGTCGTAGACGACCTTGATCTCGGTGCTCTTGATCGCCTCACGGAAGGGCTCGGAGCGGTCGGCCGCGGGCGTGCTCGAGGACAGCCCCTTGAGCTCGACGACGTTGCCCTTCCCACCGAGCGTCTTCACCACCCACTTGCCCACCTCGGCCCCGATGAGGCGGTTGTCGGCGCCGATGAAGCAGGTGTAGCCGTCGCCCTCCACGGCCCGGTCGAGCACGATCACGGGGATCCCGGCCTTGTACGCGTCGGCCACCGCCTGGGTGAGGGAGGTGTCCTTGGGAGAGATGATGATCAGGTCCACCTTCGCGGAGACGAACTCGCGGACGTGCGCCTGCTGGGTGACGGCCTCGTTCTGCGCGTCCTTCATCGACAGCTTGATCTCGGGGTGCTTATCGGCGTTGGCTTTGATGTCCTTGTCCATCTGCTCGCGCCACGGCTCGCCGCGGTTGCACTGCGAATAGCCGATCTTGATCGCCTTCGTTTTGGGCGCCTCCGGTTGAGCCGGCTGCCCCGGTGCCAGACCCGACATGAACAGCACCGCCGCTCCCGCCGTTACACCCAGCGTCACCAGCGCCGCTCTCCGCCGCGTATCGATCAGCCGCATCGCAGGTCTCCTTCGTGCTCGACTCGCTCTCACCGTCTCGTCCCGGCCCCATCACGATCGCCCCGAGTCTACCGCGCCCTCGGCTCGCCTACCCGCTCAAGGCGCACCCGCGTCCCCCGCAGCCCCTGCACCAGCACCGCCAGCACGATGATCCCCCCAGTGATCATGAGCTGCATCGGCGTTCCCACCGCATTGATGTCCAGCACCTTCCGCAGGTACCCGATCGTCAACGCCCCCAGCAGCGTCAGCACCACTCCCCCCTTGCCCCCCTTCAGGGACGTGCCACCGATCACCACCATCGCGATCGCCGTCAGTTCATACCCGACGCCCCCGTCGGGGTTCCCCTGCCGCTCTGTCGCGGCAAACAGCACCCCGGCCAGGCCCGCCAGGGCGCCGCAGTAGGTGTAGGCGAGCACCTTGGTGCGTCGCACGGGCAGGCCCGCGTACCTCGCGGCCTCCTCGTTGTCCCCGACGGCGTAGAGGTGCACGCCCGGCGCCGTGAAGCGCAGCATCAGCAGCGTCGCCGCCACGCACGCGACGAAGACGAAGACGCCGACCGAGATTCTCACCCCCGGCGTCACGAAGATGCGGGTGTTGAGCACGTCCATCACGTGCGGCGGCGGGTACTGGGTGATTTTGGTGTTCCCCGACACCCAGCCCGACTTCGCAAGCCCGCGCGCGAAGGCCATCATCGCCAGCGTGGCGATGAACGGTTGCACCCGCGCGAAGGCGATGAGTGATCCCGATGCCGCCCCGGCGACGGCCCCGATGCCGACGGCAACGGGGATCGCCGTCCACCCCGTCCACCCGTGCCGGATCACCAGCAGCGAGAAGACCACGCCGCACAGGGCCACCACCGATCCCACCGCCAGGTCGATCCCCCCCGAGACGATGACCACGGTCATCCCGCAGGCGAGGATGCCGTAGCCGGCGATCTGCCAGAGCGCATCGGCGTGCGTCCCCGGCGAGAAGAACTGGCCCTCGTAGTTGAACACCGCCCCCAGCACCAGGACCAGCCCCAGCGCTGCCAGCGCGAAGACCACCTCCCTCGGGGCAGCCCCCCGCGCGAGGGCCGTTCCGGGCGCGGGCGTACGCGGACGAGCGTGGATCGACCCACTCCCATCTCTGCCCGTCCAGGTCGTCCGTGGCGACATTCGACCTTTTCTTCCCCGCGCCTCTGCGCCCCTGCGTGAGTCTCTTTCTTGGTTCACTTCACCGGCTTCACCACCACGCAGTCCAGCCCGAAGTACGACTTGGTCCCCTCGGCCTTCGGGTTGGACCCCACCAGCTCCGCCCGCAGCGTGATGCGTCCGCCCGCCGCCTCGAACTCGCCCAGGTCGATCGGCCCCGTCGCGGCCACTGCGTGCCCCTTGTCGTTGAAGAGGTCCACCTCCTTGCCCGCTCGCTTGCCGTTGATGCTGAACTGCACGATCCCGTAGTCCCAGGACCGGGTTGCGTACACGATCATGTGCAGCCTCTTCTCGGGGAGCGTCCGCGGGATCGACAGCTCCACGAAGTCCCCCGGCTTCCGCGCCTGCACCCACAACTGCTTTTCCCCGCTCCACAGCGCCGGCCCGAACCCCCCCCCCTCCTGCGGGCCCACCAGCAGCCCCTCCGTTTTCGACGCGATCGCGATCTGCTCGCACTCGAGGGCCCCCTCGATTTTCATCGGCGCCGGGGGCGGCGGGGGCTGCGGCAACGGCTTGGCGACCTCTGCCGGCTGCGGTTCGCGGTTGGATGTCGCTCCCGGCGTCGCGTAGAAGCAGGTCACCGCTGCGTACGCCACGTCGCACTCCTTCCAGTGCCACGCCTCGATGTCGAACTTGAACTTTTTGGTGAACGGGATCGCGTCCAGCGACCGCACCCGGGTGACCGTCGTGTGCCCCCAGTTAGTGTCGCTCCCCGATGACCCGTGCCCGTCGCACCGTACCTGCGAATGGAACGGGTGCGTGAAGGGCACGGGGCAACACCACGCGTACCCGTAGTAGTCCTCCGTCCCTGTCCCGAAGTGCGACGGGAATTTTTCGCCGTCCACGTAGATCTTCTCGTCCCCCTCGCCCCACCACTCCGGCACCGGGTTCATCACCGCCAGTGTGTCGCCCACGTACACGCCCTTGCCCGTGACCTCGACGTAGTTCCAGTCGAGCGTCCCCTTCCCGCCGTACACGTGCAGGGGGTACTGCTGGCGCCACGCCGTGTGGAAATGCATCGAACGGGCGTCCCATTTCCACGGCGACGCCAACGCCGCGCCGCTCAGCCCCACCGGCTCCTTCCCGAGGTTCACCAGCTTGAGTGTCCCCTTGGTCTTGAACGGCATCACCCACGCGCACTCGAAGTAGGACGGCGCCATGACCCGCCGGTATCGGTCGGAGAAGGGCGAGACGCCCCCCGTCTGCGCGAAGACCCCGTCGAGCGGCGCCCAGATCGTCTGCTCGCCGTCGAACTCACCGACCAGCACGACCGACCGCAGCGCCTGCGCCATGTCCGCCGACCCGACGGTCACCGCCACCCTCGTGAGCGCGTTTGGGCCCGCCGAGCTGTAGATCTCCACCGACTCCCCCGTCGCCGCCATCTTCGGCGCCCCGAGCTTGAGCGGCGCGGTCCAGTCGCCCTGGCGCAGCGCGCCGTTGGCCGTATCGATCGCCTGGTTCGACTTGGCCAGGTCGGCCGCCGCGAGCGTCTTCACCCCGGTTCTGGGCGCGTACGTCCGGTGGTTCACCTGGTAGTAGAAGCCATCGGCGTCGCTGGTGATCTTGCAGTGCTTCGCGTAGGGGATGGGGAGATAGAGGTTCCAGCCGCGGGAGGTCTCTTCGGAGAGCGGGGGCTCCACGCGCCACTTCCCGCCCAGGACATCCTCCATCTTTCTCTCGATGACGGGGGCCGCGCCGGTGTCGAGGTAGACCCGCAATGTTCCCTTCGGGTTGGCCGACCAGATGCGGACGATGGCCCCCGGGCCGTCCATGTCGGCCATCACCCATTCCTTGCGCCCGGCCGTCTCCTCGACGCGGATGTACTGGTTGACATCGCCGTTGGCGAACCAGGTGGCGGGGTTCTCGGCGGTGGTGGAGGCTCGATCGTAGCTGCTGAACTGCTTGCACGTGTACGCCGGCTCGGGGAACTTCGCCACCGCCTCGCGATCCACCATCTCCCTGAGCAGCGATTCGAACGTGATCGTCTGCGCCGTAGCCAGGCAGGGGAACGCCAGCGAGCATACACAGACGAAGGGTGCAATCCGACGCATGGCTCGTCTCCATGCAGCGCCATCCCGGCGCCGCGCTCGGCAGTCTACCCGATGCGGGCTGGCGAAGTTGTTCACCTGGTCCTCGGTGATCCCGTAGTACCACGACCACCCCTTCGCGTAGTCCCGGTATTATTCTGCACCATCACTGCGTTGAACCGCAGCGGAGAGACCGACGCGGCCTCGATGTTCGTCGGCCGGTACCCCTCGCTCACGCTGCTACTGATCACCGACTCATCGACGTTGTATCACCACCGCCACCCCGTCGGCGTCGTCTGCTCCTGGTCCGACGGAGCCATCGCCGTCGTGCACACGGCCATCACCGCCGCCCCGAGCACCATCCCGACACGCTTCGTCAACGATGACATCGCCTGGCTCCTCTTCTCGTGACTCCCGCTGGCCTCCTCTCTCGACGGGGCCGCAAATCTCTCAGTTGCGGGCGATGGTCGGCTGGGCAGTTCCAGACCGATACCAAACCTAGTTACCCCCGCCGGTCGCGGCCCACCCGCCCGCGAAGTACGCTGTTGTCATGCCAATCGACCGCCGCGACTTCATCAAGATTGCCGGGACCACCACCGCCGCGGCCGGCGGCGGCCTGCTCACCCTTCCCGTCTTGGGCGGGCCCCAGCCGCAGCCCACGTTCACCCGCCTAATCCCCGCTGACAAGGGTGTCACGCCCGAGATGCTGGGCGCACTCAAACAGCGCGGCCAACGGCGGGTCTACAGGGGGCGCAGCCGCCTAGCCATCGGCATGCCGGTGGGGGGGATCTGCGCTGGGCAGTTGTACATCCTGGGAGACGGCACGCTCGGCGAGTGGCATGTGGACGGGCGGCTCAACTCGACGGGGTACGGGAGCGAGAACTACAAGGCCCGCCCGCCCGAGCGTCAGCTCCAGCAGGGATTCGCTCTTCGCGCCGCGGACGCCGCGGGCGGCACATGGCAGACGGTCCTAGCCGATCCCGAGAACGGCGGGCACTACGACGCGGTCGAGTTCATCGGCGAATACCCGGTCGCCGAGATCCGGTATGCCGGTGGACGGAGCGCCGATCGACAGGGAGGCGCCGGCGCTGAGCGCCCGAACCCGCCCTCGACCTCTCCTCCACCGCTCGCGATCACACTCCGCGCCTACTCCCCGTTCTGCCCCACGAGTGCCAAGGACTCCGCTCTTCCGTGCACCGTTCTGCGGTTCACCCTCACCAGCCGGCATGGCAAGCCGATTGCCGGCATGCTCTCCGGCTGGCTGGAGAACGGTGTCGAGCGCGTCGACTCATCCGACGACGGCCCGGTCGCGCGGCGCAATCGCGTCCAACGGGCCGGCGACCTCACTGCTGTTCTCATGGACGCGGTTCCGACGCCTGTGCCGGAGAACCCCCGCCCCGACCGAGTGATCGCCGGCTTCGAGGGCGACGCTTATATGGGCTGGACCGCCGAAGGAACCGCCTTCGGCAAGGGCCCTTCCCGCGGGACAGAGGCCGATCAGAATCCCGTCTCCGGTTTCACCGGCAAGGGCCTTGTGAACTCCTTCCGCGGCGGGGAGGGGACCGCTGCCGGTGACAAGCACACGGGCAAGCTCACCAGCGATGAGTTCACGATCGATCGCGCATTCCTGGTGTTCCTTATCGGCGGCGGCAACCACAAGGGCAGCACGTGCATGAACCTCCTGGTGGAGGGGAAGGTCATCCGCACGGCCACCGGCAGGGCGGAGGAGAAGCTCGGGCCGCGCCTGTGGGACCTCCGCGACCTGCAGGGAAAGACAGCGCGCCTGCAGATCATCGACAGCGCCACCGGCCCCTGGGGGCACATCAACGTTGACGACATCCGCCTCGTCGATACTCTCCCCGCCGACCTCCGGCGCCCGCGCCCCGACTCGCTCTCCAGCGGCACGATGTGCCTGGCGTTCCTCGGCAAGGCCGGAGCGGGCGCGGACCGCCAGGGACCGGCGCGCACCGGCACCGGCGCCTCGACGCCGCCCGACGGGCCGGACCTTGCTCAGGGTGAATCCTCGGCCACGCCCGTCGGCGTCATCCACGCGCCGTTCAACCTCAAGCCCGGTGAATCCGCAGAGCTCGTCTTTCTCGTCGCCTGGCACTTCCCCAACCTGCACACCGGCCAAGGGCAGATGTACACGAACTGGTTCGACAGCGCCCTCGCGGCCGCCCAGTACGTCGCCGCCAACGACAAGCGGCTCTGGGACCAGACGGAACTGTTCCGCAAGACTTTCTACGAGGACACCACGCTCCCCTGGTGGCTCGCGCTGCGCCTCATGATGCCCACGGCCAACCTCGCCACCGGCACGGCGCAATGGTGGAAGAACGGGCGATTCTGGGGGTGGGAGGGCGTCGGCTGCTGCCACGGCACCTGCACGCACGTGTGGAACTACTCCCACGCCGAGGCACGCCTCTTCCCCGAGCTGGCCCGCTCGGCACGCGTTATGCAGGACTTCGGCACCGGCTTCGAGGAGGCGACGGGGCGAGTGGCGTTCCGCGGCGAGGTCTCCAACGGCTTCGAGTACGCCGCGGACGGGCAGTCGGGCACGATCCTGAAGTCGTACCGCGAGCACCTCTGTTCCCCCGACGACTCGTTCCTGAGGGCCAACTGGCCCCGCATCAAGAAGGCGATGGAGTACCAGGTCGCCAAGGACGCCCAGGTTCGCAAGGCCGGCGGCGAGTCCGAGCCCGACGGCATCATCGAGACCACGCAGCACAACACGTTCGACATCAACTTCGAGGGTCCCAACACCTTCGTGGGCTCGCTCTACCTTGCGGCGCTCCTGGCCGCCGCGGAGATGGCCGGGTGCATGGGCGAGGCCGACACCGCGCGGCGCTACCGTGACCTCGCCCGGCGCGGGCGCGAGTTCACCGAGAAGACCCTTTTCAACGGCGAGTACTTCGTCCAGAAGATCCCCGAGGACGCCGCCCAGGCCAACTTCCAATATGGCGACGGCTGCCTTACCGACCAGCTCTTCGGCCAGACTTGGGCTCGTCTGTTAGGCCTCCCGGCGATCTACGACGAGGAGAAGGCCCGCACGGCGCTCCGCAGCATCTATCGCTACAACTGGGCCCCAGCCGTCGGCCCCTACAACGAGAAGTTCCCGCCCGAGCGGTACTTCGTCCGCGACCGCGATGGCGGCCTCTTCGTCTGCACGTGGCCGCGGGGCGGGCGCATCGCTCCGCCCAATGAGCCCGTCCGTTACCGCGACGAAGTCTGGACCGGCTGCGAGTACCAGACCGCGGCCGGGATGGTCGCCGAGGGTCTTCTCGACGAGGGCCTGGTCATCGTCAAAGCGGTCGACGAGCGATATGACGGCACCCTGCACAACCCGTGGAACGAGGTCGAGTGCGGCGACCACTATGCGCGGGCCATGGCGTCGTGGGGCGTGTTCCAGGCGCTCTGCGGGTTCCATTACGACGGGCCGGCGGGGCTGCTTGCGCTTGCCCCGCGCGTCTCGCCCGAGAACTTCGCGGCGTTCTTTGCCGGCGCGCTGGGCTGGGGCCTGCTCAGGCAGACCCGCAGCGGGCGCACGCAGACGAGCACGATCGAGCTGCGCTGGGGGACGCTCGACCTCAGCGCGGTCGGCACGGATCTTCCTGAAGGCGTGGCCAACGCACGAGCCAGCGCCGCCCTGGGGCGCGAGCAGCTCCCGGCACCGACCGTCAAGCTCAACGCCCCGCGCGCCGCGGCGATCCTTGCGCGGCCCGTCAGCCTTGCCGCGGGTCAATCTCTCACTGTCGCATGGTCGTGGTGAAAGCGAGCGACTACCGGCCGGCGTGATGCTCGGGGGTGAACCAGGCATCATTCAGGTCGGGGGTATCGACGCGCTCCGGCAGACGGGTCGTCGGATCGATCCACAGATCCACGTGGTTTGGCATGGGGCCGGTCCGATCGATGCGCGCGGCGGGTGATGTGGTCGAGGGGTGCGACGCCGTTTGCAGGCGGCTCGGCTGCGCCGCGCTCCAGCGTATACCTTCCCGGGAGCTGCTCCAGCAAGCGGTCAAGGGAGTCGACCAGCAACAAGTCACCGTCCATCGACCACGGCGGGTAGTAGGTATTCCAGCAGGCCGTGCGCGACGAGCTCGGTGGCGGTCGTGCCCGCCGAGGTTCCAGGGACCGTCTCGACGGTCCTCTCATCGCCCCGCGCGGGTCCATCAGACGGCGGAGCGCTGGGTGGGGTCATGGGCCGGCCTCCCCGGCGCCGACGCACTCGGCCAGCAGTTGCCTGGCGCGCTGCACGCGCTTCTTGAGCGTCTCCTCGCTGGAGCCGACGGAGGCGGCCGCGGCCACGATCGGCAGGCTGCGCGCGTAGACCAAGTTGATCGCTTCCCGCATGGTCTCGGGCAGCCTGGCGGGGCAGTTGAACAGGCGCTCGGCGCGGTCGGAGAGGGTGTCGCCGGGAGACCTGGCCAGCGCCTCGAACCGGCGGTCCATCTCGGCGAGCACGTGCGGGTCGGTCGTCATGGGGCGGAGGGCCCGCTTGCGCGCGTACTCGAGGACGAGCACCTGTGCGATACCGCGGACCCACGCGGCGAAGGAGCGCGAGCGGTCAAAGTCCCCGAGGCGGCGCCAGGCGACCAGCATGGTCTCCTGGAAGAGGTCATCGACGCTGGAACCGGCGCCCAGGAGCGAGCGAAGATACCCCTCGAGCATGTCCGCGTGCTCGTGCACGAGGATCTCGAAGACCGCCTTGGCATCCTGTCTGTGTCGGTGCGCACGCAGGCTCTCCCTGGTGGTATTGTCGGCGCCCGCCCCCTCGGGGACATCCTGCGGGTGCGAATCGCCAAGAAACGTTCGCAATCGTGTCCCTCTCCGGGCCTTCGGCGACAACTTGAGTGTGCCGCCGGGACCCGTGAGTGCACCGGGCCCGGTGGGCACGGCGTCGCCCATGACCGCCGGCGCCTCCCTGGAACGGGCCGTCGCGGTCGCCCGCCGCGGCGGAGAAGCACCGATTCGACCCCTCGTGCGCCAGGAGATCCATCCGATGAACAGCGAGAGCTCGAACCACACGGTGTATACCCGGCGCGATGCGCTGCAGCTGGGGGCCACGGGCGTCGCGATGTTCGCCGCCTCGGCGGTGCGCGGGAGGCGATGGCCCGGCCGACCTGCACGCCCAACCCGAGCCAGACGGAAGGGCCGCACTGGGTGGACGAGATGCTCAACCGCGCGGACATCCGGTCCGATCCGGTCTCGAGAGTGGTGCAGCAGGGGCTGCCGCTGCGCCTGGCGCTCAACGTCTCGGAGATCCAGGCCGGGTCGTGCTCGCCGGTGAGCGGGTGCTACGTGAACATCTGGCACTGCAACGCCCTGGGCGTGTATTCGGACGTGCAGGCGCAGGGGACGGTTGGGCAGAGGTTCCTGCGCGGCTACCAGGCCGCCGACAGCCAAGGGAACGTGCGGTTCCTGACGATCTACCCGGGGTTCTACAACGGGCGCACCGTGCACATCCATTTCCGGGTCCGCAAGTTCTCGGGAAGCCAGACGACGTTCAGCTTCGTCAGCCAGCTCTACTTCAACGACACGGTCACGACCGGGGTCTTCCAGCGGGTCGCGCCGTACAGCTCGCGCACGGCCCGCACCACCACCAACTCTAACGACGGCATCTACAGCTCGGCGATGCTGCTCAGGCTCGCCGACAACACCTCCCACGCCAGCGCTTCGTTCAACAACGTGATTAACGCCAACCCCGGCCTGGCCGGGCTCGACACCACGCCCACCGATCCCGACTCGCTGGAGCATCAGCTGGACTTCGGGGGGGCACGCCGCCTATGGCGCTTGCCTGACAGCGCGCCCACCGAGCGGCCCGGATACCCCTGCCCCTGGTGCCCCCGCCCCCGCCGAACTTCGCTTCCCTGCCGCACCCCATTGACCAGGAGCGCTCCCAATGTTCACACGCACACGCCGAATCATCACCCTGTCGCTGCTCTCGATCGCCGGCCTCGTGCCCGCGCTTGCGAGCGCCGACGATCTCTCGAACAAACCTTGAGAACGCCGCCGCGGGAACAGAGAGTGCCTCCGCCGGTCGGCGGCTGACGGCCAGCTTCGGCACCGATGCCTTGCCGCACAAGCTGAACTCGGTCACGCTGCTCCTGGCGAACCCGATCGCCGGCGTGGCCCAGCTGGAGATCCATGCCGACGGCGGTCTGGAGCCGGGCATCCTGCTGGGGGTTCTCGTTTCTCCGGCGGGCTATTCGGCGACCCTTGCGCCCACGACGTTCACCACGAGCGGCCTGGCGCTGGGCGCGAGCTTGACGTACTGGGTGGTCCTTACGCCGCAGAGCGGTCAGTTCGAATGGGCCTGGACCGCCGACAACAGCGGGAGCGGCGCCGGCTTCCGAGGGGTCTGGGGCTTGAGCGAGGACCCCACGGGGTTCTGGTGGATCCAGGACATCTACCCGACGCAGCTGGGTGTTACCGTCGATGTGCCGGTGTGCGCCGCTGATTTCAACGGCGACGGGACGCTGAACTCGCATGACTTCCTCGACTTCTTGACGGCCTTCTTCGCCGGCGGGACGGACGCCGATTTCAGCGCCAACGGCGTGTCCAACAGCCAGGACTTCTTCGACTTCCTGATGGCGTTCTTCGCGGGCTGCTAGGGGGCGCGCAGAGCCAGTCACTCGTTCCCGACGGACGCTCGGCGGCGGGCGACGGAGTTCATCCGCACCCCGCAAAGAAGTCATTCAGGAAATCAAAGAAGTCCTGCGAGTTG
>JBGPJM010000166.1:0-11188 GCA_041485385.1 Phycisphaerae bacterium | reverse complement strand
GGTTTATCGGCAGGATGGGGGTGGGGCGTGGGGGGGGTTCACCCCGGCGTGTTCTGGACCGAACCGGACCGGCCGGGGAGGGTGTCGTTGACCCGCGCGGGCCCGGCGGTGGCGATCTTGTACGCGGTGATCGCCGCGAGCAGCCCGGCCAGCACGGCGGCCCCGGCCAGCCGCGCCGGCGCCGCGCGCGCGGGAGCGGCCTCACCCTGGCCCCGCGCCGTGCCCGCGATCCGCGAGGCCATCAGCGCCAGCACCATCAGCACCATCGGCTCGGCATACCGCTGAAAGATCTCGTGCGAGGCCATTTGCGCCGCCGTGAACGCCCCCAGCGCTGCCAGGAAGATCCACCTCTCCCGCGCCGGCAGCATCCGCCCCCACACGAGGAGAGTCGCCGCCCCCAGTGCCGAGAGCGCCAGCAGCAGCGGCGAGGTCCGCCCCGCGATAACCGGCAGCTTCCCCGCCACGTTCCACAGCCCGGAGAACCGGCCCTCTTCCACGCTCAGCGTCGTCTCCGGCACCAGCGCCGCGAGCAACCCCGCCGCCGCCGCGCCCACCAGCATCCACCGCGCCCCCAGCCACGCGCTCCGCACGCCATCGAGCACGAACCCCGCGTAGAACACGCCGAACCCGCCGATCAGCGAGAGCACGAACGCCGGCGCGGCCGGGTTCATCCCGCGGTACTGCTGGTGAAACCGCGGCGGCGTCAGCCCGCCCCACATCCGCACGAACAGCGCCAGCACGACGAACGCCGGGAGCGTCGCAGCGACCATCACGGCCGTCCGCCGAAGCCGCTGCGGCACCGCGCTGAAGAGATCCCGCGCCCGATCCCTCATCGGCGCCGCGCTCAGCCACGCCCCCGCCCACAGCGCCGCCGCCGCCCAGAGGTGTATCTGCCGCACCATCACCAGCGCCGCCATCAGCATTCCACCCCCCACCACCGCCGGCGCGTCGAACTTCCCCCACAGCGCCAGGAGCAGCACGACCAGCACCCCCAGCCACCCCGCGCAGTCCGGCAGCAGCCACACCCCCGGCATGAACACGTACATCGAGCAGGCCACCGGGAGCGTCAGCACGATCCCCGCCCACACCCCGGTCCTTGCGGCGCAGGCCCACGCCAGGAGCGCCACCAATCCCGCGGTGAACAGCGACCCGACCAGCCGCAGCCCCGTCGTCGAGTCGATCCCCGCCCGCGCCGCCGCGCCCAGCACGAGGTGGTACCCCGGTGTCGTCGCCGAGAGGTAGTCGTGCAGGTTCGGCCGCGGCAGCTCGGCGGCGAACTGCCGGATAGTCGGCTCGTGGTAGTTCACCTGATCCTCCCCCGCCCGCCCCACTACCCGGCCCGACACGATCAGCGGGACCGCCGCGAGCCAGAACACGCTCGCCATCACCGCCGCGGCGACCCACGGTGAGTTCAACCGCGTTGGCTGTCTGGCGTCGTTCATCGTCGAGCGTGCCCACCTCCCCGCCCCCCTCCCGGTCCGTCCCAACCCCTCCCGCCGCGGCGATCCAGCTCACACCAGGCCCTGGTCCGGCCGAACCAATGGGGTAGTCTGATGGTACATGGAACGGAGGAACATGGTTCGCGCCAAGGCCTGTGTGGCGTTGATCGTGAGCGGGCTGGCGATTCTCGCGCCCGCCCCGTACGCCGACGCGCAGACCGCCGCCGACCGGCGTGTGCTCGACCGCGCCGATTATCAGGACCGCCTCCGGGCCATGTGGCTCGGCGAAACCATCGCCAACTGGACCGGGCTGCGCACCGAGGGCGGGTACACCCAGCCCCCCTTCCTCACCGACCAGAACTGGCTCCTCCCGCCCGCCCCCGGCTATCCGCCGCTGGACTACGTGCTCGGCCAGGATCCCTGGCTCGCCGACGACGACACCGACGTCGAGTACGTCTACCTGCACCTGCTCAACCAGCACGGCACCCTCTTTCTCACGCCCCAGCAGATCGCCGACGGCTGGATCGCGCACATCAACCGCTTCATCTGGGTCTCCAACGCCGAGACGCGCGGGCTCATCGGGCGGGGGGTGCTCCCGCCCGCCACCGGCCTGGGCGCGGCCAACCGCTGGCGACTCCAGATCGACGCCCAGCTCACTACCGAGATCTTCGGCGCGCTCGCCCCCGGCATGCCCGAGCTGGCCCTGCGCATGTCCGAGCTGCCGATCCGCACCGTCGCCTCCGGGCATGCCGCCCACGCCTCCCAGTTCTACATCGTGCTCTACTCACTCGCGACGCAGGTCGACCCCGCCCTCTCCGGGCGTGAGAAGTCGCTGTGGCTCTTCCATCAGGCCCGTCGCTACATCCCCTCGACCTCCAAGGCCGCCGACATCGCCGACTTTGTCCTCGCCGACTTCCTGGCCAACCCCGACCCCGACAACTGGGAGCGCACCCGCGACCTGGTCTACCAGCGGTACGACGTCAACGCCGCAGCCAACGGCTTCGAGTACCGCGGCTGGACCGAGTCGAGCGTCAACTTCGCCTGCGGGATGATCGAGCTGCTCTACGGCGGCTGCGACTACCGGCACACCGTCGAGATCGGCACCCTCTCCGGCTGGGACTCCGACAACGCCACCGCCACCATGGGCGGGCTCATCGGCCTCATGCTCGGCACCCAGCAGCTCATGTCGCAGTTCCCCGGCGTCTCCCTCTCCGACCGCTTCAACATCTACCGCACGCGCGACGCCCTCCCCGACTTCCTCCCCGGCGACCCCGCGGCCGAGGACACGTTCACGATGATGGCCGCCCGCGTGTCGCCCATCATCGAGCGCGCCATCACCTTCGCGGGCGGCTTCGTGAACCACGCCTCCGGCCAATGGCTCCTGCCACCGCCCGCCCCGTTCTCACCCGCGGCCCCTTCCGACCTGACCGCCTTCAACCCGCTCGTCCGCGAGACCGCCCGCAGCCACAACCTTGGCGTGCGCGCCGCCGACGGGTCCGTGACGGCCGCCTCTACCGCCGCGCCCTCCTCCCCGCCCTTCTTCCATCCCTACCCCTACGGCCTGAGCATCCCCGATCACCTGGCCAACGGCTCCGAGCCCGACCTCTCCGGCGCCGAGCCGGGCGTCGGCTGCCACGAGTGGGAACGCATCTTCTATTCCACGCAGAACTCCGGCGCGCTCCCCGGCCAGCCGCTCACCTTCTCCGTCACCTACGACCGCCCCGTCCTCGTCCACACCATCCGCTTCATCGAGGGCGATCACTTCTACCAGGCCGGCGCCGGGGGCGTGCGCGGCGGCTGGCTCACCGACATCCACCCGCAGCTCCTCGTCGGCGGCGTCTGGATTGACCCCGCGCCCGCGCCGGCCATGCCCACCACCCCTGATCCCTCGATGCCCTTCCAGATCATCGATTGGGTCCTTGCATCGCCGGTCGTCGCCACCGGCGTACGCATCACCGGCATCCCCGGCGGCGACTCCGACGGCGGCCCCTTCGCCACCATCGCCGAGCTCGACGCCCTCGCGCCCCCCGCCCCGCCCCCTACGCTCACCTCCTTCGACTTCAACGCCGATGGGCAGGTCGACCTGATCGATCTGTACACTCTGGCGGCCGGCGCGGCCCTGCCCCTACCGCCGCCCGGCGCGGACCTCGACGGCGACGGCGCCTTCACGCCCGCAGACCTGGTCTACCTGGAGCGCGCCGTTCGATGGGACGAAGCGACGGACATGAAGGGACCGCAGCGGTGACCCCGCCCCTCCCCGGCGCGGAGGGCGCCGCGCCGGAGATCCCCGCCGCCCCCCCCACCTCCCGGCCCGCCTGGCGCAGCTTCCTCAAGCTCGCCCGGCCCAAGCAGTGGGCTAAGACGGTCTTCGTGCTCATCGGCCCCATCTACGGCGCCGCGGACGGCTGGCCGGTCCGCTGGTCCGCCGTCGTCTTCGCCGTCCTCGCCTTCTCCATGGCCTCCAGCGCCTGCTATGTCATCAACGACATCCGCGACCGCGAGGCCGACTGCCAGCACCCGCGCAAGCGCCGCCGCCCCATCGCCTCCGGCGCCGTCGCCGTCCCCGCCGCAGGGGTCTTCGCCGGCGTCCTCATCGCGGGCGCGGCGTTGCTGGTCCTCTTCGTCGGGGCGCCCGCCCGCTGGTGGCTCGCCGCCGCCCTCGGCGCCTACGTCCTCAACGTCTCCCTCTACACCACGCTCTTTAAGAACATCGTCATCATCGACGTCATCAGCCTCGCCTCCGGGTTCGTCATCCGCGTCCTCGGCGGCTGCGCCGCCGCGGACGTCCCCGCCAGCTCCTGGCTCCTCAACTGCACCTTCTTTCTCGCCATGTTCCTGGCCTTCGGCAAGCGCCTCGGCGAGCGGCGCACGCTCAAGGATTCCGCCGCCGCGGCTCGGGGCGTGCAGTCCACCTACACCGACGAACTCCTCCGCATGGTCGTCGTCGTGACCGCCGTCGCCACACTGATCACATACGCCGGCTATGTACAGGTCCGTGGCGACGCCTACACCCGGGGCTTCAACCTCCTCTGGCTCACGGTGCTCCCGGCCACCTACGCCATGTTCCGCTGCATGGTCCTGCTCGAAAGCGGCGACTACGACGACCCCACCGAGCTGGCCACCGCCGACCGCCCCTTCCAGCTCGCTTCCGTTGTCTTTGCGATGATCACGGTCGCCGTCATGCTGATGCTGCGGCACGTCGGCTGAGGTTTCCCGTTCCCGGAGCGCCCTGTGGCCTTGCCACCCGACGCTTTCCTCCCGGTACCACCTGAACCGGCCTCCCAGGGCCCCCTTGGCCCCCAAACCGCCCCCTTCCGATCTCCTACACTTCCTCTCCGTTGTCAATCTGTCCCCCTCGCCCCGGCCGTCGCTGCCGCGGCCCGCGCCCGGCCCGTGATCGCCGCGCCGCACGGAAATCCCCAGGTTTCGCAGGAGTCACCATGAACATCGGAATCAAGTCACTGTGTTTGGTCGTCGCCGGCATGGCCGCCGGCCTCCCGCTCTCGCTCGCCGGCGCCCAGCCCGCCCCCGGCGCCCCCGGCGCCCCCGGCGCCCCCGGCGCCCCCGGTGCCCCGGAGCCGCCGGAGTTCCCCAACTTCGCCGACGTCTCCAAGGGTTTCGAGAAGGTTGTCTCCACGACCGACGGCCAGCCCCCCCTCTACACCGTCTGGGTCCGTGAGAAGGACGGCCAGATGCTCGCCGAGCTCCCCCGCTCCTACCAGGGCCAGCGACACCTCCTCGCCGGCACCCTCGCCGCCGGCGATACCTGGGCCGGCCTCCACGGCGGCATCTTCACCACCGACGCCGACCGCTACTTCTATTGGAAGCGCTTCGACAAGCGCGTCGCGATGGTCACCCCCAACCTCGGCACACGCTCCACCGGCGACCAGCAGTCCAAGGACTCCGTCGGCCGCCAGTTCACCGACCGCGTCCTTCTCGACGTCCCCATCGTCTGCATGGGCCCCTCCGGCCAGCCGGTGATCGATCTCGACGAGCTCTTCGCCTCCGGCGCCGGCAACTTCTTCGGCCCCGACGCCGCCGGCGCCAACCCCCGCCTGGCCACCTGCAAGGCCAAGACCTTCCCCAACAACACCGAGATCTCCGTCGAGATGCCCACCCGCGGCGGCGTCATCAAGACCTTCCACTATTCCATCCGCCTCATCCCGGACTCCACCGGCTACCAGCCCCGTCAGGCCGACGAACGCATCGGCTACTTCACCACCGTCTACCGCGACCTGGGCAAGTTCAAGGACGACGAGAAGTGGGTCCGCTACATCAACCGCTGGAAGCTCGAGAAGGCCGACCCCTCCCTGAAGCTCTCGCCCGCCAAGGAACCCATCATCTTCTACATCGAGGACACCGTCCCCGTCCGCTACCGCCGCTTCGTCCGTGAGGGCATCCTCGCCTGGAACAAGGCCTTCGAGAAGATCGGCATCAAGGACGCCATCGAAGTCTACTACCAGGACAAGGCCACCAACGCCCACATGGACAAGGACCCCGAGGACGCCCGCTACAACTTCATCCGCTGGCTCTCCAACGACCAGGGCACCGCCGTCGGCCCCAGCCGCGCCCACCCGCTCACCGGCCAGATCCTCGACGCCGACATCGTCCTCACCGACGGTTGGATCCGCTACTTCTGGTACCAGGTCAGCGACTACCTCCCCGAGATCGTCACGCAGGGCTTCACCCCCGAGACCCTCTCCTGGCTCGAGAAGAACCCCAACTGGGACCCGCGCGTCCGCCTGGCCCGCCCCGAGGACCGCGACCGCATCATCGCCCAGCGCGCCGCCAGGAACATGGCCCGCCTCGGCGCCCAGGTCGCCGGCGAGACCGACCGCCTCGCCAACCCCTCCGGCATCCCCGCCGACGACTCGCACAACTCCCACGACATGGGCCCCGGCCCCGAATCCCACGCCTGCCTCGCCGCCTACGGCAAGTCCCTCGACATGGCCGTCATGGGCATGAACCTCGAGATCCTCGGCCTCCTCGACGACGACTCCCAGCCCACCCCGCCCGGCGCCGGCGACGCCAAAGACCCCAAGAAGGACGAACCCAAGAAAGACGAGCCCAAGAAGGACAAGCCCGAGACCATCGACGGCATCCCCGAGTGGTTCATCGGCCCCATGCTCCGCGACCTGGTCACCCACGAGGTCGGCCACACCCTGGGCCTCCGCCACAACTTCAAGTCCTCCTCCATCTACACCCTCGCCCAGATCAACTCCGACGAGGTCAAGGGCAAGAAGCCCTTCGCCGGCTCCGTCATGGACTACATCCCCGTCAACATCAACATGGAGCAGGGCCCGCAGATCCAGGGCGACTTCGCCATGATGGACATCGGCCCCTACGACATGTGGGCCATCGAGTACGGCTACACCTTCGGCGACCCCAAGGACACCCTCAAGCGCGTCGCCGAGCCCGAGCTCGCCTACGGCACCGACGAGGACACCATCGGGCCCGATCCCCTCGTCCGCCGCTACGACTTCTCCGCCAACCCCCTCGACTTCGCCCTCTCCCGCATGAAGCTCGTCAAGTACCACCGCGAGCGCATCCTCGACAAGTTCGTCAAGGACGGCCAGTCCTGGGCTCGCGCCCGCCGCGGCTACAACCTCACCCTCAACGAGCAGGCCCAGATGCTCGGCATGATGGGCTCCTGGGTCGGCTCCGCCCAGGTCCACCGCGACCGCAAGGGCGATCCCAACGGGCGCATCCCCGTCGAGGTCGTCCCCGCCGCCCAGCAGCGCGCCGCCATGGACTTCATCATCAAGAACGCCTTCTCCGACGACGCCTTCGGCCTCACCCCCGACCTCCTCTCCCACATGACCGTCGACAAGTGGGCCGACGAGGGCGGCATGCGCGACCTGGGCGAGGACCCCACCTGGGCCGTCCACGACCGCATCATGGGCATCCAGGCCTCCGCCCTCACCATCCTCATGAACCCCACCACCCTCAAGCGCGTCTTCGACAACGAGTTCCGCGCCCCCGCCGACCAGGACGCCATCACCCTCCCCGAGGTCTTCGACTCCGTCACCGGCGCCGTCTGGTCCGAGTTCAACGGCTCGGTCGGCAGCGGCACCTTCACCCCGCGCAAGCCGCTCGTCTCCAGCCTTCGGCGCAACCTCCAGCGCGAGTACGTCGAACGCCTCATCGACCTCAGCCTCCCCGGCACCACCAGCGGCGCCGCCAGCAAGCCCGTCTCCAACCTCGCCGTCGCCAAGCTCCAGGAGATCCGCGGCAAGATCACCCCCGCCGTCACCGCCGCGGGCATCGACGCCTACACCAAGGCCCACGTCAGCGAGCTCAAGACCCGCATCGACAAGGCCCTGGACGCGCAGTACATCTACAACCAGGCCGGCGGCTTCGGCGGCCTCCCCTACTTCCCCTTCGGCCAGACCCCCACGACTCCCACCACCGGCGACACCAACCGCTGACCATCAGTCCACCCCCCGTTCCGTCAAAGGCCCTCGCACCCCGCGAGGGTCTTTTTCATTCACGCGCTCCCCCACTTCACGCCTCCACGCCTTAACGCCCCCCGCCTTTCACTTCAAAGGCACCAGCAGCTCGGCACTCTCGATCCACGCCGCGAAGTACGGCGTCGCCGCGCCCTCCCGCGCCATCAGGACCAGGAACGGCCCATCGCAGACGAACCGGCGCGGCACGCGCCCGCCGGGGCTCGCAACCGACGTCGGCGTCGCGATGATCGTCGCGTCCGACTTGAGGATCGCCCCCTTCTCGTCCAGCCGGAAGCGGATGTTCTGCATCGCCTCGCCGATCTGGTACTCCTTGATCCCCGTCAGCTCGGGCGGGATGGGCGTGGTGATCACCCGGCCGATGATCTCCCCGTACTTCCGCGTGACGTCGAAGTTGAGCACCGGGATCTCCACCGGCTCATCGTCGTGCAGGCGGGGGGCATCGTTCTTCTCCCCCGTCCCCGCCATCGCCGCCGCAACAGTTTCCTTCAGCGTCTTCCCCGGCTTCAGCCGCGCGATGATCAGCCGGTCGGCCTTCTCCTTGGTCGCCAGCTCGATCACGAAGTCGTCGGGCCCGCCGTAGTGGTGCACCGTCACCTGCGCGGCCACCTTCGCCCAGCCCTCCGTATCGCGACCGATGGCGAACCCGCGCACCTGCGAGGCCATGTCCCCACCCTCCACGAACATCATCCCGTGCTCGCGCTTCGTCAGCGGGTGCTCGAAGGCGAGGTTCTTGAAGAGGTACGCGTAGGCCAGGAAGTCGTGCGGCCCGATGTCCCCCGGGCTGGGCAGCACCGCGGGCGACGCCTTGCCCTTGAACGTCTTGTCCAGGGCCGCCTTGATGGCGTCGACCGTGCCGGGCCCGATCCCGATCTGCGCTACGTACGAGCCGGCGTCCAGCTCCCCGGTCTTCCACGGCGACGTGTTCAGCTCCACCGCCATCGGCGGGTCGCCCATGAGCGTGAGCGGCGCCTTGAGCAGCCCGGGGAACTGGTCCCAGGCGATCTGGAACGTCGCGCACCACAGCAGGCTCTGGCCCGTCACGTGCTCGCGGCTGAGGTACGCCGTCACCTGCGTCCGCTTCAGCTCGGCCGAGGCGTCCTTGATGACCAGGTCGGCCGCGCCGGCGGTCTGCGCATGGCTGGGTTGTTTGTCCGCCGGTTCGATGGGCATGCTCCCCGCGGCCATGTTGCCCGGCCCGCTGCTCCCCATGGCCACCGCCGCGAGGACCCCACAGACCAGACCATACCGACCAGGGCGCGCGATGATCATTGCGGTGCTCCAGAGGGGCGACCCCCGAGACCGTATGGCCGCGCGGGGGCGGTTGTGGACGCGGGGACTGGGGGACGGGGGACGGGGGACGGGGGTTCGGTGAGTTTCTTTGAGTTCGACCTGAGTTCCGTCGAGTTCGATATGACTTCGTTCGACTTTCGTTGACTTCCGTCGACTTTTTGCGACTTTTTGCGACTTCTTTCAGGGGCGTTTTTCGCTGTAAGTGCTTGTGGGGTATGGACTTGATGTCGGTTGGCGCTGCCGGGGGGAGAGGGGACGAGAGAATTCGAGAGTTTCCGAGAAAACACAGAGAGAATTGGAGAGTTTTGGAGAGATTTCGAGAGTTTTGGAGAGTTTTGGACGTGTTTTTGAGGGGTTGATTTGCTGTAAGTGCTTGTAGAACATGCACTTAAGTTCGGTTAGTGCCCGCCAAGATGGGCGCAAACCCTGAAACGCTCGCGCAGGGGCGCAGGCGTGCGGAGAGGAGTCGCCTCCCTGTCCATGTCGCCCTACGTCGGTGTCCGTTGTCCCCATGCCGATCCCCCGGTGAGAAGAAAGAAGTGAAAAGTGAAAAGTGTGAGCAGAGGAAGAGCCCTGCCGCCGTCCTCCGCTCGCATGTCGGTTCCCCATTCCCTCGCCTGGTAGTGTACGTGCCGGCCGCGTAGCCGCGACAGAATCTGCACCTATTCCCCCAATTTGGCGCGCAGGATGGGCCCAACCCCGAATCGGGTGTTTCCTTGCCGCGGTGGCCGCGATGCGATGTGTGAGGCGCTGCCCTCCAGCGATCGTTGGCCCACCCCTCGCTCGCGCGTCGGGCTCGTCTCGTTCGCTCACCCCTCGCGCGGGCGCAGAGAGGGACGCCCTCTCTGCAACTCTCCCAGGGGAAAGACTGCGCCCCGTCCACCAGTCTCCCCGTCTCCCAGTCTCCGCGTCCCGCATCCCTCCTTCGCTATCCTTGCGCCACCAGAGATTTAGGGGATCGTCGTGCCTGTTCCCACACCCAGCAGCCCCGAGTACTTCGACTACGGTCGGGTCGCGCGTGCGGCGGGGATCACCGACGACCAGCTTCGCGCCCTTGTGTGCCTCTTCGAGGCCGACTACCCCAGCGACCTCATGCTGCGGGAACTGCACATCCTGCGGGCCTGCAACGCCGTGAAGGAGGGGCGCGCCACGATCGGGACCATCCTCGAGAGCGCCGGCGGCGGAGGCATGGCGGTTTAACAGGGCGGCGCACTCGGCCGGCCGGGAGGCGCGACGGAACGGGGTGGCGACGGCGCAACGAGTGGCGCGGGCGCAGAGAGGGAAGCCCTCTCTGCAACTCTCTACCCAGGGGGAGAACAGATCCGGAGCCCCCGACTCTCCGTCTCCCGATGCCGCCGCGGGTGCAGAGAGGGCGGCCCTCTCTGCAACTCTCCCAGGGAAAGACCAGACCCTGTCCCCCCGCGTCCTCCATCCCACATCACACATCCCACATCCGACATCCCACATCCAGTACCCTCCACCCCCATGGCCCACACAGTGACGGTGCGGATCCCCGACCGGCCGATCTCGCACAAGGACATCGTCTTCAAGGTGCGGAAGAACGGCGACCTCTTCGGCCGCCTGAAGGTGAGCCAGGGGGCGGTGGTGTGGCTGCCGGGGAAGACGAACAAGGGGTGGCGCCTGTCCTGGGACAAGCTCGCCGCCGCGGCCCGCGACTACGGGCGGCGAGGGAACTATCCGGTTTGACGTAGCATCGCCCTTCCGGGCGATGGGGGGAGCGCACGACCCGCCAGCAGTTGACCTCGCACGCGGCCAACGTACGCCCCACGAAGACACCGGGCGGAAGCCCGGTGCTACGCCGTAGCATCGCCCTTCCGGGCGATGGGGGGAGCCCACGACCCACCAGCAGCTGACCTCGCACGCGGCCAACATACGCCCCACGAAGACACCGGGCGGAAGCCCGGTGCTACGCCGTAGCATCGCCCTTCCGGGCGATGGGGGGAGCCCACGACCCACCAGCAGCTGACC
>JBGPJM010000165.1:0-11262 GCA_041485385.1 Phycisphaerae bacterium | reverse complement strand
GTGTCCCTCTACGCCCCGAATGAAGTCCGCGCCCTCAGCCCCGAGCTCGAGGCCATGCACGCCGACTGGCGGGCCAAGCAGCTCGGCGATTCGATCTGCATCCTGTACGTTGCCCTCACCCGCGCCGTGCACGCGCTGGAGATGATCGTCCCGCCGACCGAGAAGACCGCTCCCTCCTTGACCTTCGCGGGCGTCCTCCGCGCCACGCTTGCCCCGGGGCGCGCCGCCGAGCCCGGCAAGGTCCTCTGGCAGCACGGCGAGCCGGACTGGTCCCGCCACACCCGCCCGGACGAACCGGCGGCGCCGCCGTCCACGCTTGTTCCGGCTCCACTTCGTCTCACTCCCCCCGCCGCGTCGGCGCCGCGCACCCGCATGCTCCCCCGCGCCACGCCCTCCGGCCTGCACCACACCCACGTGCAGCTTCTCAGGGAATCGCTCTCCCCCCTTGACGACTCGGGTGCCTCCGCCGCGCGCGCCCGCGGCGAGCTCGCTCACAAGTGGCTCGAGCTCGTCCGCTGGATCGAAGACGGACCTCCGACTCGCGACCAGCTCCTGGAGGCCGCCGCCACCGTCGCTCTCGGGGACATCATCGACCCCGTGACGTTAGTCCCCGGTTTTCTCCGGGCGCTCTCCCGCCTGCCGCTCTCCGCGGTGCTCTCACGCGCAGACGCTCAGCGTCGGCTCCCCGGAGGGGCCCAGCCGCTTGTCTGGCGCGAGCGAGAGTTCGCCATCATAATCGAGGCCGGCGATGGCGCCGGGCCCGCTCTTCTGAGCGGGCGCTTCGACCGGCTCGTCGCGTGTGTCGACATCGGCGGGGTCGTGCGTGCTGCCGAGGTCCTCGATTTCAAGACCGACGAGATCGACACGGCCGACGCCGCGGCCGTCGCGAAGCGGACCGAGCTCTACCGCCCGCAGCTCGAGGCCTATCGGCGGGCCGCGGCCCGGGTACTCCGTGTCGACCCGGCCCTTGTCGCAACCAATCTCATCTTCATCGGCGCACTCTGACGGCCTACCGTGCCGCATGTGGCGGGCCGAAGAAATCGCCGACATCGCCGCCGGCGCCCTGGCGCGGCACGACCGGCGCCTCGCCGAGGAGCAGGCCGTCTACGGCCTCGATGCGCTCGACGAGGTGGGCCTGCACCCGATCCTCGCCGCGGGGTTCTCCGAGGCCGGCCTGGGCGTGCTGCGCGAGCAGCCGTACCCCTCGCGGTGGCGCAAGAAGACTCGCGCCGAGACCGAGGGCGAGCAGGAAGGACTCCCGCTCCCGCGCGACCGCGAGCGCTGCGACCTCGTCCTCACCCCTGTTCGCGGCCAGGTTCTCGCCGATTCGCTGAGGACAACCAAGCTCGCGCGGACGGTCCGTCAGCAG
Organism: Phycisphaerae bacterium; assembly: GCA_041485385.1. Taxonomy (GTDB): domain Bacteria; phylum Planctomycetota; class Phycisphaerae; order Phycisphaerales; family UBA1924; genus JBGPJM01. The sequence goes on along the minus strand of JBGPJM010000165.1, from coordinate 9,893 downwards.
GCCCGCGGGACGCTGTTCGAGTCGATGGCCGAGAACGCCGCCGTTGACCAGCCTGTGCCGCCGGGACAACTCCCGCCCGAGGAGGCGTACTGGCTCGAGGTCAAGGTTGTTGCACAGTTCACGCTGTCAGGCGGCGTGCTCGGCCAGAACACCACCTACGCCTCTCAGCTTGTCCGCGGCCCGCTGGCGGACCTGGCCAAGCTCTCCAAGGACCGGGAGATCCTGCACGCCGCGATGCTCATCGTGCTCTTCACCGCCGACGGCGTCACCGCCGACCATGACCTGCTCGCGCTCCTGCACCGCTGCGTGGATCGCGACCTGCCCATCGCGCCGCCCGTGAACCGCCCGCACCCGATCCCCGACCGCATGGGCAACACCGTCTGCACGGCCGCGCTGATCCCGCTTTGTCCCTGACCCGCTCAGCCGATCCCCGCCACCTTCTCGATCGCGTCCGCCGCGGCCTTGCTCGCGACGAGCCCCTCGAATCGCTTCACGACGGCGGCCAGCTCCTTCCGCTCGGTCTCCGCGTACCCCGGTTGGCGCATGAGGCGGATGACTTCCACCGCCAGGTCCTCGCCATCGCCGAAGTGCGGGATGAGTTCGAGGACGATCCGCCGGCCGGCGATGAGGTTGGGGAGCAGGAACATCTCGGTGGAGAGCACCCAGCGCACCACCAGCCAGTACCACAGCCAGCCCGGGTGGTAGAACGCGACCATCGGCCTGCACTGTTTGGTGATCTGCAGCGTGACGGTGCCGCTGACCACCAGCGCGTACTCGCACCACCGGATCACCGCGTCGGTGTCGCCGGAGACGATGCGCAGGTCCTCCGGCCAGCCCCCGAGCCGCTCCGCCTGAGCGCGGAGCTGGGCCGCCACCTCGGGGCGGGTCGCGGCGACCACACCGACGGTGGTGGGGAAGTCGCGCTTCAGGCGGCGGAAGGCGTCCAGGAGGACCGGGAACGAGCGAGCCAGCTCCGCGGGGCGCGAGCCGGGCATGAGGGCCAGTCGCGGCGTGCCGTCGCCGAAGCCCGAGGCGCGCCGGTCGAGGTCCTCCACGTCGGGCGGCTCATCGAAGAGCGGATGGCCGATGAACTTTGCCTGGACGCCGCGCGCGAGGAACCACTCCTCCTCGAAGGGCAGCAGGCAGAGCACCAGGTCGGTGAGCCGCCGGATCTTCTTGATGCGCCAGGCGCCCCAAGCCCAGACCTGCGGCGCGACGAGGTGGACGATCCGCAGGCCGCGTTTGCGGGAGATCCTGCAGAGGGGGAAGTTCGCCGCGGGCGAATCCACCGGCACGTGCACGGCAATGGGCACGGGGGGGCGGGCGAGCCACGCCTTCATACGCCTGTTGATCAGGTGGTGCTCGAAGACCTTGCCGGCGCCGGGCACGCCCATGACGGCGGCCTCGCCGGTGCGCTCGACGATGGTGGCGCCCGCGGCCTCCATCTTGCTCCCGCCCCAGGCGAAGATGGGCAGGTCGGGGTGGCGCCGGCGCAGCTCGGCGATCACCGCCGCGGCGTGGTCGTCGCCGCTGGGCTCGAAGGCGGTGAACAGCACGCCGGGCTTTTTCGGCTCGTCGGGCATGGGCGGTGAGGATAGGGGAGCTGTCAGAAGCCTGCCGTGCCGAGCCATGCCGAGGGCTTGTGCTCGAGTGCGCCCGCGACGGCGAGGAGGGATTCGATGCTGGGCAGGTGCGAGCCGCGCTCGATCGAGCTGAGCTGGCTGACGCTGATGCCGCACGCCTCGGAGAGGTCCTTGAGCGTCCAGCCCTTCTCGGTGCGCGCCACGCGGATCTGCCGCCCCAGCTCGAGGCGGAGGCGGTCCTGCGGGCGCTGGCCGAGGCCGAGGGTGCGCACGGCCTGCCCGAGGGTCGTGTTCAGCTCCTGGAGCGAGAAGGGTTTGGCGAGGTAGTCGAAGACGTCCTGCTTGAAGGTCTGGCGCATCCCCTCCAGCGACGGGTAGCCGGTGACGACGATGACGCACAGCCTCTGCCAGCGGCGGCGGATCTCCTGGAGCACCGTCTCGCCGCTGTGACGGCCCATCTTGATGTCCAGCAGCACGACGTCGGGGAGGGAGGCCTCGCACGCGGCGTAGAACTCCTCGGGCGTGGCGGTCACGCGGACATCGTGCCCCTCGGACTCGAGCACGCCGCGGATGTACTGGCGGAAGTCCTCGTCGTCGTCGAGGGCGACGATGGACAGCGACGGGAGCGCGGAAGGTGCGTCGCCGTCGGGTGCTGGCTTGGGCTGGTGCTCGGCCATGGTTCTCACAGGGAGCGCGGGCGATGGCGGAACGGGCGGCGAAGTCTACACGGGGGCTCAGTCGGCGGGCTGCTCCGTGGACGCGGCCAGATGCGGCGGGGCGGCCGTTTGCGGGGGTTCGTTGCGGAGGCCGCGGGCGGGGAGCAGCATCTCGAAGACCGCGCCGGAGACGGGGCCGTCATTGCGGTTGCGGGCCATGAGCAGGCCGCCGTGCTCCTTGATAATCCCCTCGGAGACGGCCAGGCCGAGGCCGGTGCCGTGGGCGTCCAGGCGGGTGGAGACGAACGGCTCGAACATGCGGGCGAGCACGTCGGGGTCGATGCCGGGCCCGTTGTCGGCGATGGTCAGGGAGACCCACTCGCGCCGGTCTCGCTCGACGGTCGTGGCGCGGACCTCGATGCGGGGCGGCGGCGCGGCCTCGGCAGCGGGCTGGGCGTCCATGGCGTCCACGGCATTGCGGAGGAGGTTCACCAGCACCTGCATGATGCGGGCGGCGTCGCACTCGGCCATGAGGCCGGCGGGGACATCGTTTTCGACGGCGATGCGCGCGGCGTGCCGGTCCAGCGCGACGAGTGTCCAGGCCTCGTCGACGAGCGTGCGGAGCTCGGTGGGGGTCATGGTGGCCGGGCGGACGCGGGCGAAGTCCAGCAGGCTCTCGCCGAGCTTCTCCAGGCGCCCCACGACGCGGAGCATGAGCTGGGCTTCGGCGACCGAGACGCCGGGGAGGACCTCGGCGGCGCGACCGTTGGCGCCGCTGGGGGCGGCGCGCCCGGCCGCGAGGGCGATCTTTTCGGCGAGGCCCTTGAGCACGGCGAGGGGGGTGTTGAGCTCGTGGGCCAGACCGGCGGACATGATGCCGAGGCTGGCGAGACGGTCGGCGTCGGCGAGGTTTCGCCGGGCCATCTCGAGGAGGTGGTTCTTGCGTTTGAGATCGGTGGCGACTTCCTCGAGCTGCGAGAGGGCGCGGGCGAGCTCGCGCTCGTGGCGCCGGAGGGAGACGATGGATCGGTTCCGCGAGCGCATGATCTCGCCGATCTCGTCGGAGGGCATGGCGGAATCGGGGATGAGCTCCTCCTCGCGGCGGCCCTCCTGCACGGCACGGTCGGCGGCGAGCAGACGGCGGATGGGTCGCCAGACCGTCTCGGGGAGCACGAGGACCTCCAGCGACAACGCTACCAGGGCGTAGACGGCCAGCAGGGCGAAGGTCATGAGCAGGTAGAGGCGGACGACGGCGTCGCGAGCGCCCACGAGGCGGACGCCGACGGAGACGAAGCGCCCCGAGTCGGGCAGGTAGGCCGCGACGCGGGGGCCGCCGGGCGGGCCGCCGCCGGCGGCGGGCTGGTCGAGGGTAACGACGCGTCCGCCCTGGTCACGGACGCGCGCGGCCTCGGCAGGGGAGAGGCCGGCGGCGTCGGCGTCGCCGGAGCGGAGGTCGATGTTGTCGTCGGGGAGCGGGCGGTGGTCGATCTGGTTGCCGGCGATGAGCATGGAGAGGACGAGATGGGCCTCGTGGAGCTCGGCGCGCTCGACGACCTCTTTCACGGCCGGGCGCAGGGCCAGGCCGAGCATGCCGGCGAGCACGAGCGAGAAGCACGTGTGCAGGACGATGAGCTTCTGGCGGATGCGCATCCCCGCGAGGAGCGAGGCGACGCCCAGGCGGGTGCGGAGGGGCCGCACGAAGCGGCGTAACGCGGACGGTTGTCTAGTCGGCTCGGCCATTGGCGCCCCCCTTCCCTCTCCCCTGATCTTTCGCCGCTCGAAGAGTTCTTACCACAGAGAACACTGAGGGACACAGAGAGGAGCAAGGCCGAGAAGGCCGAGGAAGGCCGAGAAAGGCCGAGAAAGACCGAGAAAGACGTTCATTCTTGTCTGTCAGACGCCTCTCTTGTTCTTTCTTCTCAGTGTTTCTCTGTGTTCTCTGTGGTTAAGACTCTGGCAAAGGCTCACCGCTGTGGCGAGGCCATGTTCTGGGTTTCCATGGCGCGGAGGCGGGCCTCGAGCAGGCGGCGGTCGGTGGTGTCGAAGTCGCCGTCGAAGTCCATGTCGCCCTCGGGGACGTAGCCGGTGGCCGTGAAGGCCTCGTAGAGATCGTCGATGGTGACCCGGCCGTCGTGGTTGAGGTCGCCGGAGCCGATGATCACCTCCACGGGATAGGTGATGACGGTCGAGTTGCCGGTCGCTTCGAGGGCGACGACGGTGACGTTGTGGGCGCCGGTGGTCAGCGTGCCCAGGGACTTCCGCCACTCGAAGCGGTCGTAGCGGGCGGCGGCGCTGGCCGGGCCGACCAGCGGGAGGGGGTCGGTTCCGGCGGGCAGGTCGAGGAAGAGGTAGACGCGGTCGACGGTGCGGTCGAGGGCGTGCACGCGGAAGGTCGGGGTGATGGTGATGAGGGGCTCGCCGGCGTCGAGGAGCTCGACCTGGGGCGGGAGGCGGTCCACGTAGATGACCCTGCGGAAGTCGGTGTCGATGGCGTCGCCGCCGTCGGAGCGGTGGCGAAAGGCGACCACGGAGACGTAGTGGATCCCTTCGTCGAGCAGGCCGGTGCTCAACGTCTGCGTGTACAGGCCGTTTGCGAACGACGGGTTGCTGAAGAGCGGGCGCCGGAACGTCACGAACTGCTCGTAGCCGGGGACCACTGTTGAGTTTTCGCCGATGTCCACCATCCCGTTGCCGTTGAAGTCGCGGAAACCCTGGTCGATGCGGAAGACGGCGTTGTCGTCGAAGTTCGGGTCGCCCGGGTCGGTCTTGCTGGTGAGCAGCCGGATCGACATGGTCGCGTCGGTCACGACGGCGATCGGCGTCAGGCGCTGCGAGTAGTCCGGGTCGGAGGCGGGGTCGGCCGGGAGTATGGTCGTGACCGGCTGGCCGGACGGCGCGAGGATGTCCAGCGTGCCCGAGGGGGCGGCCGGCCCGTAGACGACGTAGCCGCGGTGGTGGGCCACTCCGCTGGGGTTGCGGTTGTTGGGCACGAAGATCGTGACGCGGCGGTCGGCGCCGACGGTGAGCATCTCGGGGATGACGTTGTTGGGGTCCACGACTGGGTCGGCGTGGTTGCCGGTCAGCTCGTGCAGGCGCGTGCCCGGGGCGAACGAGGTCAGCACTGTGCGCTGCTGGGCGCCGTTGTCGTAGCGGTCGTTGACGCCGACGAGGACGTTGCCGATGGAGGCGCCGCCGCCGAGGGGCGTGCGGCGCTCGAAGACGAGCACGTCGGAGTAGTCGGGCCCGTTGAGGGGGTTGAACTCGCCGCGGGCGTAGCCGCTGGAGAGCCGCACCAGGCGCACGAGGCTCGGGTCCGGCGACCCCAGCGCGGTGGGGTTGCCCTCGTCGGGCCAGAAACCGCGGCTGGTGAAGATCGAGGCGAACTGGCGGGAGTTGTAGTAGATGTTGGCGACGCCGGGGCGGAAGAGGATGTAGCAGTTCTCGGGGAGGGCGTACAGGTCCGGCCCCGGCAGGGGGGGCGGTGCGCCGCCGGTCGAGCCGTTGTCGTGGCTGTAGACGTGCAGCACGCCCTGCGAGCCGTTGTTGAAGCCGTCGTCCTGGTTATCGATGTGCGCGCCCAGCACGGTGGACCAGGACCCGAAGCCCTGGGCGGCGCGGATATCGCGGAGGGCCCCGGCGCCGTTGAGGTCGAGGGCATCGCGGTTGCCGAAGCCGTCCTTGCGGATGTAGGTCTGGGTGAAGGAGTTGGAATCGACGCACTCGACGAAGCTGTACGGCGTCACGCGCGAGCCGCCGAAGGTGAGGCGGTCCTGGAAGACGGCCGCGTCCCAGAAGTTGTTCCAGAACCATTGCGGGATGTGCTTGGCCGCGTCGAGCCGAAAGCCGTCGGCGCCGATGTCCTCGACCATCCACTGCGTGGCCCGCATGAGCAGGCCGGTGGCGTTCTCGCTCACGGCGTCGCCGGCGGTGGCGTCGAGTGAGTTGAACGGGTGGATGGTCCAGGCCTGGCCGGTGGCGGGGTTGACGAACATGCGCCCCGGCAGGCCCAGGTCGGGGTAGAAGCGGCGGTTGGTCGGGTCGGGGCGGTTGCGGATGGTGCCGGCGGGAAGGTTGAGCGGGTCGCCCGCGGCGACGGGGTGGCGGATGAACTGGTAGTTCTTCTCTTGCGCGATATCGATCAGCCCGACGAGGTCGCCCTCCCAGAGGTTGTAGTTGGGGCCGTTCGGGTCCTGGGATTGAAACTGGCCGTTGTGGAAGTCGCCCCAGAAGTCACCCGGCTGGTTGAGCACGAACCCCGGCCAGCCGCCGGCGGCGATAAACCCCGGGTCGCTGGTGCGCGACGAGTTGTGGTTCATGATCCAGTCGACGTAGACGAGGCTGGAAGTACGGTGCAGCTCGGCGATCAGGGCGCGGAGGTCGGCCTCGGTGCCGTAGGCGGTGGGGGCCGCGGGAGAGCCCAGGTCGAAGCGGTCGAAGACGTCATAGCCGGGGCTGGAGGGGTCGGAGGCCTTGCAGGGTGGCGGGAGCCAGACGGCGTCGTAGCCGGCCATGAAGAGGTCGGGGGTGCGGCGCTCGATGGTCTGCCAGCGGGTCTCGAACCACTGGAGGAGGACGGGGTTGTCGTCGGCTCTTGCCGGCGCGGAGCCGAGGAAGAAGACCGTCCACAGAGGGCACAGAAGCAGCACAGAGGACGCAGAGCGGGGAGGGGGGTTGTGGCCGCGGGGTGGCACGGATGGGGCCTTGAAAATCTCGTGTGTGGCGGTCTACGGCGGGGAACGGCGGCCTTCGGGAGTTTCTCGGGGTTTCTTGATGGTTCTGAGTGGCGGCCTACGGCGGTCTACGGCGGCCTTCGGGAGTTTCTCGCGGTTTCCTGTTGATCACTCGTTGCGGACGGGTGCCGGGCCCAATTTTTGCGTGTTGGCAACGTTGGGAGATTTTGGGGATTTTTCTCGGAAACTCCCAAGATTCCCCTTTGGCAACCTTGGGGGAGGGTGGCAATCTAGGGCGGCGTGCGAGGGCGGGATTCGCGGCGCATGGCTCGAGCAGGCAGCATATCACCGATTTCGCGATATGCAAGCAAAATCCGAACGGACCCGAGAACGGGGGCCGATTCCGTTTTCAGTCGAGCGGATCCCGCCAGCCTCCGGCCGCCTCCGCCCAGACTTCGTCGGTCTGGAACAACGCGGAAGCGAAATATTCTCGAGCGATGATGACGTCCTCGACGTCCCTGTCCTTCAGATGTCCAACGGAATCTGCCGCGTCGGCACGCATCGTCGCCTCACGGCGATTGAGGTGTGCCAGACACGCATCGCGTCGGCCCCCAAGGCACAAGGCAATGCAGAGGTAAAGGTTGGCCTCGCGGCAGGGGTGTTCACGTCGGATCGACGAGGTCCACGTGTCGAGCGCCACGACGGGGTTCGATTGCTGCGTCAAGAAGTCGACGCCATGCTTCGCGAAGGCCTCGACAATCTCGGCAGCGATCACCGGCGGCGCCGTGGACACGCTGCTCGTCACGAGCTTGTGCCTGAAGCGCACCCACGTCGTTTCTTTTTGTACCAGCCACTCACCCAACCCATCTGGGCTTACGAGGCGATGAAGCTGCTTCATCACATGCGATGGGTTATGAAGAAGATGGCTCGTGAAGCGTCTTATGCTGGGCGGCAGCTGCGCCGCTGGTGTGGCAATCGAGCGAAACCCAACGAGTATGACCGGTCGGATATGACTAACTGCCGGGTGTGCTTGTGTCCACGTGATTTCAACAGCCTGTCGAGCGTCACCGGTCCATCGCTCATACGCGCCCAGCCTGATCGGTTGCATCTGGAACGTCGCGACCAGGGAATGTTCGACGATGCGCATCAGTTCCTGTACAGATGGGTGTGCGTGCATCGTTGGTCTTAGCGCAAGGGATTTGGAACCGAGCGTCCGCTCGCCGCCACTATGGATTCGATGGGCCGGCTGCCGTCGCCGCCTCGACCGGGCTCTTGCCATCGACGATGGGCGTGCGCGAGCCGGGGCGGACGACCTGGTCGATGAACCTGGCGTACTGCGCGCTGGCCGCGGCGAGGTCGGGGGTGAAGTAGGCGGTGAAGAGGGCCGGGCCGCGGCGGGAGGCGAGGGCGTTCTTCGCGGCGACGGGCGGCATCTGCAGGGAGAGGGTGAGACTGAGGCGCCCGTTCGCCGCGTCGGAGAGGAGCTCGGTGAGGTGGGCGCTGTACCTGCCGCCCTCGGCCTCGCGGAGGAAGTGCACGAGGGCCCAGATCTGCGCGTAGTAGGTGAGGGCGGAGTCGCGGGCGCGGTGGGGCGGGGCGGGGCGCGTGGGATCGGTGACGGGCGGGTCGATCAGGTCCTGCGGCGAGGCGGAGAGGAGGTCCTCGAGGGAGAAGAGCGTGCCGCTGGCCGCGGCGGAGCGGAGCTGATCGAATCGCTCGAGGTTGGACCAGGGGAGGAAGATGGGGGTGGCGCCGTCCCAGCGGTGGCCCTCCATGTAGGTGGCGACGCCCTCCTCGAGCCAGACGGGGAGGAGGTCCTTGAAGGTGCGCTGGGTGTACTGGTGCCAGCCCTCGTGCGAGGCGATGGCCATGGTGTCCTGGGCGCCGATGTCGTAGTAGATGGCGCGACCGGAGGAGGCGTATCCGCCGCGGGGGATGCGGAGGAATGAGGCGGCCTGTGAGCCCATGAGCTGCTGGGTGAGCTGGGTCCACTGGGCGCGGGTGGCCATGAGGAAGGTGTCGAGCTTGAACTCGGGGGAGGGGAGGGGGCCGAGGGCTGAGGTGTAGTGGGAGAGTGCGGCCTCCATGAAGCCGGGGAGGCGGGAGATGAGGACGGGGTCGGACTCGGTGGTGAAGAGGCGGTAGTGGTAGGTGCGGATGACCTTGCCGGGCTTGCCGTTGAACTTCCAGGGCTCTTCGGACTCGACGACGGAGGTGGACGCGGTGCGCGGCGTCGGGGAGAGGAGGCCGGGGGAAGCCTGTTGGCGGGGGGCTCCGCCGGATGAGCAGGCAGCGAGCAGCGTGATGATGGACGCTTGGCTGAGCGTCTTGACGACGGAGAACACATCGCGGCGTAGCTGCAACCAAGACCGTCCACAGAGGTCACAGCGGTTGCACAGAGGACACAGAGGGAAGAGAGAGAGACGAAGTCGTGTCGGCGCGGTAGGACGTGCGCGAAGCCATGAGGGCGTGAGTCGCGCCCCACGGCTTGCCCCCTGAGCACAGCGGGACAAGCCGTGGCACCCGCGGTTCTTTGTTCTCGTGTGTTCCACGGTTGTAACTGGGACTCCTAGAGCTGCCGGAGGCGGGCCTGGACGGCGGCGAGGTCGGTGCGGGCCTTTTCGAGCTGGGCCTTGGTCTCTTCGACGAGCTTGGGGGGGGCCTTGGCGAGGTAGCCGGGATTGTTGAGGCGGCCTTCGAGGGCCGCGATGGATTTCTGGAGGTCCGTGGCCTGCTTGGTGAGGCGGTCGCGTTCCGCGCCGGTGTCCGCGGCGCCCCCGTCCGTGGCGGCGTCGGCGAGGTTGGAGAGGGTGAGCTCGGCGGATTCGAAGCGGAGGGTGGCCGCGGCGTCCTTGGGGGCGGGGTCGGTGGTGATGGCGTCGAGCGTGCCGAGCGATTCGACGTAGGCGCGGGCGCCGATGGACTCGAGGTCCTTGATGAGGGGGGCGGGGGAGTGCAGGGTGATGCGGCGCTTGGGGGGGAGG
>JBGPJM010000164.1:0-11351 GCA_041485385.1 Phycisphaerae bacterium | reverse complement strand
GCTCCTCATTAGGCGAGGAGCCCGCGCTGAGCGACGAGCGCGATTTCCTCGGCTCGCTCGACAACCTTCCCGATGGCGAGAGTCCGCTCCCGATCTTCATGAAAGGCCTGCAGGACAAGAGTGCGGTTGTCCGCGCCGTGTGCGTTTGGGCGCTTGGCACGGTGGCCCTCGACGACACGGCCGCCCAGGATGCCGTGCTTGCGCTTGCGAACGACGACGAGCCGGTGCTCACCATGGTACTGATCTTTGCCGGGCGTCTGCCGCTGGACGATCGAACGACCCGGATCATCGAAGATGGGATCGGTTCACCGAGTCCCAAACGCCGTGGGGCGGCCCTTAGCGCGGCGGCGCGGCACGGGAGGGAAGGCGGGGTCTTCCGCGGCGCTGTCGCGGAGTTTCTGCGGGATGCTGGCCTGAGGCAACCGTGGGATCAGGCGGCGAAGACGTGGGTGCAGATCGGCGGCGATCCGCGGGAGGTGGCGGCGGCGCTGCATCGCCTCCTCGGGCTCGCGCGATCATCGCCCGCACTTACAACGGTCAACGCTCTCGAGAAGATCCCGGACATTGACGCCGGCTCGGCCGAGTCGTTGCTCCCCGAGCTCAAGCAGTTCATGGAGTCGAATGACCCGGACATCCAGTCCATTGCGGCGCTCGCCTATGCCTGCCAGGGAGGCGATGAGGGGCGTGCCACGCGCATCTTGATGAACGTCGCCCCGGGAGTATCCCGGGCTGAGGTGCGCGGGCTGCGTGAGGAACGTCTACAACACATGGCGATCCGCGGCTGCCTCAGTGTCCCCGTCATGGCGGAGTGGCTCGGTGACGACGATGCAGAGCGGCGCGCGGACGCCGCCCATGTGCTCGCGTTCGCCGGCGCGAAGGCGGTAGGTGCTCTGCCGCGCTTGCGCGCCTTGCGAAGCGATCCGGACCCGATGGTCGCCGAAGCCGCGGGCGACGCTGTGAAACACATCGATTGGGAGGTCAAGCACCCGGAGGAGGCCGCGAAGGTGCGGGAGGAGTGGCCGAAATGGGGCGAATGGTGATCACCATCGTCGCATTCTTGCTGCTCGGCGCGGCGATCAATGTTGCCGTCGCGTGGGGGTGCGAGTTGTGGTCGCCGTGGACGCACAGGACCTCGGCTTCCCCGACCGACAGGGGGGCGATCCGCGACATCGGAAGTCTCGTTCCCAAGGATTGGCTCCAGCCGGGCGAGTTCGCCATCCACGAGGACCGGATCGGGGTTGGCCTGCACGTTCACCTGCTCTACGTCGTGGCCGCGCCCACGGCGACGCCGGTTCCGCAGCCGCACGGGCCGCACATGCTGCATGTCCATAGAGCGGGATGGCCGATGGCCTCGCTGGAGTGCGACACCATCTCGGATGGCTGGGGCGTGGTGTTTCCCAGGAACCCCGGCGACACCGCCGTATGGCGCGGCGGAGTGGTCGTGCCGCGCATCGTCGGTGGGGAGATACGCAAGAGGGCGCCCGAGGTCCCCGACCCACTCCCGCTGCGCCCAGTCTGGACCGGCTTCGCGCTCGACACACTGCTCTACGCCGCGGCGTGCTGGACGATCATGGGCGGCCCGTTCACGCTCCGCCGGTGGCGGCGCGTGCGGCGTGGGTTGTGCCTGAAATGCGGGTATCCCGTGCGGGGGCTCGCGAGGTGTCCGGAGTGCGGGAGAGAGGCCGGGCCCGCGGCGACCGGCACCGCCGTCGAGGAGAAGGCGGGTGTGCCGTGAAGCGCGCCGTCCGGATCGTCGTGCTCTTCCTGCTGCTCGGGGCGGCGATCAATGTTGCGGTGGCGTGGGGGTGTGCGCTGTGGTCGCCGTGGCCAGCGATGAGCCGTATGGATCAAGCCGGTCGCCTGCCGTCGGACCTCTTCGCGAACGTGGACGTTGCCAGGTGGCCGGAGCTCGAGGGCGTCTCCTATCGCGCCGCTTTCTCTCAGAGCCGATCGTCGCGGTGGGGCGTGACCATGCATCAGCTCGACGTCGGGATCTACTACTTCGGCAGGCTTGGGCTCGAAGATCGGCTTCGGCTCTCGGCCTGCCAAGCCGGCTGGCCGCTCCGCGCGCTGCAGACTGTCACGCCCGCGGCGGGGTGGAAGCCCGACACGCCGGCGCGCACCCTGGTCCCAGCGGGCTGGGAATCAGGTGTGCACGTGCCCGAGTCGCTGCGGGCCCGCGACTGGTCGCCGCACTCGGAGCATGGCACGCCGCACCCGCTTCCCCTGCGGCCTCTCTGGCCCGGTTTCGCGATCAACGCCGTCCTGTACGGCTCGGCGATGTGGCTGCTCCTCTCGCCGGTGAGGGGCCGGTTGCGCCGGTGGCGGCGCGTGCGGCGGGGGTTGTGCCTGGAGTGCGGGTATCCGGTGCGGGGGCTGGGGAAGTGTCCGGAGTGCGGGGTGGCTTTGGTTTCGGGCGCGCATCCCCACGGCTTGCCGGCCTTGGATGTCTGTTGTGGCGCCGCATGATTCTGGGGCCGGTCAAGCCGTGGCACCCCGGTCCTGGGCGGTTGCCGTGGTGTGGTGCGATTCTGGGGCCGGGCAAGCTGTGGCACTCCGGTGCTGAGTCGGGAGATCTGATGTGCGAAGGGGTTTGAGAATCCTGCGCTGCGCTGTGGTGTTCGTGGTGATTGGTGCGGCGATCAATGTTGCGGTGGCGTGGGGGTGTGCGCTGTGGTCGCCGGCGGGCGATTCAGTCGCGTGGGCGTATACGGACGGGGACCGTTGTGGTCTGGATCGTGCGATGGTCCGAACCTGGCACGTGGCCGAGGACGATCCGCCGCACTGGCTCACCCTGCGCGTGCAGATCCTCGGTGGATTTGGCGTCCGCGTATGCGACGTGCTCGAGTCGTACCGGCCGCATCCCGGGGAGCCCGAAGGGCGTGGACGGAACTTCGTTCTGGTTCTGCAAACCGGCTGGCCGTGGGCCGCGCTCGCCTGCGACCGCAGCATCGCCCCGCCTCGTGGCCTCTTAGGAGTGCCCGTGTACCCACCGCCGCCGCCACCGCCCGTGGTGTGGCGAAGGGGCTTGGAGGTACCAGCCTTCATGAGGCCGGTCGACATGATCAATGAGCGGGGACGTCACGAGCGAATGAACGAGCTGGCCCGTGACGTGCTCCTGCCGAAGATCGACACTCCGCGTCCGCTGCCCCTTCAGCCCATCGCACGCGGCGTTGTTGTGGGGACAGCGTTCTACGGTGTATTGGTGGGCGCGATATTCGGGCTGGGCCATCGAGTGCGCCGCGCGGTGCGCCGTCGCCGTTTCTGCTGCCCTGCGTGCGGGTATTCGCTGGCGGGGCTGACGGGCGGGGTGTGTCCTGAGTGCGGGGCGGCCTCGGTAGCGGCCGCCCATCCCCACGGCTTGCCGGCCTTGGGCGACTGTCATGGCGCGGCACGGTCAAGCCGTGGCACCCCGGTCCCCGTCCGGAGGGTCTGACGTGCGAACCTGTGCCGCGTTGGTCATGCTCTGCCTCTTCGGCTGCCAGGGCACTCAGACTGCCCAAGGGCCGGAACCGGCCGCGCACGCCGATGCTGCACCGGTCGACATCCGGAGACGGGGGGACTGGGAGACGGGAAGACGGGAAGACGGGGAGACGGGGGACGGGGAGACTGGGAGACGGGGAGACTGGGTGAGGGGGTGAGACGGTGCACGGCCGGGGTTCAACCGATTAATCTCCCTGACCACCCCAAGCTCTGAAGGCTGCGTTCCGGGGAAAGGCGCGACTCTCGGGGATCCGCGATCGTCACGGGCAGCCGGCGAAGAAGGCGTTGAGGAAGTCGAAGAAGTCCTGGGAGTTGATGGTGGCGTCGTGGTTGAAGTCGGCGCTGGGGGCGCTGGCGAAGAAGGCGGTGAGGAAGTCGAAGAAGTCCTGGGAGTTGAGGAGCCCGTCCATATTGAAGTCGCCGGAGCAGGTGTTGATGCCGACGTAGTGCACGGCGTCGTCGAGGTTGATCCACCCGACGTTCTCGCCCCAGGCGTAGCCCAGGAGGCGGCGCGGCTGGGTGAGGGTGATGCGGGCGGCGGTGGAGGCGCCGGCCATGCCCCCGCCGGCGAGGTTGATCCACCCGACGTTCTCGCCCCAGGCCATGCCGGAGAGCTCGCCGGTGGGCGCGTCGATGTTGACGCCGAAGTCGGCCCCGGTTGTGTTGGCGTAGTGGGTCCCGTTGGCGGGCGTGCCGTCGCCGAGGTTGATCCACCCGATGTTCTCGCACCAGATGAAGCCGGACAGGAACGTGGCGCCGACGTGCGCACCCTGGCTGGCGGGGGGCGAGCCGGCGTCGCGCCAGTTCATCCACCCGCAGTTCTCGCTCCAGGAGAAATTGTTGACCGGACTGACGTTGCTCTGGCCGAACGCCGGGGCGGCGAGGGCGGCCAGGAGCGCGGCGGGGAGAAGGCTCTTCATGGGTGATCCTCTCACGCGCAACGGAAATGACGTGCTTCCGAGGAATGATCGAGGAGGGGGTATGCTCAGTACAGAATATTCACGAAGCTGTTGGTGTTGGCGAGGCTTGCGCCGGAGAACGCGGTGCCCGCGTTGACGAACGGTGCGAGGGTGTTGGAGCCGGAGTTGAACTGGGCCCCGCCGCGGCAGGTGTTGCCGAAGAACAGGTTGGCGGACGTGCCGACCGCGAAGGAGTACATCACGCCGTTGTTGAGGATATTGTTGCCCTGGATGGTGTTCTGGGAGCCGTTGACCTGGACGCCGGCGGCATTCGCGGGCGCACCGTTGTCGACGATCCGGTTGTTGATGATGAGATTCCCGTCCAGCACGGCGATCCCCGCGCCGGAGTTCCTGGCGATGGTGTTGTTGCTGAATGTGGAGCCTCCGCCGCCGGTCTGGCTGAGGCCGTGACCGCCGTTGAAGTTGATGCTGCAGCCGTCGACGCGGGCGACAACGGGGTTACCGCCGCCCGGCACGGTGATGTCGACGCCCGCGCCGGTGTTCCCGCTGGACGTGGAGTCGAGCAACTGGCCGGCGCCGTCCATCTGGAACCCCTTGCCGGCGTTGCCGTTGGAGGTGCAGTTGACCAGGGTGTTGGAGGCGCCGGTCTGGAACCCGTTGGCCACGTTGCCGCGAGCCGTGCAGTCTCGCGCGGTGACGCCCGCGCCGATGTCGAAGCCATTCCCTGTGTTCGAGACGGCGGCGCACTCGCTGACGGAGGAGCCGGCACCGATCTCGAAGCCGCGCTGGTTGCTTTCGGCGGTGCAGTTGGCGACGGTGGAGCCGTCCCCGACGATGATGCCCGCGGCGGAGGAGCGGACCTGGCAGCGGGTGACGACGCTGGTGTAGCTGACGATGATGCCGAAACCGTTGTTGGAGTTGTCGACGGTCACGTCCTCGACGCGGGCCTGGTGCGACTGGTACCCGTCGATCCCTTCCCTGTTCCAGTTGGCGATCGTGCCGTTGCGGATGGTGACGTTGGACCTGAAGGAGCACGAGATGGCTCTAAACCCGGTGTTGCCGTTTCCGTCGAGCGTGAAGCCGTTCAGATCGATGGTGACGTTGCTCGCGAGGATGGAGATGCCGTTGAGCCCGGCGACGCCCGTCAGGTTGCGGGTCAGGTAGTACGAGCCGGGCTGAGTGATGGTGTATGGCAGCGACGAGATCGGCGTGCGCGGCTCGACCTCCGACAGCGTCTTGTAGGTCGGGGCCACCGGCCCCGCGGGTGGATCCAGCGGACCGGCGTGCGTGATCAACGCTCCCGCGAGGACGATGCATGCGCAAACAGCGAGCGTGTGGACAACTCTCCTGCCCGGGTTGGACGTTGCCGACTGCATAGCCAGGCCTCCAGTGTGAGAATGGTGCCCCGTCGCCTCGGCCCCCGTCAGCAACGCGCCTGCGTTGGTTCGAGCATGCCTCGCCGAGTTCGGGGCTGTTCGGCCGGACATGCCGGAGCCGGGGGTAATGTACCGGCCGGCACGCAGGCCGCTACAGGGAAATTTCCCTGATCAGGGCGACGCCTCGGCGACAACATCGCGGATGAGGGCACACATGAGCCCGGCCCATGCCGTGGGGGGCGTACTGCCCGCTGTTCCTGTTGGTATCGGAATCTCCACGGAGCGTGCCTTTCAGGTCACGCGCAGCCGGCGAAGAACGCGTTCAGGAGATCGAAGAAGTCCTGCGAGTTGATGGCGGCGTCGTGGTTGAAGTCGGCGCGAGGATCAAATGCGAAGAAGGCGTTGAGGAAGTCAAAGAAGTCCTGGGAGCTGAGCGCGCCGTCGCAGTCGGAATCGGCCGGGCAGATCGTCAGCGTGGCGGTGTCGCTGGTCACGCTCCCGCAGCCCATCCGTGTAGTGGTCTCCTACCGTCGCTTCGATCGACGATTGCCCGGTCGCCCACGACGCCGGTGACCGCCACGACAGCACCATCCTCTCGGTTACCAAAGGGGGACGTGGAGCAAGGAGGTATCGATGATGGTGGGCGTGTCCCAGTCGAAGTACCCTCCCACGTGCCGGACGTCGGAGTGAGGCGAGGGGCATCACCCGCACCCGGCGAAGAGGCAGGTCAGGAAGTCGAAGAAATCCTGCGAGTTCGTGGTGCCGTCGCTGTTGAAATCGGCGCCGCCGGTGAAGAATGCGGTCAGGAAGTCGAAGAAGTCCTGGCTGTTGAGCACGCCGTCGCGGTTCCAATCGCACGGGCAGCCCGGTCCCTCGCAGATATCGGGTATGCCGTCGCCGTCGGAATCGGCCAGCAGGCCCGCGGCGATCTCGCAGGAATCCGCGATGCCGTTGCCGTTGCAGTCCGGCTCGCAACTATCCGGGATGCCGTTGGCGAAGCAACCGACGGTGCTCGCGCCCTCGACGGTGTCGATCTGCCCGTTCCCGTTGCAGTCGGTGAGGACGCGGACGTACCAGTCGCCGGTTCCGTTGGTGTCCCCGGGATCCAGCGCGGCGTTGGAAGCGAAAACCAGGGAACGGTTGTCACCGGAGAAGGCCCCGTACGCGCTGTCGGCGCCCGCCTGTCCGCCGGTTGTCGTGCGGCTGGCGCGGATGGTGCGGTTGAGGGCGCGGTCGTGGATGAAGACGTCGAAGAAGCCGTTGGTGTCGCCGGGGACGAGGTTGGGCGCGTTGCTGGTGAAGGCGACGTAGCGTCCGTCGGGCGAGACGGCGGGGAGGTAACTCTCTCCCATGGCCTGGGCCCCGCCGTCGGCGACGCTGACACGGACGAGCGAGCCGGTTTGCGTGTCCTTGAGGAACACATCGCCGGCGTTGTTGGTGTCGCCGGGGACGAGTGCATTGGAGAAACTGCGGAACGCGATGAAGCGTCCGTCGTCGGACATCGACAGGTTGTCGCAGGCGCCGGCGGACTGCCCACCGGTGCTGTCGGTGCTGATGCGCACAGTCGAGACGCCGCCCGCGTCGTCGAGCACGCCGTTGCCGTCGGCGTCGCGATCGTGGAGGAAGATGTCCCGCACGCCGTTGGTGTCGCCGGCGACGAGGTTGGTCGCGATGCTCTCGAAGGCGACGAACCGTCCGCTCGCCGAGATCCGGGCGTTCTCGCTGAAGTTGTTGGCCTGCGCGCCGCCCGTGGCGCGGCTGACGCGGACGACGGCGCCGGTGAGGCGGTTCCAGACGTAGACGTCGCGGGTGAAGCCGTTGGAGTCGGGCACCACCAGGTTGCTGGCGTAACTGGTGAACGCGACGAACCGGCCGTCGGCGGAGATGGACGGGCCGAGGCTGGGGTTGTTCGGCGCGGCGCCGCCGGCCGGGCCGAGGCGGGTCGTTGTCCCGGTCTGAAGGTCCCTGATGAAGACATCGGTGAAGCCGTTGGTATCGCCGGCAACGAGGTTGCTGGCCGCGGAAGAGAACACGGCGTACCGGCCGTCGGCGCTGATGGCGCCGCCCGGGGCGCCCAGTGTCTCGCAGGTTCTGCTGGCCCCGTTGCCCGCGATGCCGCCGGGGGTGGCGCTGACCAGGCTCGTCGTGACGCGCCCGGGCTCGTCGAACACGCCGTTGCCGTCGGTGTCGCGGTCTCGGAGGAACACATCCGAAGCGCCGTTGGCATCGCCCGCGACCAGGTTGCTCGCGAGGCTCTCGAAGACGATGTACCGGCCTGTCGCGGAGGTCGACACCGGGTCCAGCGCGGCCCCGTTCCCCGGGGCTCCCGCGGTCGAGACGCTCGCCAGCACGGTCCGGTCCGTAGCGGGGATGGCGCAGTCGCCGCTGAAGCCGGAGGCGATGTCGCAGGCGTCCGGGATGCCGTTGTTGTTGCAGTCACCGACGACCTGCTTGCGGATCGCCACTTCGTCGTCGATCCGGTCGACGTCGCAGTCGAGGATCACGTCCGCGATGAAGTCAACGGGACCAAAGGTGGTGGATTGGCCATCGACCGTCACAACGGTGGCGGAGATGGAGAAGACCGTTCGCCCGCGTGCGGGCCCTGCCCTGACCACGAACGTGCCCAGGCACGTGTTCCAGGATGTGAACGACGCGGGGGTGCCGCAGTTCTGGGAGGGTTGGTCAAGGGCACAGCCGCCGAAGGACGCGACGGCGCCGCACGGGTTGCCCGGTTCACCGCAACCGAACCTGCAGTCGCATCCCATCCCGCCCGGGCCGCCGATGAAGGAGTTGGCCGATTGTATCGAGGCGGGCACTCCTGTACCGTCTGCGTAACTTGCGGTAACCGAGAACGAAGTCACGGCGCCCCCAGCGGGCAGCGCTTGGGGATCGTTGATCGCCACCCAGAAGTAGACCTGGCCGTTGGGGAGCATCTGGGCCCTGTACCTGCTGAGGGTCAGGCTGTCGGAGGGCGTGATGGGGCGAGAAAGCGTCCCCAGGCACGAGGGCACGTCCTCGCGCGGGTCGATGCAGATGATCGCGTCAAGGTTGCCGCTGGAAACGGAAAAGAACTCCTTCGGGAGCGCGGCGATGATGCCGCGCCCCGGACGAGCCAGGAAGATGGCCCCCTCGTCGAGCACGACGTTGTTGGGGTCGCCCGGGAGGATCCGGTAGGTCAGAAGCGAGGGAGAGTCGGGCGCGAGCGAGAACACCACACCATCGCCGGTGTCAAACGCGCCCAGCATCCCGGCGTCCCACACGCTGATGGCGTCGATCTGGTCGGTGGCGACCAGACCCAGGTCCCCCGGCGCGGCGTACGGGGTGGGCGCATCGTTGATCCCGCCTGGGATGTTGGCATTGGTGCCGACCTTGCGGTAGATGGTGGCGCCGTTCAATCCGCTGGGTCCCCCGCTCTGCACGACGAAGTAGATCGTCGAGCCGATGTCGAGTTCCCCGTTGGATGGGTTGCCCGGACCGCCGTCCGGACCGCCACCGATCCCCTGCACGGTGGCGAGAGCGTCGATGTTGTCGATGACCATGGGCGGCGTGACGGGGTTGCCGATGAGCTCCAGATTCGGGCCCGGCTCGCCGCCGTCCTCCAGCATCCGCGAGTTGACGCGCGCTCCGATCGGGTCGCTGTTGTCCAGCACGTCCGCCGCCTGGTCCAGCGGGAACTGGGCCGCGTAGGTCGTGGTGCGGGTGATGGTCGGAAAAAAGAGCGGGATCTCATAAGGAAGGGGGAGCGCGGGGCTCGTGAAGTTGTCGATGGAGTTGCGGGCAAACGAGAACTGGTACCGCAGGTAGGGCCAGTTCATCGCGTTCCCGTACTCGATCATGACCGGGATGCCGTTGTCCGTGCCTCCGGAAAGGCCCATGAGGTTGTCACCCGGGAAGAGGCGGAGACCGCCCGGGGGCAGGCCGACGGTCAACACCCCATCGTTATTGGGGTCGTCAACGAAGATCGTCGCCGCGCTGAGGAACGGGTTCCTGGCGAGCGACGGCGACGTGGGGTCCAGGGAGTAGAGGGCGGCGCTGCCCCCGCCCCCGTCGGCCCGGGCCAGGGCGGCCAACCCGAGGGACGCGACCAGGAAGAGCGCCCGCGCGCCCGACGGCCGCGCCAGGTCATCCTTTCGGTTGTTTCGTGAAGCGGTCATGCGTCTTGCTCCTGCGGCCGGCCACCGGGTTGGCCGTCCACGGAGTAACGCGGGAAACCGCGTGCAATCCCCCGGATTCTTTGTAAACTCTCCGTGAGGTGTCGGCATGGACCAACCACCGGCGTCCAACGCGACGGCGCTGCTCCTGGAGATGCGCGAAGATTCCAGGGCCGCTGCCAAGCGGCTGATGCCGCTCGCGTACGACGAGCTGCACGCGCTGGCGTCGCATTACCTCCGGCAGGAGCGCGCGGGCCACACCCTGCAGCCGACGGCCCTGGTTCACGAAGCATACTTGCGCCTGGTCGATCAGACCCGGGTGGATTGGCGCGACCGGACGCACTTCGTGGCCGTCGCGGCCCAGAGCATGCGCCGGATCCTCGTAGACCATGCCAGGGCTCACCTCGCGGCCAAGCGGGGAGGGGGCTGGAGCAGGATCACGCTCAGCGACTGCACCCAGCTCACCGAACACTCCGAGGTGGACGTGATCGCGCTGGACGAGGTGCTCTCGGAACTGGCCCGCCTCAACGAGCGCCACGCGCGGATCGTGGAGTTGAGGTTCTTCGGCGGCCTCACAATCGAGGAAACAGCGAGGGCGCTGGATCTTTCCTCCACCACCGTCGAGGACTCCTGGACGGTGGCGAGGGCCTGGCTCCGCGCCCGCCTTTCGCAGGGAGACCGGTCATGACCCCTGAGCGATACGCCCGCGCGGGCGAAATCTTCCTGGCGGCGTCCAAGAGGCCCGATCGCGAGAGGAACGCCGTGCTCCAACGCGAGTGTGGGGATGACGCGGCGCTGCTCGCCGAAGTGCGTTCGCTGCTGGAGCACCACGAGAAAGGGAACGGCTTTCTCGAGTGGCCCGGAGCGCCGCCGCGGATCGGCGGGTACACCATCGTGGGGGTGCTGGGCGAAGGCGGCATGGGCGTGGTGTACAGGGCGGAACAGGAGAACCCCAGGCGCACGGTCGCCCTCAAGGTCATCAGGCCGGGGCTCGGGTCCGTCGCGGCGTGCAGGCGATTCGAGCACGAGGCGCAGCTGCTCGGCCGTCTCCAGCACCCCGGGATCGCGCAGATCTTCGAGGCGGGGTCGGTGTCATGGCCCGGGCAGGAGGGAGCGCGCCAGCCGTTCTTCGCGATGGAGCTGGTCGAGGGTCAGGCGCTGCTCGACTACTGCGAAAGCAGCAGATTGGGAGTACGGGATCGGTTGGCCCTCATGACGCAGATATGCGACGCGGTCGAGCATGCGCACCAGCGCGGCGTGATCCACCGCGACCTCAAGCCCGGGAACATCATCGTCCAGCCGCCGGCGCCATCGGAGCCGGGCTCACCGGCCCGGCCCAAGGTGCTCGACTTCGGGGTGGCCCGCGCGGTCGGCTCCGACGGGCCCGCGACGACCGTGCGGACCCGGCCCGGACAGATCAT
>JBGPJM010000163.1:0-11389 GCA_041485385.1 Phycisphaerae bacterium | reverse complement strand
TGGTGTTATCCGCGTCGACCTCGAGCTTCTTGGCGAGGCCGAGCTGGGAGAGCTCGATGTCCTCCAGCTCGGTGCCGAGGTCCTTCATGATGGCCTGGCCGCCGGTGAGGATCGCGATGTCCTCGAGCATGGCCTTGCGCCGGTCGCCGTAGCCGGGGGCCTTGACGGCGCAGACCTGGAGCGTGCCGCGGAGCTTGTTGATGACGAGCGTGGAGAGAGCCTCGCCGGAGATGTCCTCGGCGATGATGAGCAGAGGCTTCTTGGCCTGCATGACCTTCTCGAGCAGCGGGAGCAGCTTGGTGACCGACTCGATCTTGTCCTCGTGGACGAGGACGAGGGCCTTCTCGAACTCGACGGTCATGTCGTCGGTGTTGGTGACGAAGTTCGGGGAGAGATACCCGCGGTCGAACTGCATGCCCTCGACGACGTCCACGACGGTCTCGAGGCTCTTGCCCTCCTCGACCGTGATGACGCCGTCCTTGCCGACCTTCTCGAACGCGTCGGCCATGATCTTGCCGATCTCGGTGTCGTTGTTCGCCGAGATCGTGGCGATGTTCTGGATGTCGGCCTTGCCCGCCACGGGCTTGGCGAACGACTTGATCTCGGCGGCGACGACCTCGACGGCCTTCTTCATGCCGCGGATGAGCGCGTTGGCATCAACGCCCGCGGCGATGTACTTCAGCCCCTCGCGGAAGAGCGCCTCGGCCAGCACGGTGGCCGTGGTGGTGCCATCACCGGCGTCGTCGGAGGTCTTCGAGGCCGCCTCCTTCACCAGGAGCACGCCCATGTTCTCGGCCTTGTTGCCCAGTTCGATCTCCTCGGCGACCGTCACGCCGTCCTTGGTGACGCTGGGCCCGCCCCAGGACTTGTCCAGCACCGCGTTGCGTCCGCGCGGGCCCAGGGTGGACTTCACTGCACGGGCGAGCTTCTCAACGCCCGAAAGAAGGGCCTGCCGGGCATCGACGTCGAAAGTGAGCTGCTTCGCGGCCATTTCTCAAGGCTCCGGTGATTGGGGATCGCTTGTCGAGGTACCGTCGGTACGAGATCAAGGCAGCCATCGCGCGGCCTACCTCGTTGAGGAGCGAGGCAAAGCCAGTGCCACGAAGACCGGCGGACGCACCGGCCAAGGCGGTGGGATTTGGGGGAGTGGCGGGGGGTGGCGGGGGGGTGGCGGCTGGTTGCCCGTCCGCGGGGGCCTGTCAGGGGCTGGGCGGGACGCGGACTCACCTGCCGGAATGGCAGTGGGGGGTTGGATCCGCTCGTCGGGGCCGCCGAGACCTATGACCCTTGACTCGTGACTTGTCCTGACCCAGGAACCGGGACCCAGGAACCGGGACCCCCGCTACTATCTCCACCCATGCTCCGCTCAACCATGGCCGCCGTCGACATCTCCTCCTACATCCCGGTGATGATCCTGATCACCATGGCGGTCGCCTTTGGCGTCGCCAACGTGGTCCTCACCAAGCTGCTGGGCCCTTCGCGGGACGGGAGCGTCAAGAGCACGACGTACGAGTCGGGCATGAACCCGATCGGCACCGCCCGCAAGCGGTTCAACGTGCGGTTCTATCTCATCGCGATGGTGTTCCTGGTCTTCGATATCGAGATCATCTTTCTCTATCCGTGGGCCACGACCTTCGCGAACATCGACCAGCACAGCCAGGCCGCGCTGATCTGGCTGGGGCGGATCTTCTTCTTCCTCTTCACCACGGTTGTCGCGTACGTGTACGGGTACCGCAAGGGGGTCTTCCGCTTCGATTGACGGCCGCCCGGCGGCCCGTCGAACCCACAGATGCGGTTCTCGGATGCCAGCGTCGCTTTGTCGTGTCGGTTCGGCGCTCCGGCGGAAGTCGTGCCCCGCTCGGGTCGATAACGGTCCGTTCGCCGCGCGGTCGCTCCAGGACTGACACCCGCGGCGGCACAGGGGCACGATGTCGACGGGCACGCCAACGCAGAACCGAACACCTGATACTCCGCGCCGGAGCCTGCTCGCGCTCATCGAGACGCGCGACGTGGGGACGCACTTCCAGCCGATCGTGGATCTGCAGAGCGGGTCGATCGTCGGCTTCGAGGCGCTCTCCCGCCCGGGCAAGGCCACCGGCTTCGGCGACCCCGGCGAACTCTTCGAGGCCGCGGAACGGGAGCAGCTGCTCTGGCCGCTGGAGGAGTTGACGCGTCTGGCGGCCTTCGAGGCCGCGGCCAACTGGCCGGCGGACATGCTGCTGTTTCTCAACTGCACACCGGACGTGTTCGCCGACGAACGGTTCGCCGACTCGCTGGCGCAGGCGGTGTCGCGTGCGGACAGCGTCGTGCCCGACCGGATCGTGCTGGAGATCACCGAGCTCTCGCGCGAGCAGGCCACGCCGGGCCTGGCCGAGCAGGCCCGCAGGCTGAAGTCGGGCGGATTCCAGATCGCCATCGACGACGTGGGCGCTGGCACCAGCGGGCTGAACCGCATCATGCTCCTGCGCCCGCACTGGCTGAAGCTCGACCGCGAGTTCATCCAGCGCATCGACCAGGACCCCTTCAAGCAGAACCTCGTGCGGTTCTTCGTGCACTTCGCCCGCCTGGGCGGCGTCAGCATCCTGGCCGAGGGGATCGAGACGCGTGAGGAACTGGTTACGGTCGCCGGGCTGGGCGTGCGGTTCGGCCAGGGGTTCTTCCTCGGGCGCCCGTGCCCGCGCGAGCAGACGGCGAGCCCCGGCTACGGCGCGGCCGTGCATGACCGATGGAGCGAGGTGCAGGCGATCGTCTCCGCGGCCCCCGGTTCGACGCCGCTGCGACGCCTGTGCCGGCCGGTCTGGGAGGTGCAGGCGGTCACGCTGGTGGGTGAAGTGGCCGCGAGGCTGCTGCGCGATCCGACGCAGAGCGGCGTCGTGGTTGTCGACGGGCGCCGGTTCGTGGGCTGGTGTGCGCGCGGGCGCGTGCTCGATGAAGCCCGTGCCGGCGCGGGGCGCCGGCCGATCGCCGCCGTGGCCAGCGACGGTGTCTGCCCGATCTCTCCGGAGGCGACCATCCAGGAGGGCCTGCAGCTTGTCTGCGTGCGGGACGAGGAGCACGTCGCCGAGCCGCTGGTGATCGCCGATGGCGGCGAGATCCTGGGGATCGTGAAGCTGCGCGACCTCCTGCAGATCGCCGCGGCCGAGACCCAGTCGACGCAGATGGGGCGAGCGCCGCTCACCGGCCTGCCGGCGCGGGCGAGCGCCGACCAGCACATCGGGGCGCTGATCCGCCAGGGCGAGGGCGGGGCAGCCGAACAACTCCACGGCGGATCGCTCGGCGACGCCGCGATGATCGACATCCGCAACTTCGACGCGTACAACGCGACGTTCGGTTACGAACTGGGCAACAAGCTGCTGCGCGAGCTGGCGGAGCTGATCAAGACGATCGTGGTGCAGGACGAACCGGGCGTGTTCCTGGCGCACCTTGGCGACGACCGCTTCCTGCTCACGGCGCCGCCCGGCGTGCTGCTCCCGCGCCTCGGGGCGCTCATGGCGGAGTTCGACCGCGGCTTCGCGCCCCGCCGGCCGGCGGGCGACCCGCTTTCCGATGACCAGAGCCAGCCGGGCGACCCTGTCGCCGGGGCGCCGGGATCGACCGGCCCCGCGCCCTCGCCCTCGCTGTACAGCGCTCTGCACAGCGCCATCCCCTGCGCCGGCCTGACGCTCCGCGTTCTGCACATGCCCGGGGTCTTCAATCGCCTCCGCAACGTCCGCGACCTGTACCGGCTCGAGCAGCAGCTCCGCCAGCGCCTGCGGCACGAGGAAGACAGCGGGGAGGCCAAGTCCGTGCTCGTGAGCGACATCCGCTTCGACGGCGCACGCACCGAGCGCAAGACGGCCTGAGCCCCCCTCCTCCCTCCCCCCTCGCTGCGCGCGGGCGCTCGGCTGGGGCGCACGCCCCGCACTACCGGCTGCCGATGCTCCCACGCTTTCGCGATCAACGATCCTCGGGCTTGCTCCCCATCCCGCTGCGGTCCGGGCTGGCCGGGCGCGCGGGCGGCGTGTACGGGTGGGCCGTGACCTCTTCGAGCATCAGCGAGATCGCCTTGTCCAGCTGCGGGTCGCCGCCGTCGGTCATCAGCGCCGGGTCGTCGATGAGCTCGATGTCCGGGTCAACGCCGTGCCCCTCGACGCCCCAGTGCCCGTCGGTCTTGTAGAACCCGAAGGTGGGGACGCTGATCGAGCCGCCGTCGATGAGGCCCGGGTTGCCGGAGATCCCCACCAGCCCGCCCCACGTGCGCGTGCCGATCAGCTTGCCGAGCTTGTTGAAGCGGAACAGCCACGGGAACATGTCGCCGCCCGAGCCCGCCAGCCCGTTGATGAGCATGCACTGCGTGCCCTGGTGCGAGTCCGGCGGCCAGGTCCAGTCCTTGCCGTTGCGCCGGGCCCAGTAGTTGGTGACGGGCCGGTTGAGCAGCTCGATGAAGCGCGTGGGGATCTGCCCGCCGCTGTTCCAGCGCTCGTCGATGATCAACGCCGGCTTCTCGCGCTGGCCCTGGAACTGCCGGTACAGGTCGCTCTGGCCGTCGAGTCCGGTGCTGGGGACGTAGATGTACCCGACCTTCCCCTCGCTGTGCTGCTGGACGTACGCGCGCTTGGACTCGATGTACGCGCGGTACCGCAGGCCCGCCTCACTCGCGCCCGGCTTCACGAGCACGTCGCGGGCCTTGCCGTCGATGAAGGGGTTCTCGCTGACGGTGATCGTCGTCGGCTTGTCCGCCGTGCCGATGAAGGCCGCCCACGGGTCCTGGGAGGTGTCGACCGGCACGGCGTTGACCGCCAGGAGGAAGTCGCCGGTCTTGACGTCCACGCCCGGCTGGCTCAGCGGGCCGCGGGCGTCGATATCCCACGTGCCGCCCTCGTAGATCCTCGTGATCCGATACGCCTTGCCCTGGTCGGTCGTCGCCAGCTCGTAGTCGCACCCCAGCATCCCCACCGCCACCGACGGCGCCGTCTCGATCTCGCCGGGGCTGGTCACGTACGCGTGCCCGATGTTCAGCTCGCTGATCAGTTCGCCCTGCACGTACGCCACGTCCTCGCGGCTCACGCAGTCGTCGATCATCTTGAGGTAGTGCTCGCGCATCTTCGGCCAGTCCACGCCGTGCATCGTCGGCTCGTAGAAGAAATCCCGCTCCAGCCGCCAGGTGTCCGTGAAGATCTGGCGCCACTCGTTGCGCGGGTTGACCGTCACGAGCATCCCCGCCGTCGGCACGCTGGTGCTCTTCCCGCCGCCGGCCGCGGCGTCGTACACCGTCGCCGTGCCGGCCCGGAACACCAGCAGCTTCTTGCCGTCGGCCGAGAGATCGAAGCCGCCCGCGGCCGTCACGGTCTTCTCTTCCTTGGCGTCGTCGGTCGGGTCGAAGATCTTGATGGAGGCGCCGTCGGCGCCCGGGGCGTCCCCGCCGCCGCCGCCGCCGCGGGCGCTGAAGCGCACGTAGATCAGCTTGTGGTCGCTGGACAGGCCCATCGTGCCGAACCTGCCGGGCGGCACCGGCAGAGCGATCGCGCGGTGCTCGAAGTCCTCGAGGTCGATCTTCACTTCCTTCGGGGCCTTGTCCTTCTTGCCGCCCTTCTCGGCCGCGGGTTGCGCGCCCTTGCCGCCTCCCGTGCTCGTCCGCTTGCAGGTCCACTTGCCGCCGATCTCGCCGGAGGTCCATGCCCCCGACGCTTCGCCGCTCTTCACCGTGCCGGTGAGCGTGAACGTGCCGTCGCCGACCTGGAGCGTCAGCGTGAGCTCCCCGGTCTCCTTGTTGAACTTGCCGGAGGTGACCTGGCCGTCGCCCGATGGGCTCTCCGAGCTCCCCGTCACGGTGCCATCAGCGCGCAGCGTCAGGTGCAGCGTGAAGGAGATGCCCTCGGGGGGGAACTGGTCCGCCGGCCCCGTCGCCGTGCCGCTCCAGTTGCCGCTCAGCCCGTCGTCGGCCGCCGCGGCGGCGCCGTCGCCGTTCTTTGCCGCGCCCTTGTCGTCCTTCTTCTCGTCTTTCTTGTCATCCTTCTTGTCCTCGGCGCCCTCCTTCTTGATCTCCTCTTCGTCGCTCTTGGGCGCCCAGGGGCTCTTGATGTCCTTCCGCAGCGGCGTCAGGTACAGCATCTCGGTGCCGGAGTACACCCACGTCGTGTCCAGGTCGCCGTAGATCGGCGCGTTCATCGACCGGTTCGAGCCGAAGTACAGGTACTCGCCCTTGCGGTCGAACGTCGGCGAGCCGGAGTTGAACATCGGCTCGGTCACGCGCGTCTTCTTCCCCGCCTTCAGGTCGTACAGCCAGATGCACCCGTTGCGGTTGTCGTCGTCGGAGCGCGAGTAGGCCATCCAGTTCGAGTCGCCCGACCAGCTCACGCCCATCTGCCCCGAGTACGGGTCGGTGTCGATCACCTTCGTCTCGCCCCCCTCCACCGTCGTGAGATACAGCCGGCCGGCCTGGTCGCTGAAGCAGATGTGCTTGGAGTCGGGCGACCAGGCGGGGCCGTACCGGAACCCGGGCCCGAGGTTCGTGACCTGGCGCGGCTCGGCCTGCGCCGCGAGGCTGCCCGGGCCGTCCTCCTTCTTCTTCTCCGGCTGGTCGCCCTTGGCCTCGTCGGCCTTGGGCTCCGCGGCCTCCTTTTCCTTGTCGGCCTTTTCCTTGTCGGCCTTCTCGTCCGCGGGCCGGCCGTCGGAGGGACGGATGTACAGCTCGTACTCGCCCGGCGGGCACGCGTCGGACCAGTAGGCGATCCACTTCCCGTCCGGCGACCACGCCGGCGTCCGCTCGAAGGTCCCGTCGGTGCGGGTGAGGTTGCGCACCACGCCCTCCTTCGCCGGGGCCGACCAGATGTCGCCGCGGGCCTCGAGCACCACGCGCTTGCCGGTGGGGGAGATGGATGCGCTGTCGATGTGCTTCGACGCGTCCACGGCGTGCGGGCGGATAGCCGGCCGGTCGCCCGGGATCGTCACCTTCACCACGCTGTCCTTCTTGGTCGCCAGGTCGAGGAGGCGCAGCTCGCTGCCGAGCTGGAAGACGATCTCGCCGCGCCCGCCTGCGCCCGGCCCGATCGACGGCCACTTCACGTCGTCGTCCTTGAAGGTCGTCACCTGCTCGCGCTTCTGGGACGCCAGCGTGTACTTCCAGATGTTGAGGCGATGCTCGGGCCCATTGTCCGAGAGGTAATAGACCGTCCCGGAGTCGCCGCCCTTGCCGTCTGCACCCGCGGGCACCCACATCGGGAGCGTGTCGGTCCCCTCCCAGTCCGTCATCCGCCGGGACGTCTTGTCCTTCAGGTTGAACAGCCACACGTCGGTGGCCATGCCGCCGCGGTAGCGCTTCCACGTGCGGGTTTCCGTCGAGTGCGGCGTGTACGCCAGCCAGGTGCCGTCGGGGCTCACCGCGCCGAAACCGCCGTACGGAACCGGCATCTTCGTGGGCATCCCGCCCGTGGCCGCGACCGAGTAGAGCTGCGACTGCCGCGGCAAGCCCGCAAAGCCGTTGGTGATGTACAGGAGTTTCCCGTCGGGCGTCCAGTCGGCCAGCGCCTCGGCGGCCGGGTGATGCGTCACGCGCACCGGGATGCCGCCCGGGCTGGTGGGGCTGGCGCTGATCGTGTACAGATCGCGGTTGCCGTCGTAGTTTCCGACAAACGCAATTGTCTTGCCGTCGGGGCTGAACTTCGGCAGCGTCTCCTGCCCCGGCGGGCTGGCCAGCGGCAGCGCGACGCCGCCGGCGCGGGGGACGATCCAGATGTCGTTGGCGTACACGAAGCAGATATGGGTGGGGCCGACGTCGGGCCAGCGGAGCATGGCGGCCTGCGGCTCGACGTCTGACGCGGCGGGGAGGGTGGCGGCGAGGAGAGCGAAAAGGGTGTTTTTCACGGGGTTTCCTTGGATGGTGCGGGGAGCGGGGGGGAGTCTACCGCACTCTTCGAGGTGGGATGCGGGTGGGGGCGTGGACCGTCGGTCCGGGGTGCCATGCACGTTCTGCGCGCCCGTTTGGGGGAATACCCCATGGTTTCCGAGCGTTTTTTGGCACGTTCGGTGGACTAACCACGATGTTCTGCGCGGTTCGGCGAGGTACCATGCGCGGATGCCCCTCCTCCCCGCCACCCCTCCCGGCTCAAGGCCTTTGTCGTCACCTATTCAGGGGGATGATCAGGTGGCCCGTCGGCTGAAGGTGGCCATCGAGGTCGCCCGCGCGGCGGGGGAGCGGACGCTGCACTACTTCAACACGACCCGGTTCCGCGTGGATGTCAAGGGCGATGGCTCGCCGGTCACGACGGCGGACCGCGAGTCGGAGGAGGAACTGCGGCGCGGCATCGCGCGGGCCTTCCCCGATGACGGGATCCTGGGAGAGGAGTTCCCGGAGAAGCGGGGCGGCTCGGGGTACCGGTGGGTGATCGATCCGATCGACGGGACCAAGTCGTTCGTGCACGGCGTGCCGCTGTACGGCGTGCTGGTGGCGGTGGAGCGCGAGATGCGGACGGTGGCGGGGGTGATCCTGATGCCGGCGCTGGGGGGCGAGGGAGGAGAGATGGTGTACGGCTCGCGCGGCGCGGGGGCGTGGCAGGTGGTGGGGAAGGAAGGGGCGCGCCCGGCGCGGGTGTCGGCGGTGGGGACGCTGCGGGAGGCGCTGGTCTGCGTGACGGGGTTTGAGTACTTCGCCAAGTGCGGACGCGAGGATCTGCTGATGGAGCTGGGGCGGCGGGCGCGGGTGGTGCGCGGCTGGAGCGACTGCTACGGGCACGTGCTGGTGGCGACGGGCCGGGCGGATGCGATCATCGAGCCGGCCATGAAGCCGTGGGACGGCGCGGCGAGCACGGTGATCCTGGAGGAGGCGGGGGGCGCGTACACCGACTGGGCGGGGGCCGCGACGGCGCACTCGGGGGATGGCGTGGCGAGCAACGGCCTCGTGCACGCCGAGCTGCTGGCGATGATCGGATCGCCGCGCGGCGCCGAGAGTTAGATCGATTGTCAAGATTGCTAAGATTGTTAAGATTGTAAGAACGTGCGTCGTCGCATGATTGTTAAGATTGCGCACAGGGACGCCTAGCGCAATCTTGATTGTTCCGGGCTTCTGTTTCGAGCACGCGTGGTTATCGTCTCCCCAATGTCGGAGTGGAGTTCAGGGACGATTCCAGGAAGGAGCGTGCGACGATGCAGAAACGCAAGCGGCTGGCAGGGTTCACACTGATCGAGCTCTTGGTGGTGATCGCGGTGATCGCGCTGCTGGTGGGCATCCTGCTGCCAGCCCTGGGGGGGGCCCGGAAGGAGGCGCGGGCCCTGCAGTGCGCGGCCAACATGCGATCGGTCGTGCAGGGGCTGGCGGCCTATTCGGCGAGCAACAAGGGGTACATCCCGCCGGCGTATGTCTACGGCGCCGACCAGACGGGCGGCGACTGGCTGACTTCGCAGCAACTGCTCACCAACCCGGTGCCGGCCAACGGCTACGTGCACTGGTCGTACAACCTCTTCGAGGACACCGGCGGCGGGGTCCCCGAGACCGCGTTCCGCTGCCCGGCGCTGCTCAACGGCGGGGCGCCGGCGACCAACCCCGGCGGCAACGGCGCGGACTGGGAGACCGACCAGGTCAACGATCTGGGCCAGAACGCCCCGGCCACCACGCCCGTGGATCGGCAGGCCAAGCGGATGGCCTACACGGGGAACGCGGCGATTTTCCCGCGGAACAAGTTCAACTCGAATACGGTGCGGCACAACCGGCTGGCGATTGACGCGCGCGTCACGTTCCCCAGCCGCATGATCATGGTGACGGAGTTCGTGGAGACGGACAGCTGGCATTCGATCTTCGACGATTCGAAGTCCAAGAGCCACCGGCCGATCACGCCGTTCGTCGGCGGCTCGGCGGGCGTGGACGTCTACAACGAGCCCGACGCCGGCACCTCCCCGCGGTTCTTTTACCCGCCGGAGTCGGCGATCCTTCGGGCCGACCAGCTCGGTCCGAACATGATCCGGGACGGCAACACGATCCTCAACGCCGTCGGGCGCACGCACCCCGGCGGCGACCGGACGTACGGCGGCACGGCCAACTTCAGCTACGTCGATGGGCACGTGGAGCGGAGCACCATCCTGGACACCATCCGCAAGAAGCGCTGGGGGGACCGGTTCTACACGCTGACGGGCGCCAACGTGCGAGTCGATTCTGATTTCTGACGCGGTTTCGTCATGCCAGGGTTCTGCGCGCGGCGCCGGCAAAGGCGTCTTACCACAGAGAACACAGAGACAGAGAAAGGCTAGGAAAGGGGGGGCTCGGCGCGATCGGTGCGCTCCCCCTCCCGACCCATCCCTGCCTCCCGCCCCATTACACCCCACGATCTACACGGTTTCGATGTGTTCAACACCACCAATGAAGCCTGCTTTCTGAACAAGGAGATTCCACGATGAAGAACAATCGGCTCGATCCCCGTCTCGTGCTGGCCGCGTGCGGCGCGCTGGGCGCGCTGTCGTCGGCGGTCTCGGCCCAGACCGTCATCAACATCAGCGGCGCGACGCTCTTCGAGAGCTTCTTCGCCGCGCCCGCCTCAACCAACGACTATTTCGACGTCGACGGCGACGGCTTCGCCCGCGTCTTCGACACCAACGACCAGCTCGCGCCGTTCGCCCTGCCGCCGGCGCCCGGCCTGGGGCGCAACCTGGAGTGGTGGGCGGTGCAGTACCGCTCGGTGGGCTCGGGGAACGGCCTGGCCGAGCTGGTCGGCTTCGGGCACACGTTCGCCGTCAATCCCAACGACCTGCCGTCCGGCTCGACGCTCGCCAACGCGTACTACAACCGGAGCAAGTGGAAGGACGCGACGCTGGGCCTGACCTCGATCGCCAACACCGGCAACCCCGGCGCGGCGCCGGTCCGCTCCGAAGGCACAGCGGGCCCGAACTATCTGCAGGCGACGTACCAGCCGCCCAACAACCCCTCCACCGGCGGTCTGAAGATCGACCTGGCCGTGATGGACGTCCCGACGCGCTGGTTCGCGCGGATCCCGGGCGGCGCGGCCTCCCCCGCCCGGCTCCCCGGCATCGGCGGGTACGGGACGAACCCGCGCGTCGCGCTCAACACCGACGGCACCACCAACGGGCGGGTCAACACGCTGACCAGCCTCGGCACGCTGAACCTTTTCGACCCCGCCAACGAAGGGGGCGCGAACTCGAACACCGTCTTCGACACGCCGGTGGCCTTCGCCCCCATCGCCGCGATGGTGAACTTCGGCGTGGGGCGGCAGCAGATCGATGCCTCGTCGCTGGCGTACCTGTTCCAGACGGGGCGCGACAAGACCGGGGAGAACCTGATGGTGGTCACGCGCGACTCCGGCTCGGGCACGCGCAACGGATTCATGAACTCGCTGGGGGTCGATCCCTCCTGGGGAGTCGGCGAGAATATCGGGCCGCAGAGCACCGACCCATCGTTCAACCTGCT
>JBGPJM010000162.1:0-11405 GCA_041485385.1 Phycisphaerae bacterium | reverse complement strand
CTCTCGCGGCGTGCGGCGCCGGGTGTATGGGACGGGGTTCGCGCTGGGGGCGCACACCGAGGCCGAGGTGCTGCCGCGGGAGGTGACGGAGCGGCTGCGGGTGCGCCTCGTGCCGATGGACCTGGGGTTGTTCTTTGCGCGGCATCAGTTGATCCTGGGCGCGATCGTTGTTTCGACGGTCGGGATGGGGTGGTTGGTGTGGCTGACACGCATGTTTGTGCTGGTGCCGCTGGTGTTCGTGTGGCCGGCGCTGGCGGCGTATCTCTTCGGTCGCCTGCTGCTGCGGCGGTCGTTCGCCGGGCACGGGGCGCGCGAGGTGGCCGCGGCCCTGCTGAACGAGCAGCACTGCCCCTCGTGCGGGTACGAACTCTCGGGCGCCCGCGGCGACTGGCGCCTGGGGGTCGTGGATTGCCCGGAGTGCGGCGCGGCGTGGAAGGTGCCGTGGGCGCTGTGCGCCGAGTGCGGGCGCAAGGTCGGGTCGCACCCCGGCGTGCCCGACGGCGGGGACGGGTGCCCCAAGTGCGCGGAGGTGGGAGCGAAGCTCGGGCGCAGGGATGAGCAGCGGGAGGGCGGGTGAATGGGCGTGCTGGCGCGGAAAATCCGGGATGGGCGCGGCGTGGATCGCGAGCTCTACGGCACGGGGTACGGCCTTGCCGGCGCGACCGATCCGGAGGTGCTTCCGGCTGGGGCCCTCCGACGGGTCCGCGACACCCTGTGGACGACCGCCGTGACCAGGGTCGGCGATCTCCCCGGCTATGTCGGCGCGGCATTCCTGCCCGGGATGATCATTCTGGGCGCCAACTGGATCTTCACGGGGCATTGGTGGCCTCGCAACACCGCCGCGGGCTTCCTTGTCGGCATAAGCCCGCCGCTGGGGATCTGCATGTATCTCGCCCTCAACCGTCGCGGCTTCCGCCGCTTCCGCGCACGGAACGTCGCCGGCGCGATGCTTGGGGTCGGCCACTGCCCGGGGTGCGGGTATGACCTCACGCGGGCGACGCCGGAGGATGATGGGTGCACGGTGTGCGCTGAGTGCGGCGGGGCGTGGAGATTGCCGCGGGGGGATGAGCAGCGGGAGGGAGGCTGAATGGGCCTGCTGGCGCGGAAGACCCGGGACGATCGCGGGGTGGTGCGCGAGCTCTACGGCACGGGGTACGGCATCAGCGCGCGGATGGAAACGGCCCTGGTGCCCGATGACGTGCTCGTCCGGGTGCGTCGGGGCATCCGGGCGGGAAGGAGGGCCCGGTTCGAACAGATCACGCACAGCAGGATCGTGGCGATCGCGCTGTGGGTCACGATGTTGCTCGCCTTCAATGTGATCTTCCTGCTCGGGAGCCTCGGGCGGTTCTGGCTGGTGAGCGGCGCGGTTATTGTCACGGCCCTGGGCGTGCTCTGGGCCCTGTCCCGGCGGGGCCTGCGCGCCGGGTCGCCCGAGGTGGTGCGCGAGGCGATGCTCGCCGAGAAGCGCTGCCCATCGTGCGCCTACAGCCTGGCGGGGATGGTGGCCGCGGAGGACTCGTGCGTGGTGTGCCCGGAGTGCGGCGGGGCGTGGAGGCTGCCGAAGCGGCCGTGCTCGTGGTGCGGGCATGAGCTGGCGGGGGCGCGAACGATGGCCGACGGCTTCATCTACTGTGCGACGTGCTCCAAGCCGCACAGGCCGGAGGCGTGAGGCGGTATGGGTGTGCTGAGAGGAAGGATCCGGGATGATCGGGGGCGGGTGCACGAGCTGTACGGCACTGGGTACGGCACCGGTGCGCTCGCCGATGCGAGCACGCTTAGCGCTGTCGAGTACCGGCGCATCCGCGATCGCGCCAAGCGGGCGCGCGATCCACTTGCGGACGATCCGCGCTATGTCGGGATGAGCTGGAAGATCTACGCTCTGGCCGGGGTGATCGGGTTGGTGTTGATGTGCGCCATGGCGATCGTCGTCGTTGGAGTGCGAAGGTCCCATTGGCCGCCAGAGGTGATACTTGTGGTGTCCGGCGTGCCTCTCCCCGTCCTGCTTCTGCTGTCGCGCCGCGGCTTCTTCCGCAAGCAGTTCCCCGTCGCCATCGCCGACGCGATGCTCGCCGAGAAACGCTGCCCATCGTGCGGGTACGACCTGGGCGCGGCCGCGCCGGAAGGCGACGGCTGCGTGGTGTGCGCCGAGTGCGGCGGGGCGTGGCGGTTGCCGCGGGAGCCTTGCGAGGCGTGCGGGCATGACGTGGCCAACGAGGCGAAGCGAGGGGATGGGTATGTGTACTGCCCGGCGTGCGGGGCGCAGCGGTTGCCGTCCGAGCCTTGCCTGTCGTGCGGGCATGACTTGGCCAACGTGCCGAAGCGAGGGGATGGGTTCGTGCACTGCCCGGCGTGTGGGAAGGTGCGCGAGGAGGTAGTGTGAGGCGGCATGGGTACGCTGATGCGAAAAGTTCGGGATGATCGGGGGCAGCTGAAGGAGCTGTATGGCACGGGGTTCGGGGTGGGCGCGGCGACGGATCGTGGGGTGTTGCCGCGGGGTGTTTTCCGGCGGGTGAACCGCGGAGCGGCGAATGCGAAGGGTCTCCGGTTGGGGCGGTACCTCGCGATTTCGCCGGAGATGTACATCGTCGGCGTCGCGGCATTTGGGCTCACCTACCTGGTCGCGGTGGTGCTCTTCTCGCCCGGCAAGGTGCAGCCCGGTCCGGGCCTGATCTTCGCATACGCCGTGATGCCGGTTGTGCCTCTCGGGCTGCTGGCGTACTGCGTCCTCAACCGGCGCGGCTTCCGCGGGTGGCGGCGGAAATATGTTGTGGCCGCGATGCTGGGCGAGCGGCGTTGCCCGGGGTGCGCGTACGACCTCAGCGGCGCGCGGGTCGAGGACGATGGGTGCACCGTGTGCGGGGAGTGCGGCGGGGCGTGGAAGGTGGCGGAGGTCGATCCTGCCGGGCGCGAGCGATGATGTGACGGCGGCGACCAGGAGCGATCGAGAATGGGCTTCGGAAGCCGCGAAATACAGGATGACCGTGGGACCGAGCGCGGGCTCTACGGCGCGGGTCTGTCGGTGCGCGGGGCGACGACGGAGGATGTGCTGCCGCGGGAGGTGTATCGACGGGTGCGGAGCAGGCTCGGGCTTGTGCGGCTGGACGTTGTGGTAGATTGGGTGTTCCTGCTCGTGCTTGGGGAAGTGGGGACCTTCATTCTCTTGGGCAGCGGTCATCGTCCGGAAACGGTCGTCATTGCTCTGTGGGGACTCGTCCCCTTCGCCGTCTGTGTGCCTGCGCACCTGTGGCTGGCGCGGCGCGGTTTCTACTACTTTCGCACCGACCGCATCGTCCGGTCGATGCTCACGGAGAAGCGCTGCCCGGCGTGTGGATATGACATCGCGAGCGCTCGCGTGGAGGAGGACGGGTGCACTGTCTGCCCCGAGTGCGGCGGGGCGTGGAAGACGCCGGAGGTTGCCGATCCCGAGCCCGGGCATGAGCTGGCGGACCGCGAAAAGAAGGATGATGGCGGCCCCGACGGCGCGCAGGGCGGAGAAGCCGGGCGGGGGGAGGGATGAGGATGCGGGCCGGTTGCGGATGAAGGCCCGGAACAGCCGCGGACGTTCCATACGAGCCCGGAACAGAGTGACGGGGGCGGGGGCCGTGCGGCGTCGTGCTCCGGTCCGGTCGGAGTGGGTGCGCTCGGTGTGATCCGGCACGGGGCCGGCAATCGTGCGGCCCCCGCGGCCGCGTACTTCGTGTGCGGCTCGTATGGAAAACGCGCGGACGATCGGGCCCGCGCGGCGAGCTGCTCGCAGCGCGCTGGAAATCGGCAAGCCTTGGAACATGTTCCCCCCTCTCTTCAGTGCGGGTCCTTCTGTTGTCCATCGCCGGGCGGCGAGAGGATGTCGGCGCGTGCGCCCTCGCCGAAGCCGAGCGGGATGTAGACGAGCAGGTCGGGCTTGAGCGGTTCGAGGAGGTCATCGTGCGCGGTGGCGAGGATGAGGCGCAGTGGTGGGGCGCTCGCGAGCCAGCGGCGGAGCGTGAGGGAGAGGCTGCGGGCGGTGGTGCGGTCGAGGGTGGAGGCGAACTCGTCGGCCAGGAGGGTGGGGGTCGCGCCGGCGGCACGGGCGCGGTCCATCGCCAGGGCGAAAGCCAGGCGGGCGCGCTGGCCGTCGGAGAGCTCTTGCGGCGTGCGCGAGAAGAGCGTCGCATCGGCCAGGCCGGCGCGGGCGAGGGTGCGGAGGGTGGCTTCGAGGGGTGAATCGAAGAGATCGACGATGGGCTTCAGGCGCGCGTGCGTGGCGGGGTCGGCGGCGATGATCGCGCTCTCCTCCAGGCGGGCGGCGAGGGCCCGCAGGATCGTGGACTTGCCGCCGCCGGAGGGGCCGGTGATGAGGGCGAGCTTCCCCGGCGCGAGCGTGCGGTCGATGGTGGCGGCGACGTCGAAGGCCGCGGACTCAAGAGGCGAGACGCGGTCGACGGAGTCGAGCGGGAAGAGGCCGAACATGGCGCAGGCCTTGAGGGCCCGCGGACTGGTGAGGAAGTTCATGAGGCGGCTCCTCGCTGTGATTGCCTGGTGCCCTGGTGCGCGGCCTCGGCCATGTGGAGGATCAGGTCGCGCGAGCGACGGACGGTGTGGTACGAGAGGTTGAGGCGCGGCGCGGCCTCGCGCAGCGGGCGCCCCTGCACGATGCAGGTGATCGCGACGTCGCGCATCTGCGCCGACCAGACATGGTGGTGCATGAGGACGAAGACGTACGGGCGGCTGACGAGGCGCCTGACGATGCGCGAGATGCGCTTGCCCAGGGGGCGCGAGGGGACGCGCATGATGCGGGCGAGTTCGTGGACGGATCGGCCGCGGCCGTAGACCTCGCGGATGAGGTCGCGCTCGTCGTCCTGGAGCCACTCGGCGCGGTTGACGAGGGTCTGTGCGGAGACGGGGTCGATGTCGCACCGGCGGTCGACGGCCGCGCGAGAGAGAGAAGGATGGGGAGGCTTGAAGGAGGAGGAGGAGAGTCGAGAGGCTTTTCCGATGGTGGCGATGGTGTCCGGCGGTCCGCCCGGGCTTGTCATGTGATACCCCCTGTTATGGTGACTAGTGGATTTCTTGGGTCGGATCGTTTACAGTTTGCAGAACGTGATGGTTAGTCTACCGAACGTCGAACAAGTTGCAAGGTTTTCGTATGGTATTACCCGAATTTGGCGCGCAGGATGGACACAACCCTGAACAGGGGAGTGATTCGGTCGGGGCGGCGATCAGGCATCGCCGGGCCGATCTGGGGCTGACGCTGCAGCGTCTGGCGGAGCTGGTGGGGTGCGCCAAGAGCTACCTCTCGGCGATCGAGACCGGCAAGCGCGACCACCCGCCCAGCGAGGAACTGCTGGGAAAATTGGAGGGTGCGCTGGGGCTGCCGCCGGGCGCGCTGGTGGAGGTGGCGCAGTGGCAGGAGACGCCGCGGAAGGTGAAGCAGGAGGTGGCGCGGCTGAAGTCGCGGGACGCGGCGACGCGCAAGCTGCTGGAAACACTGGAGAAAGCGAGGTCGGGCAAGTCGCTGGACGAGCTGTACCGCTCGGGCGATCTGAAGAAGATGATCGACGCGGTGTCGCCGGAAGAGGGTGCATCGCCGTCGGCGGTGAAGGTGGTCCTACCCTTGGAGATCCCGCTGATTAACAGCGTGGCGGCGGGCTACCCGAAAGAGTTCACCGACCTTGGGTACCCGGCGCGGGTGGCGGACGAGTACGTGCGGTCGCCGGATATCTCGGACCCGGATGCGTTCGCGGCGAGGGTGGTGGGAGACTCGATGGAGCCCGAGTACCGGGAGGGGGACATCGTGGTGTTCTCGCCGGCGCGCCCGGTGAAATCAGGGATGGACTGTTTCGCCCGCCTTGAGCGCGACGCTGAAACGACGTTCAAGCGCGTGTACTTTGAGAAGGGCGAAGGGGAGCTGATCCGGCTGCAACCCTTGAATTCACGGTACGCGGCGAGGGTGGTGACGAGGGAGGAAGTGGCGGGGCTGTACGCGGCGGTGAGCGTGACGAGGGGGGTGTGAAGAACAAGAAGGCATCGAGGCACGAGGCATCAAGGCATCAAGGGGGATCGAGAGGACGTGGATGGCGAAGCCGTTTCTGACAGCACGATGGTCGAAT
Organism: Phycisphaerae bacterium; assembly: GCA_041485385.1. Taxonomy (GTDB): domain Bacteria; phylum Planctomycetota; class Phycisphaerae; order Phycisphaerales; family UBA1924; genus JBGPJM01. The sequence continues at coordinate 5,316 of JBGPJM010000162.1, read as the reverse complement.
ATCGCGATGATCAGCTATTCGGTGCCGCGGGGGTTGTTGACCGAGCACCTGCCGAAGGGGCTGGAGATCGACGTGTTGCCGGGGATGGGTGCGGAGACGGGGCTGATCAGCCTGGTGGCGTTTGATTTTTCGGAGATGCGGGTGAAGGGGTGCCGCGTGCCGGGGTGCGCGGACTTCCCGGAGATCAACCTGCGGTTCTACGCGAAGGCGATCGACAAGGACGGGCGTGATGTGCGGGGCGTGGTGTTTTTAAAGGAGCTGGTGCCGCGGAAGCTGGTGGTGTGGGGGGCGAAGCGGTGGTACAACGAGCCGTACGAGCGGCGGCGGATCGAGAGCCGCGTGGAAGAGGGGCCGGACAAGATCACGGTGGAGCACCGGCTGGAGTGGCTGACGGGTCCGAGCGGGGAATGGAAGATGTCGAGGAAGGGGACGGCGATGTCGGCGGCGGCGACGCAGTCGGTCAAGGTGGTGGGGGAGAAGCAACTGACGGCGGCGCCGGTGGGGAGCGCGGAGCACTGGTTCAAGGAGCATGAGTGGGGGTTCGGGGTGAGCCACGCCGGGAAGACGCAGAGGTACCGGGTGAAGCACCCGGAATGGCCGGTGCACCGGGTGACGGGGTTCGAGATGGAGTTCAAGTTTGCCCAGGTATTCGGGCCGAAGTGGGGGTTCCTGAGGAAGGTGGAGCCGGTGAATGTGCTGCTGGCGGCGGGATCCGAGGTGGCGGTGTATCCGAAGAAGAGGCTGAGGACGAGGTAGCCGACGCCTCATACGCTTGAAGGTTGGGGCGGGATCGGGTACGTTGCCCGGCCCATTGGTGGGAGCTGATGGGGTAGGGAGGGGGGACCGGGGAGCGGTTGAAGGGACGCCGCGGGCCGTTTGGCGGCGCGTGGATTGGAGTTGCGTCATGGCGAAGATGTTCTACACGCTGGAAGAAGCGGCCGACAAGCTGGGGACGACGTCGGATGCGGTGAAGGGGATGGTGACCAGCGGTCAACTGAAGGAGTTCCGGGACCGGGACAAGATCATCCTGAAGGTGGAGCAGGTGGATCTCCTGGCGCACAAGGAGGAGGGGGGCGTTCCGCTGGGTGACAGCCACGGTGGCGGGTCGAGCCTGTCGCTGTCGCTGGAGGATTCGGGCGCGGGGTCGGGTTCGGGGTCGGGGGCGGCGGTGAGCATCGAGGAGACGGCGAAGGAGAAATCGGGAATTTCGATTTTCGATACCGAGGACCTGGAGGCGGCCGACCCATCGGCGCTCACGCAGGTATCGAACACCGGCGCGCAGGAGCTGACGATGGACTCGGTGGGGTCCGGGTCGGGGCTCTTGGACCTGACGCGCGAGGGGGACGACACATCGCTGGGCGCGGACCTGCTCGAGGACGTGTACTCGGGCGAGGAGGGGGCGGAGCAGACGGAGGGTGAGACGCAGGCGGCGTCGGGGCTGTTCGAGACGAGCACGGCGGCGAGCGACGTCTCGGCGGCGGCGGCGGGGGGCGCGGGGGCGATGACGATGGTGATGGCCGAGCCGTACGACGGCCCCGGGAGCGGGCTGATGGGCGGGATGGCGCTGGGGACGGTGGCGGTGGTGGGGCTGGCGCTGGCGGCGACGGTGCTGGGGATCGTGGGGGTGATGGAGAACCCGGTGGTGAAGCTGTTCCCGCCGAACCCGTTCATATGGATGGGGGCGTTTGCGGGGGTGATCCTGGTATTCGGGCTGATCGGGTGGGTGCTGGGGAGGAAGAGCTGAGGGGGAGGGAATGGGGAATGGGCAATGGGCAATGGGCAATGGGGGGGATGGGCAGGGAGGGTCGCGCTGCGGATTAGGATTGGGCCGATGAGCCGATGAAGGTGGGATCGGGGGCCGGTCATCGGACCAGAGGCGCGCGCTTGGCGGTTGATACGACAAAGGAATACGAGGCATCGGCGGAGGAAGACCGGGATGCGGCGCGCGCGGAGGGGGCGGGGGGGCCATCGCTGAAATCGCTGGCGGCGCGGGGGGCGGCGTGGACGATGGGGGCGTACGCGGCGGGGTACATGCTGCGGCTGGCGGGGACGTACACGCTGACGAGGCTGTTGCCGCAGAGCGCGTTCGGGCTGGCGGGGCTGATCGCGGCGCTGATGTCGGGGTTGCAGCTGTTCTCGGATATCGGGGTGGGGCCGAGCGTGGTGCAGAACAAGCGGGGGAATGAGCCGGCGTTTTTGAACACGGCGTGGACGCTCTCGGTGGGGCGCGGGGCGGCGCTGTGGGTGATCGCGAGCCTGCTGGCGTGGCCGTTTGCGGTGTGGAACGAGCAGCCGCAGCTAGCGTGGCTGGTCCCGGTGGCGGGGCTGACGTCGGTGGTGAACGGGTTTGCGTCGATGAAGGTGTTCACGCAGAACCGGCAGCTGAGGCTGGGGCGGCTGTCGGCGATGGAGCTGGGGACGCAGCTGGTGATGCTGGGGGTGACGGTGGCGTGGGCGACGATGGTGCAGGCGAGCGTGTGGGCGCTGGTGGCGGGGTGGCTGGCGGGGTCGGTGCTGAAGATGACGCTGAGCCACGCGGCGCTGCCGGGCGTGGGGAACCGGCTGTGGTGGGACCGGGAGGCGGCGAGGTCGATCGTGCGGTTCGGGAGGTGGATCTTCCTGAGCACGGTGCTGACGTTCCTGGTGGGGCAATCGGACAAGCTGATCTTCGCGAAGATGATCCCGATGGACGTCTTGGGGGTGTACTCGGTGGCGGCCGGGCTGGCGCTGATGCCGGCGACGGTGCTGGGGTCGCTGGCGGCGCAGGTGGTGTTCCCGGTGTACAGCAGGCTGCACCGCGAGGGGAGGACGCTGGGGAGCGTGTTCGCGCAGGTGAGGCGGCCGGTGCTGCTGGCGGGGGGGTGGATGCTGGGGGGGATGATCGCGGGCGGCCCGACGATCGTGGCGATCCTGCTGCCGGCGAGCTACGCGCCGGCGGGGTGGATCGTGCAGGTGCTGGCGGCGGGGAGCTGGTTCAGCGTGCTGGAGACGACGAATGGGACGGCACTCCTGGCGACGGGGAAGGCGAACCTGGTGGCGATGGGGAGCGCGGGGAAGCTGGTGGGGATGGTGGTGCTGATCCCGGCGGGGTATGCGCTGGGAGGGTTCGAGGGGGCGGTGGTGGGGTACGCGTCGTCGGAGATCGCGCGGTACGCGGTGTCGGCGGTGTGCGTGGCGCGGCAGGGGATCGCGGGGTGGAGGCAGGACGGGGCGCTGAGCTTCGTGCTGCTTGGGGCGTCGCTGGTGGGGTGGGTGGGGGCGGGCGTGGGGGGCACAGACCGGGCGTGGGTGTGGGCGCACGCGGGGATCGTGTTCGCAGGGGTGAGCGCGGTGTGGGCGGTGGTGGGGTGGCGGGAGCTGGGGGCGGCGCGGCGGTGGGTGTCGAAGAGGTGGGCGGCGCGGCGCGGCTAGACACGGTGGGCGGTCGAGGCGAACTCGCCGTCGGAGAGGGGCGTGCCGGCGATCTCGCCGCGGCGGGCGCGGTCAACGGCGTGATGGAGCGCGGCCTCGAAGAGGGCGGTGGCGTCGTCCCAGGAGTAGCGGAGTGCGCGGCGGTAGGCGGCGTCGGACATGGCTTTCCACTGGGCGTCGTCGAGGCGGAGGACCTTGGCGGCGGCGTCGGCGAGGGCGCGGGGGTTCTCGATATCAACGAGGAAGCCGTTGACGCCCTCCTCGACGGTCTCGACGGCGCCGCCGACGCGCGCGGAGACGACGGGGGTGCGGCAGGCCATGGCCTCGAGGGGCGGGAGATGGAAGCCTTCGGCGCGGCTGGCGCAGATCCAGACGTCGATCGAGGAGTAGAGATCGCGGAGGGAACGTTGGGGCGGGCAGAGGTGGAACTCGGCGCCCGGCGGGAAGGGGAGACCCTCGGGCGGCGGGGCGCCGCCGAAGGAGACGATGCGGAGATCGGGGAAGGAGGCGCGGAGCATGTGGAGGGTGGGGACGGCGATGTCCCAGCCCTTGACGTGGCCATGGGTGCACATGATCCCGACGGTGGGGCGCGGCTGCTTGGAGCGCGGTGGCGCGAAGAACTGGGCGGTGTCGACGCTGTTCTCGATGAGGGTGACGTCGGGGTCGTGGAAGCGGTTGCGCGCGATATCGACGAGCCACTGGGCGATGGTGATCTTGTGCATGGGGAGGCGCCAGGTGGCCTCGACGCGGTCGACGGGGAGGGGCGCCCAGGTTTCCCAATGTTGGAGGAAATAGACCCTGGCGCCCTTGGACGGGGAGAGGCGGGAGACCCACTCGGCGGTTTCCCACCAGGTGGCGATGATGACGTCGGAGTCGGGAACGTGGGCGTCGAGGATCGGCCCGGGGCGGTCGATGCTGGTGACGTGGACGCGCTCGTCGATATCGAAGCTCTGCAGGAGGAAGGCGGGCGTGGGCGGCGGGGGGCGGAAGAGGTGCTTGACACGGTCGGTCAGGGTGGGCTTGCGTATGGTGCATCCGGAGACGATGTGGACGTCGTGCCCCCGCTTGCAGAGGCGCTCGGCGTAGATCGCGACGACGCGGACGCCGCCGGCGATGGCGAGGCTGGGAAGGACAAACGTGACCCTCATGCTGCGGTTCCGGGGGGATTGCGGGCGGCGGACAAGCGGGCTCAGAAGCCAAGGATAGGACCGGAGCGCGGACGGATATATATGCGTTTATCGCGCCGGCGGGGTGTCACCCAAGGAGGCGGCGGGGGTACGTTTTTCCTGCCCATGAGATCATCTATGCGCGAGCCCGGGGGCTTGTGCGGCGGATCGCACGGCTCGGGGTGATGCGCGGGCAGGGGGCGCGGGCAACCCCCCGCCCCCCGGCCGGTTACCGGAACAGCGAGAACGCCGGGGTGGGGGGGAGCGTCAGGGCGTCACATGAACCGGGTGCTTGCATTCCAGGATTGCGAGCGGGGCTTCGGCGGTGCCGGCGCCGGGAAAAAGGGATTTCAGGAGTGAGGTGCGGGCGTAGACGAGCGTGAGGCGGCCCGGGGTCGGGGCGGAGTCGAGCGGGAGACGGAAGGTGAGGGCGAGGAGGCCACGGGCGTCGACGTGGCAGAGGGAGCGCGCGAGGTCGAAGGTCCAGATGGGGTCGAGGGGCGGGCGCGGGAAAGGAAGAGAGATGTGCGGACGGGTGGCGGGGGTGGCGGGGTGACCGTTGTGGGGGAGAACCGGGGCGATCGAGACGGAGGCGGGGCCGGCGGGATCGAGCCGGAACTCGAGCGTGTGGGGCTCGCCGGATGCGGGATCACCGGGGGCCTGGGGGCGCTGCTCGATGGCCCAGCGGAGGACGACGAGGAAGGTGGAGAGGAGGGATCGGGGATCGGGGCGGGGGTGG
>JBGPJM010000161.1:0-11431 GCA_041485385.1 Phycisphaerae bacterium | reverse complement strand
TCTGCGCGCGCGCAAATCGACTCCACCGTTTTGGGGGGGCTGGGGCGGGCGTGGGGGGGGGCTGACGTGCTTCCTCGGCGGGTGCTCGCCGGCGCCGACTTGTCGGACGGTCCCCGAGGCATCAACCTGCGGACAGGTTGATGGCACGACGAGTATTCCTGCGCGCGGGTCCGGGCCACCCGCCCACTCGCCCTCAACATCCATATTGGTGTTTTGCAACCGGCATGGGCGTGGTATGCTGACCGCTGCGCAAGGCTGAGGGAGAGAGAGACCCCAGTCATTGGCCTGTTGCACCGCCTGGCCCACGCCGGGCTGTGCCCGTTTGCGCGCCCCGGGGCATTGCGCCATGCGGCGCGCGCTCATCGCGTGAGGAGCGAGACCATGAAGCACCTGTTCCCCCGATTGGCGATCATCGGCGCGGCCGTCGTGACCGCGCTGGCCGCGACCGCCCCGGCCCGGCCGATGTTCCCGTCCGACCAGATACCCCCGCCCCTGGGCCACTACATCAACAACACCGACTCGATCAGCTACCTCGGCGGCTTCGTGGTCATCCGCAACATCGACCACTTCGCCTTCAGCGCCTCCTTCCCGCCGCCGACGGGATTCGGCACCAACTTCGACAACTTCAACTCGCTGGTGAGCGTGGATGCATCCGTGAACAACGGCCCCTTCTCGCCGCTCCAAGGCAACGCCTCCACCACCGTCCGCGTGACCCACACCGGCACGATCGGCCCGATCTCCACGTACGACACCGAGATGCTGGCCCTCAACATCGCCGGCGGGAGCCTGCCCGCCGGCGTCATGCTGCGCGAGAGCCCCACGCTCGCCTCGCTCGGCCAGACCACCATCACCAACCTCGGCGGCGGCCTGTTCAACATCGACTCGTTCTTCGACATCTTCACCGAGCTGTCCCTGGACGGCGGCCAGACCTGGAACCCCGGCAGCAGCAGCACGGGCGGGCCCGAGCGCGTGCACCTCGTACCCGCGCCCCCGGGCGCGCTGGCCCTCCTGGGTGTGGGCCTCCTGACCACGCGCCGCCGGCGCGCCTGATCCTCCCCCACCCCCACCCCCCACCCCGCCCCTCCCCCCGCCGCCCGACCATCTTGTCGTGACGAGCCCGAAGCGGCGGGGGGCATGACTTTTCCGCGCCACTGCCTTGCGGTTGTGGGGGCTCCGCAGGGTGGTGCGGGCGTGCGGAGATGACCGAGCACCCTTGACCAAAGCGGACAAGGTGGTGGCACGGGTCGCACGGCGAGTATTCCTGCACGCAGGTCCGGGGCCACCCGCCGGGCACGTACACGAACCCTTCGCGCGTGCCTGCTTGTCGGACGGCCCCCAAGACATCAACCTGCGGACAGGTTGATGGCACGACGAGTACTCCTGCACACAGGTCGGGGCCACCTGCCGTTCAATGGGGCGCAGAGGCACGAATGTGCCCACGAGTAATTGCTAAGCCAACGGCGCCGACAACGAGCACGATGGCCTCTTGAAGTGCCAACGACGACCAGTCGACAGCGCTGTGAAAGTCACGACTCTCACCCGAGCTCAGACCCCAGAAGAAGTCACTCTCCGCTGGTCGACCGGATAGAAGGTTCCAATTGAGGCCGCGCCGATGAGCTTCGTCTCGTTTCCACGCGCTCCACTCCTTTCGGAGAGAACCAGGAACCGGCTTGCCGTCGAGTTCGTTCCATGTACTCTTCTCACCCCTCGTCTCACGGCTCGCATCCCATGGCGGAAAGAACGCAAGCGCGGCTGCAACCAAGGTGGAGGCCGCAAGTGTACGGCGTTGTCTGCTGTTCATGGTGGGCCCAGCATACCCAGGAGGGAGCATTCGAATCCGATCAAGCCCTGCTGCTGCCCCGGGTGGTGGCGGGTGGCTGCCTTTGAGAACCAATCGCCCGGCCCGGTTCTTGAGCTCGAAGGTGGCCTGGGTAATTGGGAGACTGCGCCCGCTCGGCTCGACTCCTGTAGAGGCGACGACCTGCTTATCCCTCTTTCCCAAGCCGGGGGAGCCCGACCGCGTCGCGCCATGCGTCGCGCACGAAAGGCATGACAAACTGGTCAGTTCCGCGGCGCGTCAGATCGTCAACGAGCTTCTGCGCTCGCTCTGCCGCCGTGAGGAGGCCGGTCAGAGGCACTTCAACAGTCTTCGTTTCTCGTCCAGTCTCATACGCCTGGCGCAATCTGATCGCTTCGGTCACTAGGGCGGTCACTGTGCCCTCCCATTCAAGCCGCGACTGCAATTGAAGGGCTCTCGCCTGGTCGGCAGCGTACTTGGCCTGCTCCTGCATCGCCGCCGCTTGTTGTTTCTGCACCTCCCGTGCCGCAGATAGCTCTTCGCGCTGCAGCTTGAGCTCACGGTTCTGAAGGAATACCGCTCCGAAGAGGAGCACCGCGCTTCCCACAGACCCTGCCGCCGAGAAATAGGCGCAGACGGACACTCCGATGGACAGTTGCCCATCGAAATCGACTGCACAAAACCGTACCCAGGCCAGGTAGACCAACGGCACAATGTACAGGACCATGGCGATCCCAACGATGATCCAGAGCGCCCGCAATTGTTTTATTTCGCTCAATTCTCACGCTCCGATCGTCGCGCTGCAGGTCTCGGACCATGAGCCCTGCTGCCCGCGCGAGTTGACCCAGCGGAGCATGCAGTGGGCCCCCTGGTTGGCCTGGGACCCTGCGTGCTCGGGCTGGCGGGACTACGTGCCACGTTGCCGGCACGATGAGTATTCTTGCACGCACGTCCGGCCCACCCGCCGGAATGACCGATTGTAATCCAGTTCAAGCCAACTCATCGTCGGACCAAGCCGAATCCCGACTTGGCAGTCTGAACAACTTGATGCGATGCTTCTCGACGAGCAACTGCTGCAGCGCGATATACGCACGTTGAACATGAAATAAAGGCGAGGTGTGAACTGGTATGGCAGCCTTGTACTCAAAAAGATCACAACCCAAGCATGACATGGCAACGGCGGGGCTGTCAACCTCACCGTTAGCGAACGACCGAGCAACGGTCTGGGCTGCTACCGCTATCTCGGCGTCGGTGGGGGCACGCCCATCGAGACAGAGCGTCACAAGAATGTCTGTTAGCCATAGTGATGCCGTGAGCGCATCAAGGCGTCGAGGCAGGCGGTGGGACGCCACGTCGATGGCGCGAATGCGCTTGGCCCGCTCTTCCAACGGCTGGGCCTCCTTGGCGCGGTCCATCTTGCCATAGAGGTCGGCCATGTTCTCCAAGGTCGCGGCCACGTCGGGGTGGTTCGGGCCGAGGGCTTTCTCGCTGATCGTCAGCGATCGCTTGTAGAGCGGCTCGGCCGATTCGTACTCGACCTGGGCCTTATAGAGCCCGGCCAGATTGTTCAGGCTCGTGGCGACGTCAGGGTGGCCCTTCCCCAGTGCCTTCTCCAAGATCGCCAGCGCTCGACTGTAGAGCGGCTCGGACTTGGTGTACTGGCCCTGGGTCTTATAGAGCAAAGCTAGGTTGTTCAGGCTCGTGGCTACGTCGGGGTGGTCGGGGCCGAGGGCTTTCTCACGGATCGCCAGCGCCCGCTTGGAGAGCGGTTCGGCCTGAGCGTACTGGCCCTGCGCGCGGTAGGACTCGGCCAAGTTGTTCAAGGTCGTGGCCACGAGAGGGTGGTCCGGGCCGAGGGCCTCTTCCCAAATCGCCCGCGCCCGCTCGTAGAGCGGCTCGGCCTGGGCGTACTGGCCCTGCTCCTGATAGAGCGAGGCTAGGTTGTTCAGGTCGTTGGCTACGTGGGGGTGGTCCTTCCCCAGTGCCCCTTCATCGATCGCCAGGGCCCGCTTGGAGAGCGGTTCGGCCTGGGCGTACTGGCCCTGCGCGCGGTAGAGCTCGGCCAGATTGTTCAGGCTCGTGGCTACGGAAGGGTGGTGCGGGCCGAGGGCCTTTTCACGGATCGCCAGCGCCCGTTTGTAGAGCGGCTCGGCCTGGGCGTACTGGCCCTGGGTCTCATAGAGCGCGCCCAGGTTGTTCAGGTCGGTGGCTACGCGAGGGTGGTGCTTGCCCAGTGCCTTTTCATCGATCGCCAGCGCCCGCTTGGAGAGCGGCACGGCCTGAGTGTATTGGCCCTGGGTGAAATAGAGCGCGGCCAAGCTGTTCAGGCTCGTGGCTACGTCGGGGTGTTCCGGGCCGAGGGCCCTTTCACGGATCGCAAGCGCCCGTCTGTAGAGGGGCTCGGCCTGGGCGTACTGGCCTTGGGTCTCATAGAGTCCGGCCACGTTGTTCAGGCTCTGGGCCACGTCGGGGTGGTCCGGGCCGAGGACCCTTTCACGGATCGCCAGCGCCCGCTTGGAGAGCGGTTCGGCCTGAGCGTACTGGCCATGCGCGCGGTAGGACTCGGCCAAGTTGTTCAAGGTCGTGGCCACGAGAGGGTGGTCCGGGCCGTGGGCCCTCTCCAAGATCGCCAGCGCACGCTTGTAGAGCGGCTCGGACTGGGCGTTCTGGCCTTGGTCCTGATAGAGGGAGGCCAGGTTGTTCAGGCTCGTGGCCACGAGAGGGTGGTCCGGGCCGAGGGCCTTCTCGTAGATCGCCAGCGCCCGCTTGGAGAGCGGTTCGGCCTGGGCGTGCTGGCCCTGGGCCGCATAGAGCAAGGCCAGGTTGTTCAGGCTTGTCGCCACGTCCGGGTGGTCCGGGCCGAGGGCCTTTTCACGGATCGCCAGCGCCCGCTTGTAGAGCGGCTCGGCCTGGGTGTACTGGCCCTGGGTGCGGTAGAGCTCGGCCAAGTTGTTCAGGTCGTTGGCTACGTGGGGGTGGTCCTTGCCCAGTGCCCTTTCATCGATCGCCAGCGCCCGCTTGGAAAGCGGTTCGGCCTGGGCGTACTGGCCCTGCGCGCGGTAGAGCTCGGCCAGGTTGTTCAGGCTCGTGGCCACGGAAGGGTGGTCGGCCCCCTCATTTTTTTCGGCCACCTCCAGCGCCTTCTTGGCCACGACCACGCCCCGGTCGTACTTGCCCGCGTGCAAGAGGGCCAAAGCTTGCTTATTCAGTGTTTCCCACTCGATCGTCATGCGTTGGGTCGCGCTCATACGAACCCACTCCTGGTCCGATGACCCCGGCACACCATCGATCCGCCGAGTGCCTTGGTCGGCGATGCCCCCGGGGGCCTTCGACCGCGCCGATAGTACGCGAGGGTACAGGGTCCGCGTGCGGTGGGGTGGCACGAGTGGCCCGTCGCGACTCGTAGAGCGGCACTGGGCCCCGCCCGGCATCATCCAAGCTCCAACTCCTGCCTCAGGCACGCCTCGATCGCCGGCGCGTCGCTCGCGGCCATCATCCGCTCCCGGAACTCCTCGTGCATCAGCCGCCGGGCGAGTTTCGCGAAGACCTTCATATGCGCCCCCCCTCCGCCCCCACCGCCTGCCCCCCCTCCCGCCGCGGGCACCGCCAGGAGGAGCACCACCTGCACCGGCTGGCCGTCCATCGACCCCCACTCCACCGGCGAGTGCAGCTTCAGCACCGCCAGCGTGGGCGTGGCGACGGCGTCGGTCTTGCAGTGCGGCACGGCGAAACCGAACCCCAGCCCGGTCGAGTAGGTCTCCTCCCGCGCCCAGACGGCCTCTTCGACCTCGCGCGGGCGCTCGGTCCTTCCCACCAGGAAGAGCAGGTCCACCGCGTCTTTGATCGCCTCCTCCTTGGTCAGTGCATCGCACCCCACCTGGATCGCCTCAGCGTCGATGATCCCCCCCCCTCTCCCTCCTCCCCCCACCCCCTCGGCCGGGCGGAGCGGTGTGTTTGCGAGCAGGTCTTCCACTTCGTGCGTGGTCCGGCACGCCGCGGCGGCCTCCACGAGGGCTCTGCACCGGCTCGCCTCGGCCGCCTGCACGGCCGTTTTGAGACCCAGCACGTCCCCCGGGGCGACGCTGATCTCGTCCACGCCCAGGCCGAGCATGAGGGCCAGGTTCCGGCGCTCACCGGCCATCTCGCCGCACACCCCGACCCATTTGCCCCTGGCCTTGGCCCCTTGCACGATCGTCCTGAGCAGGCGCAGGAACGAGGGCTGGCGCGGGTTGTAGAGGCCGGCCACGCCGGTGTTGCCGCGGTCCACGGCCATCCAGTACTGGCACAGGTCGTTGGTGCCGAGGCTGAAGAAGTCGGCGTGGTCGCAGAGCTGGTCCATGACCAGGGCGGCCGCGGGGATCTCGATCATGATGCCGATGGGCATGGCCTCGTCGAAGGCGCCCCCTTCCCCGCGCAGCTCGTCCTGCACCTGGCGGACCTGGCCGCGGAACCACGCCGCCTCGGCGGGCGTGGCCACCATGGGCGCCATCACCTTTACCCCCCCTCCGCCCCCCCCTCCTCGCGCCGAGGCCCGGACGATCGCGCGGAGCTGCGTCCGCAGCAGCGCCGGGTGCCGCTCGTACAGGCGCAGGCCGCGGATTCCCAGGAAGGGGTTCTCCTCGCGGGCCATGTGGAGGTAGGGTGCGGGCTTGTCGCCGCCGATGTCGAAGGTCCGGATGATGACCGGGCGGCCCTCGGCCGCGTCGATCGCCGCGGCGTAGATTTCGAGCTGTTCATCTTCGCCCGGCGGGGCGGTGCGCTCGAGGAAGAGCACCTCGGTGCGGAAGAGGCCGACGCCGTCGGCGCCCTGGGCGACGGCCGCGGCGATCTCGGCGGCGCTGGAGGCGTTGGCCCCGACCTCCAGGCGTGCGCCGTCGCGCGTGACGGCGGGGCGGCGGGCGAGCGGGGCCATCTTGTCGAGCCATTTCTGCCTGGTGCGCTGCTCGCGCTGGTAGTACCGCTGCACCGCGGGCGTGACCGAGGTGATGACGAAGCCGCCGTCGCCGTCGACCACGGCCTGCCCTCCCCCGCCGCCCTTGGTCAATCTCGCCGCCTCCGGCACCTCGATGAGCGTGGGGATCCGCAGCGACCGGGCCAGGATGACGGTGTGCGCTGTTGCGCCGATCCGCCCGAGCACCAGGCCCTTGAGCAGTTCCCTGTCCAGGTGCAGGAGCTGGTTGGCCGTCAGCGTCTCCGCAAAGACGATGCTCTCCCGCGCGAGCTTCACGTGCATCGCGGTGATCCCGCCGCCGGTCAGGCGGTCCAGCAGCTGCATGCACACGTCCTGCACGTCCACGACGCGGTCGCGGATGTAGGCGCTGCCGGCGGAGCTGAGCTGCTCGCTGAAGCGCTCGGCCGCGGCCGCGACCGCCTGCGCCGCCGTGGCCCCGCTCCGTACGTGACGCTCGATCTGGGCCCACAGGGCCGGATCGTCGGCGATCTCGCCGTGGGCGCGGAGCAGGTCGCTCTCCAGCCGCGCGCCGGTCTGCGCGGCACGCCGGCGCAGGTCATGCCGGACCGACGCCACCGCCCGGTGCGCCGCCTCCAGTTCCGCCTCGACCGAGACCGCCCGGGCGGTGCGGGCGGATTCCGGGAGGGTCATGCCGCCGATGGTCACGGCCTCGCCCATCGCGATCCCCGCGCAGACGGCCCGCCCCGACACGTGCGCGACGCCCGCTCGCCGGAGGCCGACAGGGAGCTTGCCGCCGACGGCCGCGGCGGTTTCTCCGGGTGACGGCGCCGGCAGCTCGTCGCCCTCGGCGAGCTGGGTCTCGACAAACTCCTTGAGGGCCGCGATGGCCGCGCCGGCGTCGGCGCCCGTCGCCTTCAACACGCACCGATCGCCGTGCTCGATGTTCAGGCCGACGACGGAGAGCACGCTCCGCGCATCGGCCGGTTCGGCAGGGGGGCCATCCGATGCGTCCTTGGACAGCTTGACCTCGGCCGCGAACCGGCGGGCGACCTCGGCGAGCATGCTGGCCGGGCGTGCGTGCAGGCCGTGGCGCAGGGCACAGGTGAATCGGTACTCGGTCCGCATGCGCTTGATCCGCCCCTCGCCCCCGCACCCCCCACCCACGTTACGCGCCGGCCTTGGCCAGGACCCCCTTGGGATTCCTGATCGCCTCCGAAACCCCCACCTGCACGATCTTCTTCCCCGCGAAGCGGTCCTTGTGCTCCACCTCGATGTCGACGGCGAAGATGGCGACCTCCGCCTCCAGGATGTCCTTCTTGGTCAGCTCGTTCTCGATCCCCATCGCCCCCTGCGTCTCCACGTGGATCTGGTGCCCCAGCGACTTGGCCGTCTTCTCCAGTTGCTCGGCCGCCATGTAGGTGTGCGCGATCCCCGTCGGACACGCCGTCACCGCGACAATTTTCATCGCCTGCTCCTCTTCCTTGCTGCGGGGCTTACGTCGTCGCCAGGTCACGTTCGCCGGGCGCCCGCCAGACCCTCTTGAGCGTGTTGATCGCCACCGCCGTCACGACCGTCCCCAGCACGATCGCGACCACGTACATCAGCCGGTTGTCCACTACCGGCAGGACGATCGGCCCCCCGTGCGGGGCGTGGTCGCCCACGTGCCCCAGCATTGCCGTGGTGCTCGCCACCATCGAGCCCAGCATGATGCACGGGATCACCCGCAGCGGGTCCGCCGCGGCAAACGGGATTGCCCCCTCCGTGATGCCGATCATGCCCATGCCCAGTGCCGCCAGCCCGGATTCACGTTGCTCCTCTCCCCACAGCCTGCGGCTGATGAGCGTGGCCAGGCCCATCCCGAGTGGCGGGGTGCAGATCGCGGCGGCGACCGGCCCCATCACGCCGTAGTTGCCCTCGGCGATGAGCCCCGAGGCGAAGAAGAACGCCGCCTTGTTCACCGGCCCGCCCATGTCGAACGCGATCATCGCGCCCAGGAGGAGCGCGAGCAGCACCGCGCTGCCGGTCTGCATCGAAGCGAGCGTGTGGCCAAGGCTCGTCAGCGCATCGGCGATCGGAGGTCCGATCACCTTGAGCATCAGCACCCCGACGATCAGCGATGAGATCACCGGGACAATCAGGATCGGCATGATGGGCTTGACGAACTTGTGGACCGGCATCTTCTTGATCGCCGCCACGAGGTACCCCGCCAGAAGCCCTGCCGCCAGCGCGCCCAGGAACCCCGCGCCGACGCCGACCATGTTGGTCACGTGCACGCTCCCGCCCTCGACCGCGATCGAAGCCATTTTCTTGGCCGCGTCCGAGCCCGCGCCCCGGGCCGCATCCAGGGCGCTCCCGTCGCCGGCGATGTGGGCCAGCCTCTCGGCCGCGGCCTTGACCGCCTGGACCGCATCGGTCAGCTCGGTCGTGCTCCCCAGGACCTTTGTGCTGACCGTCTTGGGCGCATCGGCGACGTGGCCCGCCAGCATTCCACCTATGGCCCCCGCAACAAGCCCGGGCTTGCCTGCGATGGAGTAGGCGATGTACGCGGCCAGAATCGGGAGCATGAGCGTGAACGACGTCACCCCGATGCTCAGCGTCAACTTGAGGGTGTCCTGAAGCCACTTGGGCTCGACGCCATCCATGTTCGGGCCCGACGCCGTCATCGGAGCGAAGGCCAGCGAGAAGGCGATCAGGATGCCGCCGCACGCGATGAACGGGATCGCGAATGACACGCCCGTGAGCAGGTGCTGCCGCAGCTTCTTCAGCCATTCCATCGAAAGGCTCCTCGCGGGTCCGGGTCGCGGGCCTGCGTGCGCCCGGCGCGCCCAGGACAGGGGGGCCGATTGTAGCTGAAACCCCGTTTTTGTCCCGGAGCTGTCGGTCCGCCCCGCGGCCCACCGGCGGGCAGTTCCTTCCCGGTTCGCCGCGACCGTCCACCGTTTCGAACCGTGCCGGGACCGGAATTTCACGCTCACCCCGTTTGCAATCCCGATAACCATCATGTATAGTGCTTCCACCGGGGCGGCAGCCGGTCTCCCTGCCGCAAACCCACGGTTCTCGTGGGGTGGTTCGAGAATCCCAGTATCCCGTCTGGTCCGCCTTTTCGCGTAAGCGGCATGGTCCGCCCAGGGCAGGTTTGGCGCGTGCGCCGGGTCCGTGGAGCCGGGGCCGGGACTGCCGCAGGACAAAGGGCAAAATGGCCCCATCGCGCGACGGGCGGAGCAAGACGGGCTGGGAAGTTACGTACTCAGGAGGAACGCGCGGCCAGGGTGCCGCGGAAGCAGGTATCGGTCTGGACTCTCCAAGCCCGGGCCGATCGACAACTGATGCCACCCCCGTGGAGGGTTGCCTCGATTCAGCGGCGTTGCTCGTGGTGACGCCGCGATTGAATCGAAGGGTACGGTTGGGGAATCCAACCCTCGGCGGGGCAGTCGGGGCCGGGCGTGGTCGAAAGATCGCTGCCTGGCCCCGCGTTTTTTTGGCTCGCGCGGTGTCCCGGGCAAGCCCCCTTGGTCGCACGCCGCTGCGTTCGCGCCTACCCCTTCGCGCTCTTGGGAACGATATCGATCTGCAGCGCCGGGTCCGCCGCGGGAACGTACGTGGTTTCGACGCCCAGCTCTTTCCGTACGATGTTGCACCCCTGCGCGATCGCCGTCGCCTTGTAGAACGCGATCTCGCGGTTGCACCCCTGGCGTCCGAAGCCGCAGTCGCTGGACACCACGAGCTGATCCGCGGGGACGAACTTCAGCGCCCGCCTGATCCCCGCCGCCACGTCCTCCGCGCGGTCGGCCTGCAGCGTCCGGTGGCTCACCGCCCCGATGCACACCTTCTTGGGCAGCTTCCCTTTGTACCGCCCGAAGAGCTCGATGTCCCGGACGCCCGGGAGGCGGTGCAGGAGCGTCGCCTGGAGGCCCAGGATGATCGCGGCTCCGACCAAGAAGGAGACCCACTCGTACTTCATACACAGGCCGTGGAAGAGCCCGCCCCCGAGCAGCGGCAGGAGGAGATACGCGGTGCCCAGATACTCAAGCATGACGACCAAGAAGGACGGCCCGCGCCTGCCCACGCCCTCGCGTCACGGCCCGGCCGCCCCATGACCGGCCGCGCCGGTGCAGCGCCCTCCATCGAACTCCTCGAGAGAAATCGAGGCGAGCGTGGCGACTCGCCGGTCGGGGTCGCCCACGAGACGCGTGACCCGCGCGCGCGCATCGGTGGCGCACGCCCTCCCGAGCGCCCACACGGCAGCGCCGCGAACCTCGGGGGTCGCATCGTCGAGCATCGCCGCCAGCGACCTCGCGTAGCGGCGGGCCGGGCGGCCGAACGGGTCTACGCTGCCGATGCTCCAGCCCGCCATCGCCCGCGACGAGGAGTTCCGGCTCTTCACCAGCGACCGGAAGCACCGGGTCGCGGCGAGCCGATCGACCGACGCGGGACCGGTGAGGAGGGCGGGAAGGTCGCCCGCGAAGTCGGGGGCCCACTCCCCTCCGGCCAGATCCCGACAGCCCTCGACGAAGGACGTCAGGACCTCCGCACGCTTCTTCTCCGACTCCTGTTCCGTCACCCCGTCCGGGCCGGTTGCCTCGGTCCGTGCGTACACTTCGAAAGGCCAGAAGACTGCGTCACGATGGTAGTGCGAGTCGCGGTAGTTCCTGAGGAGAAAGTAGTACTGCGGCGCGGTCCCCAGCACCGTCACGGCGTTCACCCAGGCGTCGTTCTCGCTC
>JBGPJM010000160.1:0-11445 GCA_041485385.1 Phycisphaerae bacterium | reverse complement strand
TGGATCGTGTACGGCGGCTCGATCATCCCCCCGAACTTCTCGACCGTGTTCCGGTCCTTCTTCATCACCGGGGTCCCGGTGAACCCGATGAAGCACGCGTTGGGGAGCGCCCGGCGCATGTTGGCGTGAAGATTGCCGTACTGCGTGCGATGGCCCTCGTCCACGAGCACGAAGATGTTCGGGTTGTCGTTGCACACGCCCCGGACCGCGACCGCGGCCTCGAACTTGTCGATGACGGTCGTGATGATCCGCGATTTCTCGCCCCCGAGCAGCTCCAGCAGGTGCTTCCCGGTTGTGGCCTGGACGGGCTCGCCGCCGCAGTGCTGGAAGGTCTTGTAGAGTTGGTCGTCCAGGTCCACGCGGTCGGTGACCAGGACGATCTTGTACCGGTCGAGCTCCTCCATCGCGATGGCCTCGGCGAGCATGACCATCGTGAGGGACTTGCCGCTGCCCTGGGTATGCCACACCACGCCGCCCGTGCGCCGGCCGTCCTCGCCGATGCGGCGGATCCGCTCCAAAATAGTCTTGACGGTGAAGTACTGCTGGTAGCGGGCGACCTTGCGCTCGCCCGCGTCGAAGACCGTGTAGCGGAGCGCGAGCTCGAGGAGCCGATCCGGACGGCACAGCGAATGGAGGGCCCGGTCCTGCGCGGTTAGATCGCGCCCGGCCCGCTCGACCGCGTCGAAATGGGACCGAACGTAGCGGAACCGGTCGGCGAAGAGCCTGTGCTTCTGCGCCGAGGTCAGCGGCCTGTTCACGAGGGCGCGAAGGGCCTTTTCGTCCAGATCCTCGCGCCACGCGGCCCAGAACTTGGCCAGCGAGCCGACCGTGGCGTACTTCGCGTCGTTCATGGAGATTGCCAGCAGAAGCTGGGCGAAGACGTACAGGCGCGGGATGCCGTCTTCCTTCTGGTTCCGGGCGTGCTGCGAGATGGCCTGGTCCAGCGGGTCCTTGTCGGCCCTGCCGCCGGGGTCCACGTGCCGCTTGCACTCGATGACGGCAAGCGGGATGCCGTTGATGAAGAGGACCAGATCGGGCCGGTAGGTGTCGCTGCTGCCGGCGCGATCGACGGCGAACTCCTCGGTGACGTGGTAGACGTTGTTGCGCCAGTCCTTCCAGTCGATGTAGTTGAGCTGGAAGCTCTTCATGTCCCCGTCGATGACCTGGGGCAGGCTCTTGCCGAGGGTGAGCAGGTCGTACATTTTCTCATTCGTGCGGATGAGCCCCTCGAAGAGCTGGTTCTTCAGGTCCTGGATGGCCGACTGGATGTTTCCCTCGGAGAACGGATAGGTCTGGCCCTTGAAGCGGATCCGGTTGATCTTCCGCAGTTGCTCGGCGAGGATGCTTTCGAGCAGCACGCCGGAGGTGCGGCCGCCGCGATACGCCAGCGCCTCGTCCGGCGTGAGATATTGGTAGCCCAGGTTCTGGAGCACCTGGAGCGCCGGCACCTGAGAGATGTGGTCCTCTTTGAGCAGTGGCGTGGGGTGGTGGCTGTCCTGGCTCATGGCTTCTCGGGGTACTGAACGATTGTGCTTGACTTTTGGATTTCCGTAACCGATACTCCTCTGAACTACGTCGTCGGCGAGAGCCGCGACCCGACACCCGCCGCAAGCGGGTGTTTATTTTTTTGGCCCCCATCGCTCGGGCCGCTTGAGCTCAAAGCCAGCCGCGTTTTTGACCACCTCGGGCATCTGGGCCCTGGTCAGCGCCCGCTCGCTGATCGAGAAATAGCCGTGCGCCGCCTTCTTGAGTGCATCGCTGTGGCGATCCGGCGGGAAGGCGACGATCAGCCGCTTCGTTGTCCACCTCCGCTTGACCAGCTCAATAGGCGGCACCAGGTCGCTGTCGCCCGACACCACGATCGCCACCTCGTACCGATCGTCCATCGCGTCCTCCACCATCCGGCAGGCGATGTTCACGTCCGTCTTCTTTTCCTCGTGCCGCGGCCAGGTGCTGCCACACTTGAAGCAGTTCGCCGTCTTCTCCAGAAAGTGGCCGTAGTCGATCGTCAGGCGATCACGTCCGATGGTGATGGCTTCAAGGAAGATCTCCTGCCGCCGCCGGCTGTCTTCTGGTCCCTTGATCCGCGTCGTGAAGTACCGGACGGTTTCAAGCGTCTGTCCCGCCTTGAGGAACTCCTCCCCGAGCCGCCACAGGTCCACCCAGTAGAGACGACGCCAATGCTTGGCTTTGAGGCCGTGGTAGAGGTTGTACCCGTCGATGTACACGACCACTCTGGGCGGAGGCGGCGGTCTGGATTCAGCCATGGGCGGCCTCCTTCAGCATCGACGCGGGCACGCGGACCGTGCCCGTCAGGAGCTTCTGCATCAGGCCCTTCTTCTGCTCAGTCAGGGCGTCATGCAGTTGGCGCAGTTGGGAAAGCTCACCATCAAGCGTCCCGAGCGCCTCGGCGATGCGGCGCTGCTCCTCGATGAGCGGCAGGTGCATCTTGTGGCGGCCGAGGTCATTGAAGTAGATGCGGACGCGCACGCTGCCCGCGCCGCAGACTCGCATGAAGGAATCCCACAGGTGTCCCTTGCGGTACTGATCAAGGAATGCGGGATCGAGTTCGCCGTCCCGGCAGCGGAAGACAACGTAGTCGGGACTGACGAGCACCGGCGATTTGCTCCGCGAGCGCGCGATCGACCCGATGTTCAGACGCATCGGGTTGTACGCGAACCAGTCCTTTCGCACGATCTGGTAGCGATCGACGTTTCCGATCAGGCGGTCCTCCATCGGCACGATGCCGCGGCTCTTCGTGACGCCCATGATGCGGTCACGCCCCAGCGTACCGCGGCCCGGCTCGCTGCACTCCTCGGCGACATCGCGGAGCTGGCATTCGCGCCAAGGCTGCTTGCGGAACTCGGGGAAGCGGTGCTGACCGGTCAGCAGCCTCTGCAACAGTCCACGCCTCAGCCTCCGGCGGGCCTTCATCAGGCCGCGCGCGGCCGCGATCGAACTATCCCACGTATCCAAGACGTTGGCCGTGGCCCGTTGTTCATCGGCGGACAGCCGATCCACGACGATGCCCAAAAAATCGTGCTTGGACACGTTCTTCATGCTCCCGCTCGTGCCGCTCGCCCTCGCGATGAGAGCGGCGCGAACAGGTGCGGCGCTCAGGATGTGCTTGAGCCAGCGCATGTCATCGCGGCGAGAGTCCCGCAGAACGACGCTCCAGATCTTGTCCGAGAGATGAAGATTCGGATAGTCTCGATGGACGTACGCTGCGGCCGCGACGAGCAGACGTGTGTTCGCGCGAGTGACCAGCAAGTCCCCGCGCTTCGGCGAGATGCCGACGCGGGAAAGATCGGCGGGCACTACCACCTTGTTCTCATCGGGGTTGAAGTGGCCAACGGTGACAGCGCTCACCTTGAGAACGCCGTGCTCGCCGTCAACTACGGCGCGATCCTCAGCGTTCACGCTGACGCCAGCGTCCAAACGACTGATGATCGCCGTGAGTCGAACGCGCTCGGCGGTCGAGCTAGCCGAGGACTCACGCCGGGGCTGGTCCTTAATGGAGGACGAAGCCTTACGCATGGACGCCAAGCTCCTTCAGGTAGCCGTCCATCTTCTTCCGAGTCTCAGCGAGTTCTCTTTCCAGACGCTCGATGTCTTTCTGCACAGCCGCGACATCGACTTCCTTCTCCGGCTCGAACGTATCCACGAAGCGCGGAATGTTCAGGTTGAACTCTTCCTCGAGGAGCCTCGCTGGCGTCGCGATGTAGCAGTATTTCTCGACCTCCCTACGGGCGCGGCAGGCCTTGACGATGCTCTCGATGTCTTCGGCCCGAAGCCGGTTCTGTCGCTTGTTCTGCTCGAAGTTCCGGCTCGCGTCGATGAACACCACGTCCTTCTTCTTGCGGCCCTTCTCAAAGAGCAGGATGGCCGCGGGGATGCCGGTTCCGAAGAAGAGGTTGACGGGCAAGCCGATGACGGCGTCGAGAAGGTTTTCCTTGATGAGCTTCTCGCGGATCTTGCCCTCGGCCCCGCCGCGGAAGAGCACGCCGTGTGGCACGATCACGCCGACCTTGCCGCCGTCTTCGAGCGCGGCCTCCACCATGTGGCTGATGAAGGCGTAGTCGCCCTTGCTCTTGGGGGGCAGGCCGCGGTGGTAGCGGTTGAAGCGGTCATGCTCGGCCTGATCCTGACCCCATTTGTCGAGCGAGAACGGCGGGTTGGCGACGACGATGTCGAACTTCAGCAACCGGTCCGGCTTGTCGGGGTCCACCAGCTTGGGCCCGGTGAGGGTGTTGCACCACTCGATGCGGGCCGAGTCCATGCCGTGCAGGAACATGTTCATGCGGCACAGGGCCCACGTCTGGCCGTTGACCTCCTGGCCGAACAGCTGGAAGTTGTCGGAGCCGATCTGCTTGGCGACCCGGATGAGCAGCGAGCCCGAGCCGCACGCGGGGTCGCAGATGGTGTTGCCCTGCTGCGGGTTCAGGAGCTTGGCGAGCAGCGTGGCAACCTCTGGGGGGGTGTAGAACTCGCCGCCCCTCTTGCCGGCGCCCGCCGCAAACAGGCCGATGAGGTACTCGTACACGTCACCGAAGACGTCGCGGTGGCCGATGCGGGACGGCCGCATGTCGAGGCGGGGGTCGTTGAAATCCTCCAGCAGGTGCTTGAGGCGGGCGTTCCGCTCCTTGGTCTGGCCGAGGTTGGGCTCGCTGTTGAAGTCGATGTTGCGGAAGACGCTTTCGAGCTTGCCGCGGTTGGCCTCCTCGATGTTCTCCAGGGCGATGTTGATCAGCTCGCCGAGGCTCGCGGCGTCGCGCTTGGAATAGAGGAAATCGAAGTCCGACTCCTTGGGCATCACGAACCGTTCGCGGGAGAGGGCACGCTCGATGCGGTCCTTGTCGCCGTGGTACTTCTTCTCGAACTCAGCCCTCTTGTCCTTGAACAGGTCGCTGAGGTACTTGATGAAGAGCATGACGAGGATGTAGTCCTTGTACTGCGAGGCATCGATGGTGCCGCGGAAGGTGTCGCAGGCACGCCAGACGGCCGCGTTGATCTCGCCCTGGGAGACGGAGTTGCCGGCGGCGTCGGTGTGATTGGTCGGGATCGTGCTCATGGGGTGTGGGTCCTTTTCGATGGGCGGCGCTGGGCCGCCCGGGAAGGTGCGTGGTTGGCCGCGCCGAGGCTGAGGCACTGAACGAGCTCCGCGCGTCTGGATGCCAGTTCGGCAAGAAGCCCCTGCTCGCGCTCGGCGAGCTCGGCGAGGGCGACGATGCGGGCCTGAACGTCGAGAGACGGGACGGGAATCTGAAGCTCCTGGAACTCGGCCATGGACACGAAGGGCATGTGACTGCCCTTGGCTACCTGCTTGAACTTGTCCTGCATGGGTTGCTGGTTCAGGTACCACGCGAGGAAGTCGGGACGGACGCTCCCGTTGTTCGTCCGCAGGATGTAGAAATACCCCGCGGCGATCGTGTCCCGGAGGTCGGCGTCGATCGCCGTCGCGAACTGTCTGTGCCCGCGGGAGAGGAACAGCACGTCGCCCCGGCCGACGATGTACTGCTCCACCGGCCTGTCGAACGCAACCCGCGCGAGCGAAGAGGTGTTGAGCCGGCGGCGGTCCTCAATGTCCTTGATCTGCACGACGGCGACATTCCCGTCGGGGTCGGGCTCAACCTTGCCGCGAAACTGGTAGCCTGCCCGGATGCTGGCGATGTCGCTGAGGCGCCGGGAGCCCGTTCCCGACCGGCCCGAATGCCACGATGTTCTCGCGTACTCCGTCGCCATACTGCAACAATAACGCGCGACTTGGGCTTGTCAAGCAAATTATCTGCATGATCACGTATACTTCCATTTTTCTTAGACGCTCGTATCTCGCCCCTCCCCGCCGCCGCCCTGTGCACCCGCTGCCGGCTGATCCCCACGCGCCGGCCGATCTCCGCCAGCGACAGGTCTCATCCGCGGCCCCTCTTTCTCCCCCAGGGCCGACATCGAGGGAGCGCAGCCCCCGGAACTTGCCCCTCCCCTCTTCTGCTCACTGCTCACTGCTTACTGCTCACTTCTCCTCAACACCCCACGCCACCATCCGCCCGCAGAGGCAGCCCACCAGCCCGCGGCCCACCGCACACCCGCGCCCCCGCCGTCCCATGCGTGGCACGGGCTTCCAGCCCGCGTCCAGCGCCCGTCCCCCAGTCCCCGCGTCCCCGCTCCCCACACGCCGTGTGGACACGCGCCCGTCACCACGCTCTATCAGCCCGCTTCAGCGGGCTTTCTCGCTTGTAGGCCGCCGCTTCAGCGGCGGTACGGCGGACCCGGGAGAGCCCCGCCTTTGTCTTCCCAGGGCGGACATCCGACCCCCATCACACCCCACGCCCCCATCCGCCCGCAGAGGCAGCCCACCAGCCCGCGGCCACCACACAGCGGCCCGAGGATCATTTCGTTGAAGTCACCGAATTGATCGAGATCGGCAAGGGCGGCCAGCGCCCGGTCACGACCACCCTCATGTCGCGCTACGCGTGCTATCAGCCCGCTTCAGCGGGCTTTCTCGCTTGTAGGCCGCCGCTTCAGCGGCGGTGCGGCGGACCCGGCAGAGCCCCGCCTTTGTCTTCCCAGGGCGGACATCCGACAACCGTCACACCCCACGCCACCGCCCGCCCGCAGAGGCAGCGCACCAGCGCAGGCATTCCCATCGCCCCGCGCGCTGCCGCGGCAACCCGGCCACCGCGGCCACCGCGGCAACCAACTCCCCCGAACGGTGGAGCGCGCCTGCGCGCGCAGAACAGGCGCGCCCGGCGCGCACAAAAGCGCACACCTCAAAATTTTTATCTCCTTGCATCACAAGCACTTACGCGATTTGACCTCCCGCTATTTCCCATTTCGGGCGCGCAAACAGGACCTTTGGCCCATAGGTAGAGGGGCCCACTGTCTCCTCTGCTTACTGCTTTCTGCTTACTGCTCACTTCCTCCCACACCCCGAGCGCCCCGACTGCGCGCCGCCACTCCACGCCTCAACGCCTCCACGCCTCAACGCCTTCTGCTCCCAGGAGCCCCCGAATTTCAGACTCGCGCCCAACCACCCACGCATCACCGCAAGTGCCTTGCACAAAGCAACTTGCAGCGACACCGCCGCCCTCGCCGACCCTCAAAAACCACCCAAAACCCCCGAGAAAACCGACCCCCCCCCTCTCCGCGAAAAACACCCCGCCAAAAATCACAACTCAAGCTGTTACAAGCACTTACGCACAAAACCTGCCCTGTTTTTCTCGTCCTTTCCCCGCCCTTCTCTGCTTTTCTCAAAAACTCTCGACCCTTCTCAACATCTCTCGATCCTTCTCGTCCCCTCTCCCCCACGAATCTCAACGCCTCAACCCCCCGCTCCGCACCGCCCCGTCGCTTCCAATCTCCGCCCACAGCGCCCCATCCGTCGCCGTGGTGTGCCACCGCCGCCCCTCCCGCAGGTGTTCCCACCGCGGGTCGCCCGCGCGGCTCGGCCCGGTGGATTGCAGCACCACGGTTGGGTTCACCCCGCCGAGAAGCTCCATCGCCGCGGCCCGGGCGCTGCCGTGGTGGGGGACCTCCATGATGTCCGCCGCGGGCGCCGCGCCCCCCGCGGTCAAGAGCGCGATGGCCCCCGCGGCGATATCGCCGGTGAACAACGCCCGGCGCGGGCCGGCGTCGGTGGAGACAGAGAAGAGCCCGACCTGCGATGTGTCGTTCACCTCCTCGAACTGCACGCCCTCCGGCGGCGAGAGGAACCGCAGCTCCGCCTGCCCGAGCGCCAGCG
Source organism: Phycisphaerae bacterium (assembly GCA_041485385.1). GTDB lineage: Bacteria > Planctomycetota > Phycisphaerae > Phycisphaerales > UBA1924 > JBGPJM01. The sequence continues at coordinate 3,707 of JBGPJM010000160.1, read as the reverse complement.
AATCGCCCGCGCCCGTCGCGACGACCTCGACGCCCAGGTCGCGCAGGCCGGTCAGCAGGGCCGCGGTGGCGCCGCGGGGGTGGGCCGCGCCTTCGTCGATGAAGGCGCGGGTCACGAGCAGCCGGCGCACGCCCAGCGGCTCGACGACGTCCAGCAGCGCGACAAAGTGGTCCAGGTTCGCGTGCGTGACGACGACCGTGGGCACGCGCCAGGCGCCCAGGGACCGCGCGGCCTCGGGGATCTCGCGAAGGCCGGCCCCCGATCGCGACGAGCCGCAGTCCCACAGCATCGCGTCCGCGCCGCTCCGCACCAGGTGGCACGTGCCATCGCCTACCGCCAGGGTGTCGATCCGCAGCGCCGCCCTGCCCGGCAGCCGCGGCCCCAGCACCAGCTGCGCCGCCAGCCAGCCCGCGACAAGCGCCGTCGCCACCCACGCCTTCGCATCGCGGGAGTGCCCGCGGACGAACCAGTACACCACGAGCGCCGTGGCCGCGGCGCTCCACAGCGCCGAGATGGCCGGCAGGCGCACCGACATCCCGGGGAGGTCATCCAGCGTCATCACCCATCGCACCATGGTGTCCCCAAGCCACCCCAGCGCGCCGCCGGCCCACGCGGCGGTCCACGGCAGCGCGGCCCCCGCCATCAGCACGAGATACCCGATCCACAGAGCCAGCGACACCAGCGGCATCACCACCAGCGTCGTCACGGGCGCCAGCGGGCTGACGAGCCCGGTGTGGTGCATGATGGTCGGGGTGGCCACGGCCCACGCCAGCAGGCTGGAGCTCACCGCGGCCTTGATCCACCGCGCGCCGTCGCGCCGAAGCGCGATCAGCCACACCGGCCGGTTGCCGATGAGCTGCACCGTGCCGCGCAGCTCGATTCCGAAGAGCCGTTCCTGGGCACGGCGCCCGAGCCACAGCAGTGCCGCCACAACGCCGAAGCTGAGCTGGAACCCCAATGACCACAGGTCCATCGGTCGCCAGAGAAGAAGGCCGACGGCGATCCACCCCAGCATGGTCACGCGGTCGTACCGGCGGCCGCTGGCCTCGGCGAGGAGGAAGATCAGGAGCATCAGCCCCGCGCGGAGCACCGGCGCCTGGGCGGGCACGACCAGCAGGTACGCGCCGACCGCGGCGAGCGAGACGGTCATTTCCGCCCACCCGCGGTCGCCGAAGAGGCGGACGAGGACCATCACCATGCCGCCGACCAGCGCGAGGTTGAACCCCGAGATGGCGACCAGGTGCACGAGGCCGAGGCGGCGGAAGGCCGCGTCCACGTCGTCCAGACCCGGCTCGCGATCGCCCAGCAGCATGGCGCTGAGCAGGGCGCGTCCCTGCCGGCGCGTCGAGTGGAGGCCGGCGCGGTCCTCGACGGGCACCGCCAGGGCGAGCGCCGTGCGGGCACGCCGGCGCAGGTCGGCGATGAGCCTGTACCGCGCGGCCGCGATTTGTCCGCCGATGTTTGCTGGCGGGGGCCGGGGTTGCACCAGGGCCGCGCCGGGCACGCTCATCCGGCCGGCAACGCCCTCCTGCGCCGCCCACAGCCGGCGGTCGATCTCGCCGGGGTTGGCCGGCGCCTCGACCGCGTGGATCGTGCCGGTGAGGCGCACGCGATCGCCGGCCCGCAGCTCCGCCAGCGGCTCGCCCCCCCCCTCCCCGACGAACGCGCTCAGAGCGCCCGACACGGGCACCGGACCGGCTTCGGTCTCCACGGACTCGAGCGCGATGCTCAGGCGCGTTCCCTTCGGGCTGTGGCAGTACTTCGCCAGCGCGCCCCTTGCCGGCGGAAGCGGCTCGGGATCATCCACCAGCATCCCCTCCACCATCAGCACCGCCGGCCCTGCCTGCCCGGGTTCTTCGGCACCGAGAACCGCTTGGAGGCTGTCGTCCGGTACGCTCAGCACCCGCGCCGCCATCCAGCCGGCGCTAAACAGGAGGGCGGCCGCCGTCAGACCCACGCGGCACCACACCCCGCGCGCGAGCGATACGCACGCCAGCACCCCGCTGCACGCCGCGAACCAGACCACCGGCGAAAGCTCCGGCGCTGCGCGGGCGAGCATGTATCCCGCCGCCAGCGCACCCAGGGCCACCAGCGACCGGCGCGCGGGGCGCGCCAGCCGGAAGCCGGGTTCTTCGTTCCCGGGCGTTTGGGCGGAGCTGTCAACCGGGTCGGTCACGGCGGGAACGTTCCCGCAAGAACGCGTCCGCGTCAAGTCGTTGACCCTGCGCGCCCCGGCCTCCCCTCGCCGTTCCACCCCGCCTGGTCACTTCCCGCCCTTCTTGCCGATGTTCTTGAAGATGTCCTCGATGAGGCGCGCGGGGTCCTTCACCAGGTTCGGGCCGAGCTCCTTGACGAACAGCTCGAAGTCGATCTCGGTCTTGGGCTTGTCCAGCGAGCCCTTGGTTGAGATGGGCACCAGCGTGGCGCGGTCGATCACCCCCAGCTTGCCCGCCAGGCCGGTGTTGAACAGGCCCGCCGCCTCGTCGGTGAGGGAGAAGAACGGGACGTAGGTCACCACGTTGATCGTCCGCTTCACCAGGTCAACCGTGCCGCGCGTTTCGATGCTGAACTCGCCCAGGGGCAGGCGGAAGCGGTCGTACGCGAGCACTCCGTTCTGCATGTGCACGACGAAGGGCTCGATCTTCCGTCCGACCACGCCCGTCTGCTTCTGGGAGGCGATCCTCAGCAGCTTGCTGAAGACGTCCTGCGTCTGAAAGTTGGCCGTGCCCAGGTTGACCGTGACCGTCCCGTTGAGCTTCGAGCGGTCCGGCGGCGAGGCCGTCGAGACCGTGAGGTTCTCGACCTTGACCGTCCCCGGCTCGTCGGTCCTGGTCTTCTCCAGGCTCGCCACCAGCGGCAGGCCGCCGGCGAAGCGACCGACCAGCGCCGGGATGATCTCATCGATCCGCACCTCCAGCGGCCCGGCCTGCGCGAAGACGCTGTCGCGCACGCTCCCCTTGATCGACGCGGTCGCACGCGGCGACGTGGCCGTGGCCTCCAGCGTGCCGGTGTTCCGCGAGAGGCCGCTTGCCTGGGCCTTGAGCGACACCATGCCGCCCAGGGCGTCGACGAGAAGGCCGTGCTGGTTGGCGAGCATGTCCACCAGCGCGGTGGGGACGCTGTCCAGGTCGGCGCTGAGGTTCACCACGGCGCGATCGGTCGTCAGCGTGCCCAGGTCGTCGGCGAGGCCGGTCGCCGTCGCGTGCACCAGGGACTTCTTCGAGCCCTCGGCGGCGCCCTCGCCCGAGACACGCCCGATCGTCGCGTCCATGGCGATCGACCCGGGCTGTTCCTTCGAGGCGACCACCACGGCCACGTCGTCAAACCGCACGGTCTTGCCGTCGGGGCGCTGGAGCGTGGCGCCCGGAGAGTTGAGTTGCGCCTCCAGCGCGAAGACGCCGGGCTTCAACGGACCCTGCATGATGCGATCGCCTTCCTTCTTCGGGATCGCGGCGATGAACCTCTTGATGTCCAGCGTGAAGGCGACCTCGTCGGTGAGGCGGCCCGCCCCCCATCCCGCGGCGCCCCCCCCCCCCCCCCCCCCCAAACCCCCCCCCCCCCGCGGCCGGGGCGCGGGCCCCCCCCGCCCCCCGCCCCCCCCGCCCCCGCCCCCGCCCCCGACCGCACCGCCGGGCCCGCCGCCGGCCCCCGTCGCGGTCGGAGTCAGACGCGGCGCCTCGTTCCGAGCCGCGGGCGCTTGGGAAGGT
>JBGPJM010000159.1:0-11481 GCA_041485385.1 Phycisphaerae bacterium | reverse complement strand
TGAAGCTCAAGTGGTCAGGCGACTCCGGCGGGAGCCGGAAGCATTTCACCGATGCCCTCAGAGTGTACGAGGTCCAGTTCGGCCGGCTGGATGTCGCGTACCTCAAGCACTGGTCGCTCATGCTCGGCGTGCAGGACCTGCTCGCGCAGATCGAACGCGAGGCGACGATCGTCTGATCTCGGACGACCATCGCTGCCTGCCCACCGCCCGTCTCGTTCAGTCATCTCTTCTCTCCGCCCTCGGAACCCTCCCCCCCCATCCCCCTCGCCAGCACCCCAAACCCCACCGCCCCCACCACGCACAGCACCACGCTCACGCCGAAGACCCACTGCCCCGCGGCGGCCGCGCTCAGGCGGTCGTACACGAACACCGCCAGCAGCGGCGCCGCCAGCCCGCGCACGCCGTTGAGCGTCACGTGCACGCCCATGTACTGCGACGCCTTGTGCGCGGGGGCGAAATCCAGGTGCCCGAGGTTCCACGCCAGCGCGCCGCCGCCGTACCCCACGCCCAGCGCGGCCGCGCCCACGTACATCATCCACAGCGCGCCCGTCGTCGCCCCCAGCAGCACCAGCGACTGGGCCGCGACGAACGCCCAGGAGTGCACGCTGCGGAACCGCACCACGTGCACGCGGTCCAGCAGCCGCGCCCACAGGGGGATCGCCAGCGGCATCACCAGCATCGGGATCGACTGGATCACCAGCACGCCCCCCAGGTACCCCTGGCCGAACTGGTCCTTCAGCGTGATCACCAGCGGCGCCGTCAGCATCAGGTTCCCCGTCCCCAGGATGAACATGTTGAGCATGAACCACGCGTAGCGCCGGTCGGCCGCGAGCGTCCGCCACATCGCCATCGGGTTGAACGATGGCCCGGCATCGTCGTCGCCCGACTCGCGCTCGACACGGAGCATCCGCCGGCTGCCGCGGACGCGCACGCGGGCGTACGCCGCGACGCCCACCAGCGCCCCAGCGGCGGCGCACGGGAAGTACACGCGGAAGCTGTCGGGCCGCAGGTCCATTGCCGTGCTCACCCCCAGCCCCACCGCGGCCACGATCAGCGATTGCAGCGTCGAGAGCTTCCCCGTCACCCGGGCCCGGTCGCTCCGCGGGTAGTTCGCCAGCCACACCGTCGCCCGCAGCGTGATGATCCCCGTGAGGCACACCCGCGCCGCGATCACCGCGCCCCCGAGCATCAGCAGCCCGGCCTGGCTCCGCGGCACCAGCGCGATCAGCCCGACGATCACCGCCACCGCCAGTTGCAGCGTGTTGATGAACCGCACCTTCGGCCGCCCGTGGCTGAGCCGGGCCCAGAGGAAGCTGGTGAGGTTGGCGAACTCCGGTGCCGCGGCCAGCACCGCGACGGCGTAGTGCAGGAGCCTCTGCTCGGCGACGCCCTCGAAGGCGTTCTTGACGATGACGCCGATGAGGCCGCCCTCGACGAGGGCCGCGACCAGCGAGAAGAACGAGGTGGCCACCAGCTCGAAGCGGTAGTTGCGGCGCACCATGGCGGGCATCCGCGCCGGGTGGAAGGAGGCGAGGGGATGGGCGAGGTAGGTGAGGGCGAGCTTGGCCGCGTCCGTGCGCACGAGCGAGTGTTGGGGGGCGGGGAGAAAGTGTCCAACTGGGGAGGAGTAAGCAGGAAGCAGTAAGCAGCGAGCAGTCCCGCGTCCCCGCCTTTCCCGCGCCCTCCGCGCCTCTGCGAGAGCTTCCCAGGTTCCATTCCGGCGAGTTCGGTTGAGTCGGGGGCGAGTTGCGTTGAGATTGGGGTGAGTTGTTGCGACTTTCGTTGACTTCCGTCGATTTTTTGCGACTTTTTGCGACTTTTTTTCGGGGGTTTTTTTGCTGTAAATGCTTGTGGGATATGGAGTTGATGCCGGTTAGCGGTTGCCAAGATGCGCGCACGGGAGAAGTCGAGGATTTTCGCTGTAAGTGCTTGTGATAACGTGAGTTGCGCGTGGTTTGCAGACGCGGGATGGGCGGAAACCCTGAAACGCCCGGCGCGGTGTGGGATGTCGGATGTGGGATGCCGGATGTGCAGGCGGGGAGGCGCCTGCGCACGAGTAAGCAGCGAGCGGAAAGCAGTAAGCAGAAGACCCCCCATCGCCCACTCCCCATCCCCATCCCCTCCTCCCGCGCCCTCCGCGCCTCAGCGAGAGCGCCCCTGTTCGTTCCCCACTCTACGTCGCCGCGGCTCGGACGCAAGAGGATCCGCACCTATTCCCCCGCTATGGCGCGCAAACTGGACATACCCCGTCTCGGGGACCGAGTTGCCGCGGCCGCCGCGGGTGCCCTAGCTCCTGTTGATGACGAAGGGGAGGCTCACTGGCGTGGCCCCGGGGAGTCCAGGAATCGCGTCAAGTCGCCCTGAAAGCGTTCAAACACCCGCGCGACCTGGAGAACAAGTGGCTGCATCAGCGCCCAATCCAGGACGTTGCCGTAGATGTTGCGGAAGCGGTGGCGGAACGCCAGATACGGCTTCAGCGACTGACCTGTCTCCGGCGAGAGCACCGCCTGTCGGCGCGGCCCCGGGCGCATCATCGACTCAAGGAGCTCGGTGTGCCAGGCATCGGACTTGCGTACCCCACCGTCGAACCCCTCGGCGATCGCCCGGAGGATGAACTCGATTCCCATATAGAACGAGTGGAGCATGGCCCCGGCGGCCTCTCGCTCGATCAGCCCGGGCGGCTCGCTCTGCAGGCCGGCGAAGAACGCCTCATGGTCGCGGACCAGCCGATCCAGGCGAGCGCGGTGCTCGGCGATCAACGCCGCGAGCTCAGGCGACACGGCGCAGCTCTCCCCTGCTGCGGAGGTAGTCGATGAACGCGGGCTCGCGCTCGGTCTCGACGACGTCGACCATGCGCCGGGTGGCGTCGGTGACGCGCTGCATGGCCCGCAGGAGATGCTCCGGCGGCAGGCCGGTCACGGCCAGGTCCAGGTCCGACCCGTCGCGGGCCTCGCCGCGGGCCCAGGAGCCGAAGACGTACACCTCGCGCGCCCCCTCCTGGAGAAGGATCGCTCCCGCCGTCGCCACGATCTCGGGGATCCCGCCCGTCATGCGCGCCTCCCGATGCCTTTCAACCGACCACACGGAAAAAATGAACCCGGCGGGGCGAACCCTATCGAGCCGACAGGCGGCACCGGGTCTCGAACGCCGGAATCCTACGCGCCGCCGCGCCGTGGCACGGGCGTCCCCGCCCGTGAGTCTCACGGGCGTCCCGCCCGTGCCAATGGTCGACCATTCTCCCGGCGTCGGGAAGATGGTCATTCCCTCCACGCCGAGCGCCAGAACGCCGCGTGCGCCAGAGAGGAGGGGGGGGCTGGCCGCCCTCTCCGGCACCTCTCCGGCGGAGGGAGGCCGCGATTCCGTCGCCGTGTCCCGTGCCGCGCGGCCACAAGAGAATCTGCACCTAATACCCCGTTTTGGCGCGCAAACTGGACATACCCCGTCTCGGGGACCACCTTGCCGCGGCCGCCGCGGGTGCCCAGCCCGGCTCGCTCACTGACCTGTCTCATCCGAGGAAGAACACGTTGAGGTAGTCGAAGAAATCCTGCGAGTTGGCCAGGCCGTCGTGGTTGAAGTCGAAGGGGTTGCTGAAGAGGACGTTGAGGAAGTCGAAGAAATCCTGGGAGTTGACGATGCCATCGTCGTTGAAATCGGCGGTGGAGGTGATGAGGATGCGGGCGCCGGCGGGGGTGTAGAGGACAATGGGCTTGAGCGTGTTGGCGGGGTTGGCGCCGGGGAGGGTGAGGGCGGCGAAGGCGCCGGTGCGGGACGAGGCGGTGACGAAGTCGAAGGAATCGCTGCGGGCCTGCGCGTAGCCGGAGACGAAGGAGGCGGAGAGGGCTCCGTCGAGCGTTGCCGAGCCGGTGGCATTGAGCCGGCCGTAGGTGGAGGCCGAGGCGATGTCCGTGTGGAGCGTACCCGTGGCGGACTGCACGTAGTCGCCGGTGATGGCAAGGGCGGCCGTCGAGGCAAGCCAGAGCGTCCCGGCGTTGGTGAGCGTGCCGGTGAGGGTCGAGGCCGCGGCGAGGTTGAGCGTGCCGCCCATGAGCGTGACCCCGGCGTTGAACCAGGAGAGCCCGGTGATGGAGAGCGTGCCGCCGGAGATGGTCAGCGGGTGGTCGATGATGAGCGTGGCGACGGTGAAGGTGCCGGAGGCGAGCGTGACGGGGGCGTAGTCAGGGAGACTGATGATGACGTTGTCAGCCGCGGTGGGCAGGGAGTTGCCGCTCCAGTTGATGGGGTTGCCGAAGGCAAAGTCGCCGGCGTCGTTATCGAAGGAGATGGCGCCCGGAGTCCCGAAGGTGGTCACGGTATCGGGGGCGGGTGGCGGGAGCTCGGTGTTGCCGACGTTGTCGATGGCGATGGAGTAGAACGCGTACGAAGCGCCGGGCGCTGCCGAGGCGTTGTAGACCGCGCTGGTGAGCGTGGTGCGGATGAGCCAGGGGACGAAGTCAGCGCTGTTGATGGAGACATAGACGTCGTAGGCGCCGACGCCGGAGCCGCCTGGATCGTCAACTCCGGACCAGGAGACAGGGATGCGGCCGCTGGTGACGCCGGCGGGCAGCATGTGGACGCTGCTGGTGGGCAGGCCGGCGTCGACGGTCACCAGGGCCTCCTTGGCGGGGTCGGTTCCCTGCGAAGGGATGAGGGGGTCGACCTGGTTGGTGGCGATGAAGGTCTGCTCGTCGAAGGAGATGAGGGCCACGCTCCGGATCGCGGCGCCGGTGGGCAGACCGGCGTTGGCCTGGACGGTGTAGGTCACGAAGCCGCGCCCGCGCCCGGTGCCGTCCTCTGGCGGGAGGAAGCCGGTGAGCACATCGGGCGGGAGGCTGGTGGCGGGGTCGATCGACTGGTACACGACACGGAGCGCGCGGGTGGCGAAGTCCAGGGAAGCATCGAACCACACCTCGAAGGTGCGGCCGTTGTAGGTCATCGTCAGCACCTGCTGGAAACTCTGCGTGGGTGCGATGCTGATGTTGAAGTCGCCGAACCCGAAGCCGGTGAGGCGGAGGGTGCCGAGGTCAAGCAGGGGGTTGAGTTCGGTATTGATCTCCACGCGCTGGGCGGGTGCGGTGGCCCAGCGCTCCGGGGGAGCGGGTGTGCCGTCGTCGTTGAGGCTGCCGGGGCCGTAGTTCTCGAACTCGATGCGGTAGGGGAGGAGGGCGTCGGCGCGGAGGAAGTTTGGTGAGTCGAAGCCGGAGGGGCCGAGGAAGTGGTTGGGGTCCATCGGGGTGGCGACAGCACCACCACCGCCGCCACCACCCGGGCCCGGCGGCGGACTCGGCGGGATTGGGGGCTGGGGCGGCTTTTGAGGCTTCGGTTTGGGCTTTGGATCCGTTGGAGGGGGTGGGGGTGGAGTAGGAGTGGGCGGATCCTTAGGGCAATCCTTGTCAGCAAGATCTGCTCCAAAGTCGGCCGCTGCCGCGGATGCTGCAGGTCCTAGTAGAGGGTTTATGACTGTGCCAAGTGCGAAACCCGCCCCATGGCCCCCGTAACCATAACTCAGAAAACATCGCAAGCGCGGTCTCGGCGTGGGTATCGTAATTGTTATGTCCAGGCCGCGGGGATCTATGTTGGATGTGGGCTGGTTGGCGCCGTACTCGTAGAGATTCGCGCCTCCGGCGATCCGCGACGGGTCAGGAGAGACGAACCGTGCGGCCACCGGGTCGTAGAACCGCGCACGCATGAACTGGAGGCCGTTGCCCGCGTTGGCGACCCCGAACTGTCCGACAAACTGGAACAGGTTGGCGGTGGCGCCGGTGGCGAGGAGCGAGCCGCCGAAGGGCTTGTAGACGTACCGGTTGAGCACCTGGCCGGCCGGGCCGGTCAGGTCAGAAGTAGACCCGATGGCGTCGAAGTCATAAAACGCGGGCGTCCCGGCCGCGCCGTCGATCCGCGCAACCAGGCCTTCGCCGTACACGTACCGGGCGATGAGGGCGCCGGCGCTCGTGTATTCGCCCACCACGCTCACGAGGCCGCTCGGGTCGAGCAGGTACTCGGTGCGCTGGCCGTTGAGCGTGCCGGCGATGCGGTTGCCGAAGGCGTCGTACTGGTACTCCCACGTCCCATCGGGCGTCACCACGCGGGTCAGATGTCCCTGCTGGTCGTACGTGTAGGTCGCGTTGCCCGAGGGGCCGGAGCGGCTGACGAGGTTGCCATCGGCGTCGTACACCAGCACATCCCCGCCGACCTGCGTGTACTGGTTCAGGTTGTTGGTGGTGTACTCGGTGGTGACCCCGTTCTCGATGGTGCGGATGCGGTTGCCCGCGGCCTCGTAGACGTACCGCAGGTCCTGGTGCGGGATCAGCGGGTTGACCGAGTCGAACACCGCGTGCGTCAGTTGGCCGTTGCCGTCGTAGTCGAAGGTCCAGGCGCCGTCGATGGTCGTCATCGTGCGGCGCCGCCCCAGGGCATCGTACGTGTAGTCGAACCGGCTGTTCACCGTTCCAACGAGGGCTTGGTTCACGATGCTCAGCACCTGCCCGGCGAGGTCGTAGGCGTAGGTCGTGTAGGTCCCGTTGCCGTTGTCCTTGCGCGACAGGCGCCCCACCGCGTCGTAGGCGTACTGGACAATCAGCGTGTCAGCGCCGTCGCTGAGCCGCTGGAGACGGCCCGCGGTGTCGTAGTCGTAGTTCACGATGGACCCGTCCTGGTCCGTCATGCGACGGCGACGCCCGAAGGAGTCGATGATGAAGTCCAGGTGTCGCCCGTTGGGGTAGGTCACCCGGGTCAGCCGATCGCTGGCGTTGTAGTCGAACACCGTGACCAGGTTCCCGGGCTGGGTGGCTGTCCGCAGGTTGCCGCGGGCGTCGTACGTGAAGTCGATGAACGTGCTGTCCTGGAATGTCTGGCGCGTGACCTGCCCCGCGGCGTTGTACGTGTAACCCAGCGTTTGGCCGCGGCGATTCACGAACGAGAGCGGATCGCCCGCGGGGTCGTACCCGCCGATACGCTCCACGGATTGGCTGGGGTAAACGGTTGACAGAAGGTTGCCGTGCGCATCGTACGTGTACCGCGTCACGTTCCCGCTGGCGTCGGTAAAGGACGTCGCGCGCTCGATGGTGCCGTTGGGTCCGACGGCGGAGTAGCCCAGGGAAGCCGTGTGACCGAGTCTATCCGTGACAGCGGAGAGGGCGCCGGACGCGGTCCACGACAACGTCTGGCTCTGCCCAATGGGGTCGATCAACTGGCGGAGGCGCAGGTCCTGATCGTATCGGGCAGTGGTGATATTCCCCAGCGGATCGATCACCCGACCGAGCAGGCCGTTGTGGTCGAAGTAGAAACTGGTCGTGCCGGATCCCGCGTCTGTAGCATCCACGCGCCCGGCGGAGTCGTAGCCGAAAGCAATCGGCGCGGTGTTCCCGGTGGTGAACGTGCCAGACAGCCGTCCCTCGACGTCGTACGTGAAATACCGAGTGACGCCGTGGCTCTGGACCGACAGCAGGGAATGCTGGCGGGGCGAGCCGGCCGTCGTGTCGTAGGTGTACCGAGACACAAGGCCATCGGGCTCCGTAACCATCGTGAGGTACTGATTGGTCGGGTCGTAGCCGAAGGTGGCCGTCCGAGCGGCAGAGTCGGTGATGCTGGCGATCAGCCCAGCAGGGTTGTATGCGATCGTGAGGGAAGCCCCCGAGGAATGTGTCAGGCTGGTGAGGCGGCCACTGGCGTACGCCGCCGTGACACGGTTGCCGTTGGCATCCTCGGAGAAGTCGATCTGGCCCTGGGCGTTGAACCGCATCATCGAGCCGTCCGGTTCGCGGACCTCGTAGATCCCCGGTGAAACGCGGCTGAGTGTCCCGGTCTCGCCGGCCAGCCCGAAGAAGGCGTTGCCCGATCGGCTGTCGGGCTGGAAGCGGCTGCGAGTCCCCGCATCGCCGATGATGTTCACCGTCCCGTCGGCATCCACGGAGAGATGGGTCTGCCACGGGGCCGACCAGCCGCGGCCGAAGAGCGAGGTGTTGAATCGCTGGTCGAGCGAGAGCGCGTAGGTGCGCCCGAACGCCAAGTCATCGCCCGGAGTCGGGATCGATGCGTCCACCGAAGAGGCGAGCGTTTGGATCGGGCTGAACCCGATTGCCTGCTGGACCTCGAAGTTCCACAGCACACCCACGTCCTTCACCGTGTCTCCGAGCCGACCCAGGTACGAGGCGTTGCCCGAGAGCATCCGAACGAAACTCCCCCAGTCCGGCCCCACGTTGGTCACGATGTTGCCGTAGATCGCGTTCCACGCATCCGGCTGGATCGTGAACGGCCGGAGCCCTTCGCGGAGATCGTTCCACGGCACCGCGTCCGTGTTGGAGGTGTCGAAGATCCGCAGTTCCATCTCGACCCGCTGGTCTCCAACATCCCACGGCTGCTGCAGACCCACGTAATACACGGGCACCTGGATTCGCTCGCCCGGATTGAGCACCCCGGGGATCGCCCCGCTCGCCAGGATCTGCACGCTGTTGCTGTACCCGTCCGGGAGTGACCCCGTGTAACCCCACAGCCCCTGCGCTATCCGCGACTGGTCCAGCGTCAGGATCGGGCGGTCGCTGTTGTCCGGGTCGGCCGACTGCAAGCGCAAGAGAGGGGCGGGCATCGCGGCGTCACCCGTGTTGGCGTACTCCACATACATCGTCGCCACCGCGTGTCGCCCGAGCACGCTGGGCAGCACGAGGTGGGTCTCCAGGTGGGCGGTCCCGCCTGCCGTAACGGTGAACGCGTTGTCGAGCGTGTCGATGTCCCCGCCGGGGTGGACCACGCGGACTGACCACGCGCCCTGGGCAGCACCTACGAGCGAGAAATCGGCGGTGATCTGGGTGAAATTGTCGATCTCGACCGGGGACGCGACGATCGCGTCCAGGCCGCGGAGGAGCATGACCTGCGTGCCCGAGGTGAACCCCGCACCGGTGAGCGTGAGCGTGGCGAGGTTGTTGGTGCTGTAGTGGTCCGGAGTAACTCCGGCGAGCCTTATGTCCGCTGCGTTGGCGCGGAGCGTGAAGGCGCTGGCGGTTGGGACGGAGGTGCTGTAGACCAGGATGTACCAGTCGCCGGGCGCGGCGATGGGCGCAAGCAGGGTCTGGTCGGCGCTGCTCGCGGCGTCGTAGCGGTAGTTGTACTCGCCGCGGGTGGGCGGGAGGCCGAAGCGGATGTAGACCTCGTTGCGGTCGGCGTCGGTAGAGTCGTTGAGATCGACGGACAAGGGCTTGGCGATCGGGACCGTCACGCGGAAAAGTTGCGCCTGCCCGCTGCCCGCAAGGGTGCCGGAGTAGGTTGTCCCCAGTGGCAGGTTCACCAGCGTTGTCTGGTTCAGGCGGAACGCGTAGTTCCCGAACCCGCCGCCGATCGCACGGACAGCCAGGACGTACCCGCCGTTCGAAGGAAGATCGATGAGCCCCGAGTCCGCGGTGATGTCCGTGAACGCCGTGAAGCCGTCTGGGCCGGTCAGCGTGACGGCGATCCCGGGATACGCGGCATTTACCAGATGGAACTGGACCTGCTGGCCGGCTGTGGCGGAGAAGGTCCAGCGATCAATCGCGTACGGCGTTTCGATGGCCCCGTTGAGTTGCTGGCCCAGCACCAGGGGAGCGAAGTCCAGAGTCGCATCGAACGCGGTCAATACATACCGGCCGGTGCTCGACGGCTGGGCGATGGGAGCAAGCACGCGAATGCGGTAGGTTCCGTCGGTGGGCAGGTGTACACCCAGAAGACTGACGACGCTCCCAGCAGCCCCCCCAACGTTGTTCGCCGTCGCCAGCACCGAACCGTCCGGGGCCACCACCTGCACCTCCGCCCAGTTCAGCGGCGGCGGCAGCGGCACCGGCGGCGCTGCCGGCGAACCGGGGTTCACCGCCACCGTGACGCCGTGCCCCGCGCGCCCGAAGAACGTCCACTGATCGACTTCCGCTGGACTCTGGATCTGGCCCGGCGTCGGCGAGTCCAGCACGATCGGCCCGCTGTCAGAGAGCACGCTCACCACGCCGTTGGTCACCGACCCGATGATCTGGGTCGCCCGGGCGTAGACATGGAAGCCAGCCAGGTTCAGGGACGCACCAGCCGGGACAATGAGCGTGTTCACGTACAGCGCTTCGTTGCCGGGGCCCGGGGCGTTGTCGGACTGGTTGACGAGCGTGACGCTGGCGCCGGCCGCGAGGGACACCGTGCTGTAGACAAAGTTGTGGGTGAACCCCGCGGGGACGTTCCCGAGATCGCTCGACATGACCTCGAGCTGACGGCCGCCGCCGGTGAACTGGACGATCCCCCGGGGTGCATAGAGCACGCCGTTCGAGGTGCTCCCGGCCAGGCTGGTGTTCACAATCAGCGTCCCGCCGGGGAGGCCGGAGATGAAGGCCGAACCGGTCGACGAGAGCGTGAAGTTGAGCTGGAGCGCACCGCCCAGGACCGACAGGGCGCCGGAGTTGTTGAACCCGATGGCGAAGGTGGTCCCGCCGGCGCCGGTGCGGTTGAACGTGCCGAAGTTGTTGAAGACGCTGACCCCGTTGTTCTGGTTGAAGAGCGTCGCAGCAGCCGACGAGTTGACCACGCCGCCCACCAGGTTGTTGAATGTGTATGCCGGGGCATTGAGTCCGCCGATCTGCGGGGCGGTGATGTTGACCGTCCCGCTGTTGTCCAGCGTCCGGGCCAGCACCAGCGTCCCGCTGCCGCCAAAGTTGCCCGTCGCACCCGGGGCCAGGATCGTGCGCCCCGCCCCCTCCATCCGTCCGCCCGAGTAGCTCAGCGTCCCCGTGATCGTCACGTCCCCGGTGCCGGTCAGATGGTTGGTCATGCTCAGGTTGACGAACGTGTGAGAGGCATTAAGCATAAGATCGGCGGCCCCGATCCCCGTGAACGACGACGGAGCGAAGTCGTTGTTGATCGTGATCGCCCCAGCGGTGATGGTCACGGCCCCGGAAGCCTGGAACTGGCCCGCGGCGAATGTCTGGACGCCGCCCGTGAAGCTGACCGCGCCGGATGAGATGAAGGACCCCGTGAACACCTGGGCTCCGGCCTGGAAGATCACCGTGCCCGCTGCGTCAATCGCGGTGGCGGAGCTGAGCGTGTAGTTGTTGCCGAAGATCAGCGTCCCGGCCGCGGGCACCAGGATGCTCGTGGTGCTGCTGCCGCCCCCGCTCAGCGCCAGCCCGCCGCCCTGAACCGAAAGAGTGCCGGAGTTGTTGAACCCGATGGCGAAGGTGGTCCCGCCGGGGCCGATCCGGTTGAAGGTGCCGGCGTTGTTGAAGACGCTGACCCCGTTGTTCTGGTTGAACAGCGTCGCCGCAGCCGACGAGTTGACCACGCCGCCCACCAGGTTGTTGAACGTGTACGCCGGGGCATTGAGTCCGCCCACCTGCGGGGCGGTGATGTTGATCGTCCCGCTGTTGTCCAGCGTCCGGGCCAGCACCAGCGTCCCGCTCCCCGCGAAGTTGCCCGTCGCACCCGGGGCCAGGATCGTGCGCCCCGCCCCCTCCATCCGTCCGCCCGAGTAGCTCAGCGTCCCCG
>JBGPJM010000158.1:0-11534 GCA_041485385.1 Phycisphaerae bacterium | reverse complement strand
TGAGCAACCGCGCCTACGACGACCGCGCCCACATCGAGGCTGCGATCGACGAGAGCTGCGGACGCCTCGACGCCGATCGCCTCAAATCCATCTGCCGCACCGCTTGGTTGGAACGCACGAACTAGTTGGAGGCCGTATGACACGGCCTGCTGGCTCAGCCTTCGCTCTCGACCCATCGCGAATCAAGGGCACGGGCGAACGCGAGCCCCTCACGGTCCCATGCTCGCCGGATTTCTACAGCGGCCCAGCGACCGCCTCGGCGTACGTGAGCCTCCCCGATCGCGTGAGCGGCGTCCGGGTGCGGCGCCCATCGGGAACGGTGTCGGGCGGGCCGCTGTACCCTCGCGGAATCACCCCGCAACCGAAGCTGCCGGCGGTCAAGTCCAATCGCGCCTATCGGGAGTGGGAGTTCTTTCGGGCCGAGAGCCTCGATCCGACTCCGAAACCGTGGCCCTTTCCCACGTTTCTCGACAACCCCGCCTGTCGATGGCTGCAGGCGTTGAAAAAACTCTACTCGATGCCGATCACGTTCCCGGCTTCTCTCTCTCCCGAGGCGGGACTGCTGCTGCACGCGATCGTCCGGAATGCGCGCCCCCGCACGGTCATCGAGACAGGCACGTTCCTGGGAGCCAGTGCACTCTGGATCGGCGCAGCGCTCGCCGACAGCGGAGATGGTGGAGTGCTCCACTGTTTCGACGACTTTATCCCGGTCAAGCCGGGCCCTTGGCGGTTGCAGGACATGAAGGAAGGCGTCCTCGAGTTCGTAGCGAGAATGATGGCGGAGGCCGGGCTTGCCGACACAATCGTTCTGCACCCGGGTAACACGTCGTACGAAATCCGCGCGTGCGCCCAGGAGATGCTTGAGGCCGGTGGCGTGCAGCTGGCCTATCTGGACGCGGACCATCGCCCCAGAGCCGTCTGCCAGGATCTTTGGGCGCTCGAGCCGGTCCTGCCGACCGGTGGGCTGGTCGTCGTACACGACACATTCCCGGGTGTATGCGGGGACGACGGCCCGAGGTTCCTGCTGGATGCTGTCAACGAGGTTGCGGTAGGTTCCTACCAGGTCGCGGATCTTTTTCTGTCGCCGATCAACTACGGGATGGGTATCCTCCGCCGCATCGGCTAGGAACTGCGATCAGCAAGACCATATCAGACCGCTCCAAGACCTGTAAGGGCACACGAAAGCTCCGCGGGCAAGCATCCGCCAACCATATGCCGCTTCTCATTGTGCAAGACCTCCACGTCCACTACGGCGCCATCCACGCCCTGCACGGCGTGAGCATCTCTATCGAGCCGCGCCAGATCGTCACCCTGATCGGCGCCAACGGCGCCGGCAAATCCACCGCGCTCCGGGCCATCTCCGGCCTCCTCCGCCCCACTTCCGGCTCGATCGTCTTCCAGGATAAGTCCATCGTCGGCACGCCCCCCCACCTGATCGTCCGCATGGGCCTCGCCCACTGCCCCGAAGGCCGCGGCATCTTCGCCAACCTCTCCGTCGATGAGAACCTCGACCTGGGCGCCTTCGCCCGCACCGACTCCGCCGAGATCTCCAAGGACCGCGAGCGGGCGCTCGGCCTTTTCCCGCGGATCCGCGAGCGGCTCAGGCAGAACGCCGGCACCCTCTCCGGCGGCGAGCAGCAGATGCTCGCCATGGCCCGCGCCCTCATGGCCCGCCCGAAGCTTCTGCTCCTCGACGAACCCTCCCTGGGCCTGGCCCCGCAGTTCGTCCAGACCATCTTCAAGATCATCCGCGAGATCAACGAGTCCGGCGCCACGATACTCCTGGTCGAGCAGAATGCCCACATGGCCCTCAACGTCGCCCACTACGGCTACTGCCTCGAGGTCGGTCGCGTCAAGATGGCCGACGACTGCAAGCGCCTCGCCGCCAGCGACGAAGTCCGCAAGGCCTATCTCGGCGGGCATTGAGCACAGCGCGGCCGAGCAGCAGCCAAGACGGTCTTAGGACGCCAGGCATCGCCGCGCCGGGACCGATCTACACTGCACGCAGAATCCATGGAGATCCCCATGCCCCGTCTCGTTCTCGCATTCCTTGCTGTGCATCTGCTCCTCACCCCGGCCGCCCTCGCCGACGATGACATCGCCACCCTCCCCCTCGGCGACCCGGAGCGCGCCTTCCTCCTCGCCAGCGGCGAGGCCGGCCAGGTCATCGATTGCCGCGACCTCAGCGCCAAGGGCCCGGCCGAGTTCGACAAGATGATCGCCGACCTCGCCGCCGCCGACGTCGTCCTCATCGGCGAGAACCATACCAGCCTCGACGGCCACAAGCTCCAGTGGCACACCTTCGACGCCCTCGTCGCCGCGGCCACCGGCAGCACCAACTACGGCGGCGCCACGCCCCCCGCCGGCGGCAAGGTCCGCCCCGTCGTCCTCGGCATGGAGTTCTTCAACACCCAGCACGACGGCCCGCTCGCCGAGTACACCGCCGGCCGCACCGACCTCGACCAGCTCCTCAAGGACACCCACTGGTACGCCGCCGGCAACTACAACTTCGAGTACTACCGCCCGCTCGTGGAGACCGCCCGCGCCGGTCATCAGTCCGTCCGCGGCCTCAACCTCCCGCGCGACGTCGTCCGCGCCTTCTCCCGCGGCAAGGCCGACACCCTCCCCGCCGATGACCGTCAGCTCGTCGGCGAGCTCGGCCCTGTCGACCAGCGCCACAAATACGTCGTCAACCGCATGATGGGCGACATCGGCGCCGCCATGCCCGAGGCCTTTTCCGGCATGTACACCGGCCAGACCGTGTGGGACTCCGCGATGGCCGGGTCGATCCTCCGCGCCATCGACGAGGCAAAGAAGACCGGCGCGCCGGGCGTCCGCCCGCTCGTCGTCGTTATCGTCGGCTCGGGGCACGTCTCGCACGGCCTGGGCATCCCCGCGCGCCTCCACCAGCGGGCGCCGGGCCTCAGCGTGAAGATCCTCGCCCCGGTTTCCGCCCGGCACCCCGACCCCGACGCCGCCGTCCACCCCGGCTTCGAGCCCAAGGAGACCGCGGTCTTCAGCCGCGGCTACGCCGATTACGTCTACATCCTCCCCGACGACGACGGCTATCAGGAATACCCCTCCCTCGGCCTCCGCCTTGAGCACCCCCAGGACACGGCCTCGCCCACCGCCCTTCCTCTCAACGTCGCCTCCATCACTCCCGGCGGCATCGCCGACCGCGCCGGCCTCCGGAAGGGTGATGCGCTGGTCGCCATCAACGGCGAGCAGGCGAGCTCGCTCGAGGAGGCCGGCGAGACGCTCGCCTCCCTGCGGTGGGGCCAGCGGGCCCGTCTCGACATCCTCCGCGCCGGCGCCGCCCCCAGCGGCGGGAGCGAGCTCGCCATCAACATGCTCGTCGTCGCGCCAACCGACGGCGACCAGGATTGGCTCAAGAGCGAGGTCGATTCTTCGCTCCTGGACGCCTTCGACCCCGCCACGACCCGTTCCTACCTCGTTGACCGGAAGTTCAAGCCCGCCCTGCCGCACGCCCGCCTCGTCCGCCGGCGCGAGAAGGTCGTCCGCATCGACGTCATGGACGGCCCGCGCCTGCTCCAGACCTGGGATATCGACGCCGCCGGCCGTCCGGTTCTCGGACTCTTCGCCCAGCCCGCCGTCGATGGCGCCGTCCGCATCGAGCTGCGCCGCGACGAGCACGGATCCGTTGTTGAGGAGCGCCGGCTCAACGCCGGCGGAGAGCGACTGGAGCTCGCCGCGCCGGCCGGGCACTGAGCCCGTTTCACGCTTGGGGAGCCGGAACTTCGTGTACAAGGCTCCTCACCCGCCCGTCAGCCGCCCCTCCGCCCACTCGCGGCACATCCCCGCCAGCTCGCGCGCCGACCCGCACCGCCCGTTCCGCACGAAGAACCCTCCCGCGGCGCACCCCGACAGCAGGCACGCGCGCGCCTCCATCCCCGAAAGCAGCCCCGCGCACACGCCCGCATTGAACCGGTCCCCCACGCCGGTCGTCCGCACCGGCCTGCTCGTGTACGCCCCATCAACCGCCCACGTCCCATCCGCCGTCGCGCACGCCGCCCGCCTCTGGCTGTGGATCACCACCATCTCGGTCTTCACCACCTCCCGCAGCGCCGCGCCCGCCCGCATCATCGACTCTGCTTCGTCTTCCGGCTTCGTCTGCTGGATGTGCCCCAGCAGCACCCCCGCCTCGTTCAGGTTCATCCCCAGCACCGCGCGGCCCCCGTCCCGCATCGCGCCCACCACCCCCAGCAGCTCCACCACCTCGGTGGTCTGCCGCCCCGTGGGGTCCGCCAGATCGACCATGATCCACGGCCTGTGTGGGACGGCCGCCAGCACCTCCTCGACCACCAGCCGCCAGCACGCCGTCATGTAGGGGTAGCGGCTCCAGTTCGCCAGCCCGATCACCGCCGCGTTCTTGCACGCCAGCCCATAGGCGCCCGTCGAGAGGAACGCCCGCATCAGCGCCCCGTCCAGTTCCCCCAGCCCGCTCGTCTCGTTCAACATCAGCTTCCCGTCGCCGAACTCGAGCGCCAGCGTCCGCCCGTGCTTCGTCCCGATCGACGTGCACGACCCGCACCGCGCCGCGATCTCATCGAACGCCGGATGCCGCGGCGACCCCATCGTCCCGAACAGGTCCACCCGCACCCCGAGGCTCACCAGGCCGTCCGCGAGGTTCGGCCCGTTCCCGCCCCCCTCCACCCGCTTCACGACCACCTCGCGCCCGAAGCTCCGTCCCGCCGCACCCGAGACCATCGCCCCGAACTCTCCGATCGTCCGAACAGCCTCGAACGTCTCCGCTCCGGTGCGACTCCCAACGACGGTCGAGATCTCGTCGACAAACCCATCGAACCCAACCACGGCCCGCACACCGGACAGATCCATTTTCTCCAGATTCACAGCGAGCCGGCGGAGCACCTCGTTCTGGTCATGTGCCGGCATCATCTGTTTTTCTGGATCGCGTGATTCTCGAGGCGCCCCGCCGCGCTGCACGCCCGAGATACTAACGGCCTATGTTCAGGTACTGCAAGCAGTTACAGCAATCTCGCCGACCGGGAAAAACCGGCTTGACAGACCCGCCATTTCCGTTACATTGTACCTGCCTTATCCGGTCGTCCTCAAATCGGACCCAGGCGCCTCGAGACCTATTCGGCTCTTCTCCAGGGCCGACATGGGCACGAGAGAGAGAGGCGCGCGAGCGAGAGAGAGTGGAGCGAGAGAGAGGGTTCGAGGAGAGAGAAGATCGGAGCGAGAGAGAGGCGAGAGAGGGCTGCGATGTCCTCCACCCCGGCTGTGAACTGACCGGTCACAGCCGGGATTTCTTTTGCGCACGCGCACAGACCACGCCGTCCGGGAACTTCCCGCGGCGCGCGTCTGGGCAAATGGCAGGGGGTCCGAAAAAAACAACCGCGCGGCGGCTGCTGACCGGTCAGCCGGCTGCGCACGACGTTCCGTTTCGTAACCGGGATCCCTCCCTGCGTCCGCTGCGGCTGCGCCCTCCTGGCTCGGAACGCCGCATTTCCCACTCTCCCCTTCGTTGGGTATGGTGCTCTGGTTGCACCGGGTTCGCAACAATGAACCCGGCGCCGTGCCCGCGCCCTCACCCCGCATGAAGCCCCTCTCTCCCCGCGCGGCCTTCCACATTCCGGTAGACGACCCGCCCCCACCGGCCATGGATGAGACGATGACCCCGGACGCCCGCGACCTGTTGGCCGCATGCCACGGCGGCCCCAACGGCCATGCCGCGTTCGCCCGGATCTACGACCGTCACTCTCCTGTCGTCCTTGCCCTCTGCCGACAACACGTGTCACACCGAAGCGATGCAGAGGCGGACGACGCCCTGCAGGAGACCTTCATCCGTGCATTTCGCATGCTCGACAAGCTCGCCGATCCCGACCAGCTCCGACCCTGGCTCTACGCGATCGCGCGACGCGTGTGCTCGGAGCGGCGCCGCTCGGCCATCCGGCGCGCCAGGCACGAAGCCCGCGGAGCGACCGTCACGATGAACGCCGCGCTCGACCATTCCCCTCTCCCCGGCCGGGCCTCCGACGCCACCCAGGCCCCGCTCCCCCCCGTCGCCGCCGAGAGGGCCGAGCAACTCGCCCTCCTCGACAAGGCCCTCAACTCACTCCCCGATAAGGAACGCCTGGCCATCCACCTGTACTACCTCGACACCGATCCCGTCGCGGCCGCGCAGTCCTCCCTCGGCCTCTCTCGCTCCGGTTTCTACAAGCTCCTCACCCGCGCTCGCGAACACCTCGCCGCACTCATGGCGGAGGCGCACACCACATGAACGAAAAGAATCGAACCAATCCGTCCGAAAGTGGCACGGGCGTCCCGCCCGTGAGTCCCACGGGCGTCTCGCCCGTGTCTTCGGGCGGCGCAAGCCCCCCGCCCCCTCCTCAACCCCCAGCGGATTCCTCCCTTCCATCCGACGACCTCGACTCACTCCTCCGCCAGTGGCACTCCGTCAACGCCACCCGCGCCGTCGCCGGCCGCGACCGTCTCCTCGCCGCCCTCGCCCGCGAACCCGGCGCGCCCGCACCGTCCGCCACCTCGCCCCAATCCGTTCCCCAGCCCGAGCTCAAGTTCACCCCCGCCCCGCTCCCGTCCTTGCTCTCCCTCGAGCCCGACGCCGACCCCGCCGTCCGCGCCGATCGTCGTGCCCACGCCCCACACCCCCGCGCACCAAGCCTGATCCTCAGGAGGATCGTCATGAATCGCTATTCCCCCGCCGCGGCCGCACTCATCCTGCTCGCGGTGCTGCTCCCGTTCTTTCTCCCCCACAACAGCCTCATCCCCGGCGGCGGCCCCAAAATCGTCCTCGCCGGCGACACCATCATGTGCCCCGACGGCGGCCGCCTCGACGCCCACGACGACGACGGCAACCTCCTCGGCCCCTGCGAGCTCAAGCACACCGATGTCGTCGCCGACGTCTCCGGCTTCCTCACCCGCGTCACCGTCAAGCAGAAGTACCACAACCCCCATCCCGACAAGATCGAGGCCGTCTACACCTTCCCCCTTTCCAACCACGCCGCGGTCGACCGCATGACCATGACCATCGGCGACCGCATCATCGTCGGCCAGGTCAAGGAGCGCGAGCAGGCCCGCCAGATCTACGAGCAGGCCAAGGCCGCGGGCTACCACGCCTCCCTCCTCGAGCAGGAGCGCCCCAACATCTTCACGCAGTCCATCGCCAACATCGAGCCCGGCGCCGACATCGATATCGAGATCTCCTACGTCGAGATCCTGCAGCAATCCGGCGGGCAGTACTCCTTCGACTTCCCCACCGTCGTCGGCCCCCGGTACATCCCCGGCTCGCCCACCGGCACCCTCGCCGACCCGGTCCTCCCCGGCCAGCCCGGTGACTTCGTTCCCGAGTACGTCCATCCCCTCCGCCGCGGCCTTGTCCTGCTCGCCCCCGCGACCCTCTCCGGTCTCCAGCCCGGCGACACCTCGCGCGGCGCGATCTCCGCGTACCAGCTCTCCGACTCCCTGCGACGGGCCACGCCCATCAGGGCGATCGCCCAGCCCGTCGCCTCGGTCTGGTACAACTTCAAGGTCGGCTACACCGACGGCTCCGACGAGATGGGCACGCTCTTCACCGACGGCACCGGCGTGCTCAACGCCGGCAACTTCGGCGCCCGCTGGTTCTACTGCCCGCCGGCCCGGCTCTCCCCCGTGCCCGCCCCGCCCGTCCCCGGCGTCGAACCCGGCGGCGGCTTCTCCGCCGATACCAACAAGGTCCCCGACGCCAGCCGCATCACGCCGATGCCCGTGCGCCCGCCCACCCGCGCCGGGCACGATATCTCCATCACCGTCAACATCGACACCGGCGGCCCGGCCATCTTGGACCTCCAGGCCCCGCTCCACCAGATCGTGCAGCGCCCCGGCGCCGCCCAGGGCGACGACCTCTCCCCCGCGACCGCCCGCACCACCGTCATGCTCCGCAGCGCCGGCGACATCCCCAACAAGGACTTCGTCCTCAAGTGGAAGCAGACCGCCGCCCAGGTCGAACCCACCGTCTTCACCCACACCGGCAACGCCGGCCAGGGCAGCTTCTTCTCCGTCACGCTCCTCCCCCCCGAGCGCGTCGACGACACCATGGCCGTCCCGCGCGAGCTCATCTTCGTCCTCGACACCTCCGGCTCCATGAACGGCCTCCCCATCGAGCGGGCCAAGTCGGTCATCGCCGCGGCGATCGACGCGATGCGCTCCTTCGACACCTTCAACCTCATCACCTTCGCCGGCGATACCCAGGTCCTCTGGAACCGCCCGCGCCCCGCCACCCAGGCCAACCGCCAGGAGGCCCAGCAGTTCCTCACCTCGCGCACAAGCTCCGGCGGCACCGAGATGATGAAGGCCATCAACGCCGCCCTCGAGCAGCGCGATTGGCGCCAGTCCGTCGACAACGCCCCGCCCGCCATCACCGCCGAGCAGCTCGCCAACCTCCCCGCCGACGGCCGCGAGGTCCGCGTCCTCGTCCCCAGCGCCCGCTTTTCCAAGGTCGGCGATGACGACCGCCTCTCCACCTCCGCGGCCTACCGCATCGCGACCTCCTTCGGCACCGACATCGTCGTCCGCGCCCGCAACACGATGTGGGCCATCAAGTCCGATTCCCTCACCCTCACCGGCCGGTGGAACACCGACCAGGGCAACCGCTTCTTCGACCTCACCGCGATCGACGCCGGCGGTGGACCCCCGGACGTCGTCCCCCTCCGCGTCGTCATGTTCCTCACCGACGGCTACGTCGGCAACGACATGGGCATCATCGACGCCATCCGGAAGCACCGCGGCACCACCCGCGTCTTCTCCTTCGGCATCGGCGACGCCGTCAACCGCTACCTCCTCGACGGCATGGCCCGCGCCGGCGGCGGCGAAGTCGAATACGTCTTCCTGAAGGAGCAGGGCCTCCCCGGTTCGCAATCCCACGAACAGCCCCGCGCCGCCGCGACTCCGCAGTCCGACATCGACGACATCGTCAGCCGTTTCAACGCCCGCATCCGCACCCCCGTCCTCACCAACATCTCCGTCCAGTTCTCTCCCAACATCCAGGCCGAAAACGTCATGACGGCCCTCGGCGGGGGCACCGGCGGCGGCGGCGTCAGCGACCTCTCCAACATCCCCGACCTCTTCGACGTCAACCCCCTCACCATCGTCGGACGCTACTCCAGCCCCGCCCAGGGCACGATCACCATCTCCGGCAACACCGCCGCCGGCCCTTGGCGCAAGACCATCAACCTGACCCTGCCGGCCCACGAGCCCGCCCACGATACCGTCGCCACCCTCTGGGCCCGCACCAAGGTTGAGTCGATCATGAACTCCAACCTGTCAGACGCCCAGCGCGGCGTCATCGGGGCCGATGCACACAACCAGATCGTCTCCCTCGGCGAGCAGTTCGGCCTCCTCACCCAGTACACCAGCTTCGTCGCCGTCGACCGGCTCCGCGTCACCGTCGGAAACAGGTCGCGACTCATCCATATCCCCATCGAGCTGCCGCAGGGCACCAACTTCCGCGGCTTCTTCGGCGGGCCGGATGGCGAGCGCGATCGCGACGGCAAAGGCGACGCCGGTGAGGACCTGGGCATGAACCATCTGGACGTGCCGCAGATCGACCTGCAAGGCCTTCTCCAATCTTCGCAGAGCGGCGGCGGCGGTGGAGCCGGCCGCTCCCCGTTCAAGGACAGCTTGGTCTTGGGGAGAGATGCTGGGACGAGTGGGAAGCCTCTTGACCGAGTTTTCCTGATACAGGATGGCGCGGCCCCCATCAATCCGCCCCCGCCACCTTCCCCGCCCCCCCCGTCCATCGATGAGCTGACCCGACTTGCCACGGCCCCGGGCGCCGACGCCAGCGGTGCTCCCGCAGAGTCCCAGCCGCGATTCAAGTCGGGCACGGGCTTCGCCAACGAACGGGAGGAACTCGCCCGTCGTCGCGGCACCGGTTCGAAATCCGATGACAAGGAGAAGAAGGCCGAGGTCTCCAGCGAGAAGGAACAGGCCACCGGACCCATCCGGGCCAACAAGCCCATCGCTACTCCCGCGGGCGAGGAGCGAAAGGACGCTGGCGGCGCGAGCGGCCGAGTCCCGGCCACCCCCGCCGCCCCGGAGCCATCGCCTCCCGCCAAGCCCGAGTTGGAGAAATCCACCCCGCCTGCGCCCGTCGATGCATCCGAGAGCAAGGTCGTCGATCAGGCCTTCCGTGCCCTTCGCGAGCGGAACGACGAATTGTCTCTGGCACTGGCACGCCAGTACCGCTCCACGAGCGCCGCCGACGAGCTCTCCCGCATTCCCATCGCCGACGGCTACTTCAAGCAGCGCGAGAGCGGATATCCCCTCGCGGCCAACAGCGACATCCGCACCTCCCACGGCGCCGGAGGCGCCGCGACCGCACCAGCGAGCGGCTTCGTCCTTCCCCAGCAGGTCATCCGCTACACCGCATGGCTCGTCAAAGAGAACAAGCTCGACGACGCCAGGGGCATCGCCGTCCTCCTCGCCGACGCGGCCCCCACCTACACGCCCGGCCTCGACATGCGCGACGCCCTCACCGACGACAAGCTCTCCGAGCCCGAGCGCAACCTCAAGGTCGCCCAGCTCGACGCCAAGGCCGACGACGACCTCAAGGCCCTCGCCCGCCGCGCCAAGCTCTTCCACCGCCTCGACCCCGACCTCCTCCCCCTCGCCCTCGCCGACCCTGCGGCCCCGGCCTCCACCATCCCTTCCATCGCAGGCGCCACCATCACGCCCGACGGCATCCTCCTCACCATCCTCGTCCAGGAGGCCGGCAAGAACACCCTCCAGGCCCTCCAGAGCGCCGGCCTCACCATCGAGCACTCCGATACCAAGCTCAACATCGTCGTCGGCACCGCCGCGTTCAGCCACATCGCCGACGTCGCCCTCGTCGAAGGCGTCCGCAAGGTCGAGCCAACCCGCGACTGACCCCCGCCCCGACCCCCGTCACCCACTCCCGCCCCGGCCCCGCGCCGGGGCGTTTTCATGACCCCGCCCACAAGTGCCGTCCACCAAAGCTGGGGGTGGTTGGGCAAGGCCATCCTCACCTGCCCGTGCCGTCCAGGCGCACAACTCGCGGGGGTATTTCCCGATTTGGGCGCGCAGAACAGGCGCGCCCGGCGCGCACAAAAGCGCACACCTCACAATTTTCTTCTCCTTGCGCCACAAGCACTTACGCGATTTGACCTCCCGCTATTTCCCATTTTGGGCGCGCAAACAGGACCGACGGCCCATAGGTAGAGGGACACCTGTGCCACTGGACCTCGGTCCTCCGAGGTCAGTGCCGTCACACCCCAAGCGCCCAGACCGCGCGCCGACACCCCACGCCTCAACGCCTCACGCCATCCCCGGAGCACCCGAATTTCAGACCCGCGCCCAATCAGGCACGCATCAACGCAAGTGCTTTGCAGAAAGCAACTTGCAGCAACCCCGCCGCCGCGCCGACCCTCAAAAACCACCCAAAAACCCCGAGAAACCGACCCCCCCCTCGCCGCGAAAAACACCCCGTCAAAAACCACAACTCTCGATACCACAAGCACTTACGCAAAGAACCT
>JBGPJM010000157.1:0-11582 GCA_041485385.1 Phycisphaerae bacterium | reverse complement strand
TGATCGAGAACTGCATGCGCCACCTCGCGCACGAATCCGGGGCGGCCGCGGGCCGCCGCCGGTCGCGCCCGGAGGTTATCCGCGACGCCGCCGTGGAGGTCCTGAAACCGGCGATGTTCGGCCAGGTCATCATCATCATCGTGTTCCTGCCCATCCTCACGCTCGAAGGGGTGGAGGGGAAGCTCTTCCGGCCGATGGCCTTCACGTTCGTCTTCGCGCTGGTCGGCTCGCTCGTGCTGTCGCTCACCCTGATGCCTGTGCTCGGAAGCCTGTTCCTGCCGCGGAAGGTCTCGGAGCGCGACCCGCTGGTGATCCGCGCGGCCCGTGCCGTGTACGCGCCGGTGCTGCGGGTGGCGATGCGGCAGCGTCTCGCCGTGCTCGGTCTGGCGATGGCGCTGCTGGCCCTGGCCGCTCTGTTGGCCCGCGGTCTGGGCACGGAGTTCGTTCCCCGCCTGCTGGAGGGGTCGCTGGTCGAGAACACGGTGCGCCTGGCGGGCACCGACCTGGACGAGTCTGTCAAGTACAACACGCAACTGGAAAAGGTCATCCTCGCCGCGTTCCCCGACGAGGTGGAGCATGTCTGGACGCGCATGGGCACGGCCGAGGTCGCCACCGACCCGATGGGCCCCGAGCTCATGGACGTCTTCATCACCCTCAAGCCCCGCCAGCAGTGGAAGCGGGCGGCGTCGCAGGCCCAGCTGGTCGAGGCCTTCGACCGCCTTCTCCGCGAATACCCGGGCCAACGGGTGGCGTTCACGCAGCCCATCGAGATGCGGATGAACGAGTTGATCGCCGGGGTGCGCGGCGATGTGGCGATCAAGCTCTACGGCGATGACTTCGACATCCTGACCGCCAAGTCGCGGGAGATCGCCAAGGCCATCGAGGGCATCCAGGGCGCATCGGACGTGAGCAGCGAGCAGCTCACCGGCCAGCCCGTGCTTCAGATCAGGGTCAACTCGGACGCCATCGCCCGCTACGGCATTCCGGCCCGGGCCGTGCTCGACATCGTGGAATCGATCGGCACGCTGGAGGTCGGGGACGTGGTGGAGGGGCAGCTGCGGTTCCCGCTGGTGGTCCGCCTGCCCGACCGCTTGCGCCAGACCCCCGCGAGCATCGGCTCGATCATGGTCCCCGCGCCCGGGGGCGAGCGCCTCCCGCTGTCGCGCCTGGCGTCCATCGTCGAGACCGAGGGTCCCTCCACCATCACGCGCGAGTGGGGCCAGCGGCGGACGACGATCCAGGCCAACGTCCGCGGCCGCGACGTTGGGTCCTTCGTCGCCGAGGCGCAGAAGGCCGTCGCCGCCGCCGTCGAACTCCCGCCGGGGCGCTATCGCCTGGAGTGGGGCGGCCAGTTCGAGAACATGCGGCGGGCTCAGACGCGTTTGGCGATCGTGGTCCCGGTCGCCCTCCTGTTGATCTTTCTTCTCCTGTACCTGTCCTTCCGGTCGACCGCCCTGGCGGCACTGGTATTCACCGGTGTTCCCTTCGCCGGCGTGGGCGGCGTCGCGTCCCTGTGGCTCCGCGGCCTGCCGTTTTCGATCTCGGCCGGCATCGGTTTCATTGCCTTGTCGGGGGTCGCGGTGCTCAATGGGCTGGTGATGGTGACCTTCATCCGCCAACTTCGGCAGCGGACGGGCCTGTCGTGCCACGATGCCGTCGTCCAAGGGAGCCTCATCCGCCTGCGCCCGGTGCTGATGACGGCGAGCGTCGCGGCCCTTGGCTTTGTGCCCATGGCGATAGCGACGGGCATGGGCGCGGAGGTGCAGCGCCCGCTGGCCACGGTCGTCATCGGGGGCGTGCTCTCCAGCACCCTCCTGACGATGCTCATCCTCCCCGTGCTGTACCCGTGGTTCGAGCCGCGCGGCGGATCGGCCGCCGAGTCCGACGGCAACCACGGTTCAATCGACGTTCATTCCCAGACTGTGCCCGGGCTTGCCGGCGAGGACGGCCGGCCGGGCGCTTCATCGCGCGACACCGTGTCCGCGTAGACCCTGGTCCTCTTTCGGAGTATGCCGATGAAGAACCCTGTCGCCCTGTTGCTGACCCTCCCCCTCGTCGCCGCGCTCACCCTGGCCTCGTGCGACTCCAAGAAGCCGCCGACCTCCGACGGCAAGACCGCCAAGACCACCGCCAGGGCCGACGAGCCCGACTGGTGCGCCGAGCACGGTGTTCCCGAGTCTGTGTGCACCAAGTGTCATCCCAACCTGATCGCCGAGTTCAAGCAAAAGGGAGACTGGTGCAAGGAGCACAACGTGCCCGAATCGCAGTGCGTCCAGTGCGACCCGACCCTCAAGGCGAAGTTCGAAGCGATGGTGCCGAAGAAATAGCGGTCAATGACCGTGGTCGAAGGTTTGAATCAGGGGTCGCGATTGAGAGAGCGATGGCGGCAGACGACAGGGCGCCGCACTCGGGGCACGGGCCGGCGGCGCTCAGGCCGGCGAGGTCGTAGCCGCAGGATGGGCAGTGGCCGGCGCGGGCGCGCCGGCAGTCCAGAGAGGAGGCCCGCATGCTGACGGTCCCTGTTCCTCCTGCCCGCCGGATCAGCACCCCGCCGGCGGCGCGAAGAAGCAGGAGAGGAAGTCGAAGAAATCCTGGCTGTTGGTGATGCCGTTCATGTTGAAGTCGGCATCGCCCGCGAAGAACGAGGTCAGGAAGTCGAAGAAATCCTGGCTGTTCACCGTGCCGCCGTGGTTCCAGTCGCACGGGCAGGAGGGGGCGCCGGTCGTGCCCAGGACGACGAACGACATGTCGGCCCCGTTGATGTTCGGCTCGAACGTGGGGGTGAAGAACCGCGTGTAGGAGGGCGGGGGGGTGGGCGTGAAGGTCTGGGTCCAGCCCCATTGCGGCTCGTTGGCGTCGCCGCCGCGGGCCAGGATCGCGACGACGCTGACCCAGTACTGGCCGGTCGAGGGGACGGTGAACGCCGGCGCCAGCGACGTGGAGTACGAGTACTGGCCGAAGCCGAAGACCGTGGCGTAGAGGGTCTCGTGAAACTCGGCGACATCCTGCTCGAAGAGCCGCGCGCCCGGCATGCCGTTGTCGTCCGCGTAGAACCGGATGGTGAAGCCGGTGGTGTGCCCCTCCTGGCCGACGGGCGTGACGTAGCCGCCCCAGTAGCGGACCTCGTTGACGACGTTGCCGGCGTCCACGGTGAAGTTGTCGGCGACCTCGCTGAACCAGCCGAGGCCGCCGGGATTGCGCGCGTCCTGCGAGGAGTACCCGCCGGGGGAGGAGATCGGGTCCTGGCGGTGGAACTCGGTCTGGGCGCGGCAGTCGGTGGCGGCCGCGCCGAGGATGGCGGGAACGCACAGAACCAGAGACGCTGTGATGCGTGGCATGGTGGGCTCCTCTTGCCGCCCCCCACCTCGCCCCCCAACTCCCCGTCTTCGTGTGCAGGGTGTGGACCCGCTGGAGAAAGGTAACCCAGCGGACGCGCTATGCCAGCCCGTGGCGGGAGGGCCGGCGAGCATGTCGCGCGGACGTGCACCCCAGCCGAGTTCAAGATCGGGGCGGCGGGGGCGAGATCATGGACTACCGCGGCATACCCCCCATGAACGGGGGCTAATATTCACCATCCCGCCGCGATCGAATCCGGACAACTCGCTCCGCAGACCCCGCCCTCTCCAGCCCCGCGCACACCTCGCGGAACATCGTGGTTAGTCTAGCGAACGTGCCCAAAAACCGCCGCAAATCGCATGGTATTACCCGATTTGGGCGCGCAGGATGGGCCCTCCCCGGAATGTGGGATGTCGGATTTTGGATGTGGGATGTGGGGCTACCGGCGCTTCGCCCGCGCAGCCTTCCCACCCTTCCGCCTGGTCTTCTTCCTGGCGGCGGGTCGCTTCGCCGGCGCGGCCACCCTCCGGGGCTTACTCGCCAGGGCGATCGCCGTCGGGTGCTTGGGCTGGTAGAGCCCCAGCTCGCCGCCCCCGCCCGGCAGGCTGAGCGAGGCGAGCAAACCCCAGCCGCGGTCGCTCACGGGGCCGGTGAACTCGACGCCCTTGGCCTTCAGCTCCGCCACCGTCTGGTTGATGTCGTCGCACATGAGGTACAGCTGGTGCCGCCCGCCGTCCTCATCGGGGTGAATCCCCAGTTCGGCCGGCGGCAGGGCGAAGATCTTCCACCCGTGCCCGGCATCCACCGACGGCAGACCGAGCACATCGCGGAAGAACGCACGCGTCGCCTCCGCCTCCTTGGTGTACAGAATGACGTGGGCGCCGTTGATCATT
Source organism: Phycisphaerae bacterium (assembly GCA_041485385.1). Lineage (GTDB taxonomy): Bacteria > Planctomycetota > Phycisphaerae > Phycisphaerales > UBA1924 > JBGPJM01. Next base: position 7,353 of record JBGPJM010000157.1, on the reverse strand, counting down.
TCTGGGCCTCCAAGGTGCGCCCGCCAGTGTACCGGACCCCGGGCGGCATCAGCTATCGGCGCCGGCGCGGCGATATACTCTCACCAACCATGTCCGAGGAATCCGTTATCCGAGTGAACTTCGGGCGGCCGATCCCGGTGTTCCCGCTCAACTCGGCTGTGCTCATGCCGCACGGCATTTTGCCCATGTATATCTTCGAGGACCGCTACCGCCAGATGATCTCCGACGTGCTCGACAGCGCGGGGCAGATCGCCATGGCGGTGCACGAGCAGCCGGCGACGGTCGAAGAGGCGATGGGGCGCCCGGCGCTGCGGCCGATCGTGTGCATCGGCCAGATCATCCAGCACCAGCGGCTTCCGGACGGGCGCTTCAACGTCGCGCTGCAGGGGGTGTGCCGCGCGAGGATCCTGCAGGAGCTGCCCCCGGCGGAGGATGTCCCCTACCGCCAGGCGATGCTGGACCCGATCGGGCTGGAGCCGGTGGACGAGTCGATGCTGGGTGGCTTCCGGACGCGACTGAGCGACCTGCTCACCGACGGCCCGCTCACCGAGCTGCGCGACTCCAACGCGGTGCTCGAGCACGTGAACAACACGAAGATCCCGACCAGCGCGATCCTCGAGCTGGTCGCCCTCTCGTTCATTACCGACCCGGAGGTGCGGTACAGGCTGCTGGCCGCCCCCGACGCGACCCAGCGCAGCCGCATCGTCGAACGCGAGCTGACCTCGCTCTCCCGCCTGATCGAGCGTGCGGCCCCCCAGAAGAAGATGGAGACCCCGAAGGGGTGCAACTGGAACTAGAGTCGGCAAGCGTCCGGGAATAGGCCGCGGGGCGGTGCGGCGTGCCGAACAGAGAATGATCAAATTCAAGCTTTCGTGCGCGAGGCCCACAACTTTTTGACCGATTCTGCGTAGAAGCTAGTGTGAACAAACTCGGACCGGCGTGGAGGCTGTCACGACTCCCGCCGGCCGATCGGATATGAGGAGTGTGGGGGACGGGGAGAGGCGGCGGGAAAGTGAGGTCGAGCCATGCGTCGGTTCAGTCTGGATCGTCGAGGCACGGCAAGGTGGACAACCAGGGGGCTGGTCGCGGCGGGGCTGTGGGCAACAGCCGCGGCGATGAGCGGGTGCGCGAACGCCGGCCAGGGGGCCGGTGCCGGCGCGCTGCTGGGGTTCGGCGTGGGCTCCATTATCGGGAGCGCGTCGGGGAACTTCGGGAAGGGCGCGCTGATCGGGGCCGCGGTCGGCGCGGCGAGTGGCGCGGTCCTGGGTGATGAGAACGAGCGGGCGGACCGGCGTGCGCAGTACTACGGCGACGGCGGGTATCGGGGGTATTACCCCGCCCCTGCGTACTACCCGGCCTACTACCCGGTGTATTACCCGGCGTACGGCCCCCGGTATTACCACGGGTATTACCGCGACCGCTGCCGCGACTGGTAGGTCATTCTTCTTCGTCGTCGACGACACGTTGCACGGCCGGGCGCGTCTTGCGCTTTGCCTCGGCCGCCTGGGCCGCGCGGCAGGCATCGCCGAGGGCCTGGTGCAGCTTTTCATGGTCGGGGTGCGCGGCCAGCCGCCTGAGGAAGGCCTCAACGCGGGTGGCCGGGGCGATGGCGACGACCGAGGCGATGGCGGCGTCGCCGAGGATCTCGGCGGCGCGCAGGAACCACTCCGGCGGCGGGACGATGCCATCAGGGGAGGCGGCGGGGGAGGGTTGCGGGGGGGCTTTCTTGGAGGATTTTCGGGGTTTCTTGGTCTTCGCGCCGTTGAGCGGGGCGGGGGGCGGCACCTTGGTGCGGATGGTCACCGGCCCCAGCGCCACGATCGGCCAGAGGCCGTCGCGCGAGGTGGGCTCGCGCACGATCACGACCACCGGGACCTTCTTGTGGTCGGCCGCCTCGCGCAGCATGCGCCCGTCGATGCCGACGCGCGGCGGGCAGACGAGGTAGCACCCGGCGACGAGGGCGCGCCCGGTGGGCAGGTCGGCGCTCACGAGCGCCACGTGGCGGGCGTCGATCGCCAGGTCGCGCTTCTGGCGCCGGGCCTCTTCGAGCGGCAGAAGGATGCGGGCCATGCGCTCGTAGTCGAGCGCGGCGAAGGCGCGCTCGAGCGCATCGGCGGCGATGCGCTCGGTGTCGAAGTACCGGCGCTCGACGAGGGCCTGGGAGGCCTGCTCCATCAGCGCATCGATCCTGTGTGCCTGTTGGGCCCGCGTGTGCGTCACGGGGGGGTTCTCCGCGCCCGGGAAGGGACTCATGGTTGCGCCCGGGGCGGGGATGCCGCCACCTCGGCGAGGGCCAGCAGGATCGAGCGCCAGGTTTCGGCCAGGTCCTGCATGTCGTAGGCGAGCACATCGGCCAGGCCGGTCCAGTCGCGGTCCTGCATGGCGCGCTTCAGCTCCTGGAGGTGGCGTGTGAGCGATTCGACGGCGCCGGCGACGGCCAGCTCGGCGCCGGGCTTTCCGGTCGGCGCGGGGTCCGGCCCGTCCGACGCCGGGGCGACGCGCACACGCAGCGTGTCCAGCGGGATGTTCAGCAGGGCCGCGCCGTTGACGACGACCTCGCGGACGCTCTCCCACGCGCCCAGCGCGGCGGCGATGTGCTGGAAGGCGTCCTCGATTTTGCCGAGCTGCAGGGCGTGGGCCGCGGCGGCCTGGTCGTGCCGGGCGGCATGCATGGAGTCGGCGACCTCCAGAAGTGTGGATCGGACGAGCGCGCCGGCATCGGCGGAGATGAGTCGCACCTCGGCATCCGGGAGATCGAGCGCCTCGGGGGCGTCCAGCGCCTTGTCGGTGACCGGTTGGCCGTCCAGCGAGACCTCGATGATGACGCGCCCGCGGAGCTGCGCGGCGGCGCGACCGGCGTCGAGGGCCGCGGCGAGCGTGGGGCGATCGCAGGGAATCGGCTGATTGTCCAGGAGGAGGCGCATGGGGAGGAATGATCAGTCGCTGGGGGGCGGGATGCAAATGGGGATGTGAGCGGGTTTAGCGCGGCGGGAAGGGGCGATCAGGCGACCGGCGCGGCGGTTTGGGGGTGGGTGTGGTTGATCGCGACCTGGCGCTCCTGGCGGCGGCGCTGTTTGTAGATGAGGCGGATGTTGCGGGAATAAATGACCACGCCCGAGCTCTGGCCGAGCACGCCGACGATGTCCTGGCGCCAGACGAAGTAGGCAAAGAGCGTGAGGCCGCCGAAGAGGCTGAGCCACCAGAAAACCGGGGGGATGACGCTCTCTCGCCGCCGCTCGCTGACGATCCACTGCACGAGCATGCGCCCGGAGAAGGCGATCTGGCCGAGGAGGCCGACGGAGGCCCAGATCATCCCGACCCATGAGGTGATGTTGAAGAGGCGGAAGAGCGGGTTCTCCGCCGATTGGACCGCCGCGGCATATCTCCTCTCACCGACGAACCGCTTGTACTCGCCGGCGGTGAGCGGCGGCTCGGACACGAAGCCATCGCGGAGCTTGACACGGAACGTCGGCTCGCCGGCGGCGGTCGGGGCCGGCGTGACCTCGACGATGCCGCGGGAGTTGTCGATCCGCAGCTCGACGCGGCGCGTGCCGGGGGCCGGCGGGGTGCCGTAGATGCTGTCGCGGCTGCCCCAGACCAGCCACACCCCCAGGCCCACGACCAGGATGATGAGCGCGACGGGCTCCCACTTGAATCGCTTCATGCCCGGGTCTCCTGCGCGCGCGCACGATCGTGCGCGGGGGTTACGACGGGAACGGCCGGGAAGATCTCGGCGGATTCGACCGGTCGGCGGCGGCTGCGCATGTAGCGGACGGCGAAGCAGTCGATCAGGCCGGGGATGGCCCGCTTGGTGATGCCCATCCCGTACTTTGTTTCGCCGGCCTCGCGCGGGCGATGGTTCACCGGCATCTCCATGACCTTGTACCCCAGGTGCCGCGCGGTAACGGGGATGAACCGGTGCATGCCCCGGAACTCGAGGGGGAGCGAAAGGGCGATCTGCCGTTTCATGATGCGGAGCGAGCAGCCGGTGTCGCGGATCGTGTCGCCGAGGATCAGGCGCCGGAAGCGCCGGCCGACGATGGAGCCGATTCGACGGACCGCGTTGTCGCGCCGTGCGTGCGAGCGGTCCCCCTGGATCATGTCGGCGTTGTGCCGGCGGAGCAGCTCGAGCATGGGACCGAGGTCGGCGGGATCGTTCTGCAGGTCGGCGTCGAGCGTGGCGATAAGCCGGCCCCGGGCCGCGCGGAATCCGGCGTGGAACGCGGCGGACTGGCCGTTCCCCTTGCCGGGCGGAGTGCGGGTCATGACGACGCAGCGGAGCCAGGCGCGCCCGAGCATGAGGGCTTGGATGCGCGCGCGGGTGGAGTCGGTGGAGCCGTCGTCGACGATGATGAACTCGAACGCGTCCACCTCCAGCCCCAGGGATTCCAGGGCCGCGCCGCCCTGCCGCACGAGCGCATCGATGTTGTCCTCCTCGTTGTGCGCCGGGGCGACGAGGGAGAGCTCAATGAAGCGGTGATCGGCGGGGGCGGGGGGGCGGGGGTCGGGCATGAGCAGGGAGTTTATGCGGGGTCAGTGGGTGGTAGCCGAGGGGCGGCGACGTTTTTCGGCGGAATACAGGCACCCGGACAGGGAGGCGTCGGGCGGCATCAACGCGAGGAAACAAGGGTCTATAGTGGGTTGATTGGGCGGGGCGGTTTCGTCGGGCGGTGGGTCGTTGGAGTTGCCGCGGCATGCATGTGAAGCCGATCGATCCTGCGGTGGCCACGGTGCCGGTGACGTTCCATCTTGACGATGCGCACGCGTGCACGGGGACGGACCAGGCGGTGCACGTGGTGATGGCGGCGAAGGGGCAGAACCTGCTGGAGGTGGCGCTGGGGGCGGAAATCGATATTGAGCATGCGTGCGGGGGGGTGTGCGCCTGCTCGACGTGCCACATCCACGTGGAAGAGGGGATGGCGAACCTCAGCGAGGCGACGGAGGCGGAGGAGGACCGGGTGGAGGAAGCGCCGGGTCTGCAGCGCAACAGCCGCCTGTCGTGCCAGTGCATCATCGAGAAGGAAGGCCCGATCAAGGTGCGGGTGCCGGGCTGGAACCGCAACGCGGTGAAGGAAGTGCCGCACTGAGGAGGGGGAAGACGTGCTGGGTGCTAAGTGCTGAGTAGGAAAAGAGATACAGCACGCTGCCCGGTACATGGCACCTAGCCCTTCGCACCGAGCACTTCTCCCGGAGCGCCCCTTGGCCGGCAACGCGCAAACATTCGGTTGGCTCGACGTGCAGCGGATCGCCGAGGAGCTGGCCGATGCGCACGCGGCTGTCGAGCCACTGACGGTGAAGTTCGTGGACCTCAAGCGGATGGTGATGGCGCTCCCGGGGTTCCTGGAGGAGCCAGGCCACCCGGTGAACGAGAAGATCCTGGAGACGATCCAGATGCGCTGGCACGGGGAGCGGGATGACGATGAGGGCGAGGAGTAGGCCCCGGGGCCCTGAACTGAGGGAGCCGCCTCGCCTGCATGGGACCAGACCGGAGGAACGCGCCCCGATTTCCGGGCGTTCTCTGTCATGTTCGGTGGACTGCGGCGTGAGTTCCTGCGCTGCGCCCCCGTGCGGACATGCGGCGCCCGACCTGAATGAGGGGCGACTCACAGAGCCTCCTCGCGCGGGCCGTACACTCATGTAGTGAGTCCCCGCCATGCAGCAGAAACGGTTCGCGGCATGGCAGGGTCGTCGAGGAGTCTGAACATGGAACGACATCGTTTGCCCATGGTGTCTCGAATCGCGGCGGTGATGGTGGCCGTCGGGATGGGCCCCGGATTGTGCACGATGGCGGCCGCGCAGGACCGCCCACCCGATATCCAGGACGGCGCGGAGGTGCAGACCCGCGGCCCGGTGCACGAGGCGTTCGCCGAAACCATCAGCTTCAATCCCGAGCCCGGAGCGATCGTGCCGAAGGCCCCGCCCCCTCAGATCGAGGAGGTGCCGCCCGACCAGCGACCGGAAGGAGCGAACGTCGCGTGGATTCCCGGCTACTGGGCCTGGGACGACGAGCGGAACGATTTCCTATGGATCAGCGGCGTGTGGCGCGCCATGCCGCCCGATCGTGAATGGGTGTCCGGGTATTGGGCGCAGAGCGACCGTGGATTTCAATGGATGTCCGGGTACTGGGCGGATGAGCAGACGACCGAGACGGTGTACCTGCCCGAGCCGCCCGACTCCGTCGAGGCCGGCCCGAACATCGCGCAGCCATCGCCGGACCAGATCTGGGCCCCGGGCTGCTGGGTCTGGCACGAGGGCCGCTACGCCTGGCGCCCCGGCTACTGGGTAACGGCGCACGCCAACTGGATCTGGGTCCCCTCCCACTACGTCTTCTCTCCCCGCGGTTATGTCTACTGCGAGGGCTACTGGGATTACCCCGTCGAGTACCGCGGCGTCCTGTTTGCGCCGGTCTATTTCGAACCCCGTGTGTACGCCCGCGCGTCCTTCCGCTTCGCACCTGCCATCGTGATCAACCTGTCCCTGTTCTCCGACCACCTCTTCGTGCGCCCGAGCTATCACCACTATTACTTCGGCGACTACTACGCGCCCCGCTATTACGACGACGGCTTCTACGCCTCCTTCTCCCTCAGATTCGGCCGCTTCGGCTACGACCCGATCCACGTCAACGAGCGGTACCGGCATCGCGATGACCCCGATTGGGACCACCACGTCAGGCAGACCTTCCTGGACCGGCGCGAGCACGAGGACGCGCGCCCGCCGCGAACGCTGGCCCTTCAGACCGCCCGCAGCACGTCCAGGGAACGGTCCGGCGAACTGTCCGTCGCCGTCGTCACGTCATTCGACCAGATGGCAAAGCGCAAGGACCAGCCGGTGCGCTTCCAGCCGGTCGCCAAGGACGAGAAGCAGGAGTTCGTGAAGCGCGAGAAAGACATCGAGCAGTTCCGCGGCGATCGCAGAATCCTCGAAGCCCCCGCGCCGGGAAGACCAAACGCCAGGCCATCGGCCACGCCAGATCCGGCCAGGCCGGACAACAAGCCGGATGCCCGCCCCGACAGAACGAACCCACCGGACAACAAGCCGGATGTCAGCCCCGGCAGGCCCAACAAGCCCGACCCCTCTCCCCCCAAGCCCGACAGGCCGGATGTCAACCCCCCCAAACCAAACAGGCCCGACCCGACTCCCCCCAAGCCCGACCGGCCCGACGCCAATCCACCCAAGCCAAGCAAGCCCGACAGTACTCCCCCCAAGCCGGACAAGCCCGACGCCGACCCCGCCAAGCCGAACAAGCCCGACTCCACACCCGACAAGCCGCACAAGCACGACGCCAACCCCGCCAAGCCGAACAAGCCCGACGCCACCCCCGACAAGCCGGGCAGGCCCGCCGCGGGCCCCGGC
>JBGPJM010000156.1:0-11652 GCA_041485385.1 Phycisphaerae bacterium | reverse complement strand
GGAAAATGGCAAACGTTGGACCGCTCCGGACCCGCGCGGCCTACTTGTCACGATCGAACCGGCGGCGCTCCGCGCGTGCGCTCCGCCGCCGGCTCCACCGCCGCCCGCCGATCCGGCACTCCCGGCCCGGCCAAGGAGAACACCGTGAGCACCGTCCTTCCCCGACGCGGCAGCGTCCTCTCGCTGACCGTCGCCGCCACCGCCGTCGTCGTCGTTGGGCTTGTCGCCGTGACCTCGCTCTCGCGCTCCGCAAGCAAGCTCTCTCCCTCCGCGACCTCTTCGCCAAGGCCGGCCCTGTTCGTGCCCGCGACCAACGCGGAGCTCGCGGTTGTGCTCCACACGCTGGGCCTTGACCCGGCCACCTTGGCCGCGGCCGGGGTCACGCCCGGCGAGACCACCACGCTGGTCGGCAACATGCGCTCGCACCTGAGCACGCACATGGACGGGTTCCGGAGCGCCGACAACGACTGCGGCGCCGCCCGCAACGAGTACGACCGGCTCCTGCGGCTGGTGCAGGCGGGGCTGGCCGGCCAAGAAGACCGGACGGCCTGGGCAACCGCCCCGGGCACACTCTCCACGGCGATCGCGGCGCGGCAGTCTCTCCGCGACGCCGCGTTCACCGCCGCCGCCGATGGCCTGTCGGGCGCCAAGGTCAGCGCCATCACCACCGCGCGCGCCAACCACGCCAGCTGGGACCTGTTGTTGCCGCACATGTTCACCAACCGCGAGCAAGTGGACTGGGTCACCCTCCGCGACGCCCTCTCCAACCAGCGGATCGCCGCCAAGCACGGCGACAGCACCGACCCGGCGGCGCAGGGCATCATCATGGCCGCCGACGCCCAGCCGGCCACGGCGCTGGCCCGGGCCAACCTCGAGGCCAACCTTGCCACCGTCACCGCGGCCTGGAACCAAGCCGTCAACCAGTAGACGACGGGGGCCAGAAAAAAATATTCTTTCCGTGCCGAGGCGCAAACCGGATTGCGTACCAAGGAGCAAGGAGGTGACCCATGACCCCTCGGACACGCGAGAACAGGCCGGCCCCCCCCGACCCCTCATCCACGCCTACGCCCCCCATCCCGTCGGCGGCCCCGGCTTGTACTCAGGCTCAGGCGGACGGGACGGGCGCTCATCAGCCGCCCATGAGGTTCAACTTCGAGCAAGCCCGGCGCATAGCCCTGGCGATGCGTCTCTTCGAGGACGAGTCAGACGAACTTCTGGACCCTCCCGACTCCGGCCCCCACGTTCCCCACGATCCCCCCGATTCGTGCGAGCCGGCGCTGCGGCGCGGTACCCCCGGAGCCTAGCCGTTGCTGCGCTCACGCTGCTTGGCTGCTGGCCCGCCCCGTCGATGGCGCAGCAGCCACCGACGAGCGTGCAGATCATCCCCGCCGGCCAAGTGGAGCTGGCCCGGCTGGTGGACCTGGCCGCGCAGCGGCTCAGGCTGAACGTGCAGTACCAGCCCGAGCTCCTCAAGGGCTCCGTGACGCTGCGCCTGGAGGGGCCTCTGAGCGATCGGCAGCTGTGGGACGTCGCCAACGACGCGCTGGCCGCGGCGGGGTTGACGACGGTCCGCGCCGGCGACGGGACCTACAAGGTCGTGAAGCTCGCCGAGGCGGCCTCGCTCACCGGGGTGGCTGTTCCCACCGGTGCGCCAGAGCTCCAGAAGGAGACCTCGCTCGCGGGGTTCCAGACCGTCGTGCTGCGCGTGCGGTACCGGTCGGCCAAGGAGATCGCCGAGGCGATGAAGCTCGTGGTGTCCAAGACGGGCGGGGCCGCCGGCGAGCTCGGCCCCGGGTTGTTGATGGTCTCGGACCTGCAGGCGCGGCTCGAACAGGTCCAGCGCGTCGTCGCGCTGCTCGATGTGCCCGCGGGTCACGCCATGACCGAGGAGGTCCCGCTCAGGAACGTCGCGGCGGTGCCGCTGGTAGCCCTGGCCCAGCAGATCACGCTCAAGCGGGAGTCGGTGTCGGGAGAGAAGATACCCGGAGAGCTCATCGCCGGGTCCGGCGGGGGCTCGGTGTTCATCGTCTCTCCCGCCGAGCACGCCGATTCCTGGCGCGCACTGGTCGGCCAGCTTGACAAGCGCGAGCCGGTCGAGTCGGTCGTCTACACACCCAGGTACTTCGGAGTCCGGGAGGTCGGCCAGCTCATCGAGCAGGTAGTTAGGGCATCGGCGCCGGGCGCAGCGGGGGCGCTGGGCGCCGGGGGAGGGGGGGATGAGCGCTGGCGGCTCGTCTTGGACGAACTCACCGGGACGCTCATCGTCACCGCCACGCCCGCGCAGCACGAGCGGATCAAGGCGCTCATGGAGCGGCTGGACTCGGTGCCGGCAGCAGCACGCCGGCCGGTCCGCGCCTTCAAGGTTCGCAACCGCGATGTCAACGAGCTCGCCCAGGTGCTGCGCGAACTGGTCGTCGCCGGCGCGCTGGAGGCCGGGACGAGCGAGGCCGAGGCCAACCCCGCGATCGATACGGCGTCCCTGCAGCGGACGGAACGGCCGCTGTCCACCGTCCCCGGCAGCACCCCGCTGCAGGGCACGTCACCCCCGTCGCCGCCCTCCCAGGCCTCTCCGCCGAAGGAATCCCCCCAGAGCGCTGCACCTCCAACGGCCGCCGCTACGCCGCAGGCTGGGGCGCGATCGCTCCCCGCGCGGTCCATCGGCGCGGGCGACCGCAAGTCTTCGGCTATTCCTGTGTCGGACGTGGTCATCACCGCCGACCAGGGAACGGCCACGATCATCGCGATCGGGGAGCCGCGGCTGCTCGCGCAGCTGGAGGCCCTGATCAAGACCCTGGACGTGCGGCAGCCGCAGGTGATGCTCGAGGTACTCCTGGTGAGTCTCAGCGACACGCAGGCCCTGAACCTCGGCGTGGAGTTGGAGAGAATCGAGATCCACGGCGAAACCGCCACCCGGCTCTCGTCCCTGTTCGGCCTGTCATCGAGCGACTTCGCCGGCTCGGCGCGCGGGGGCAGCCGCTCGGCAGCCGACGCGCCGGGCTTCACCGGGATCGTGCTCAACCCCGGGGAGTTCGCCGTCGTGGTCCGAGCCCTTGAGGTGTTGGGCAGGGGTCGGTCGCTGTCGATCCCCAAGGTGCTGGTAGGGAACAACCAGCAGGCGGTCTTCAGCTCGGTCCTGCAGCAGCCCATCCTGACCACCAACGCGTCCACCACCGTGACGACGACGTCCTTCGGGGGCACCCAGGACGCCGGCACATCGATCTCGATCAAGCCGCAGATCGCCGACGGGGACCACCTGGTGCTCTCCTACTCGGTGGCGCTGAGCTCGTTCGTGGGCTCCCCCGCGGCGCAGGGGCTGCCGCCGCCCCGGCAGCAGAACAGCGTGCAAAGCCAAGTGAGCATCCCCGACGGCTTCACCGTCGTCGTGGGCGGATTGGAACTCGCCACCGACTCCAAGTCCGTCACCCAGGTCCCGCTGCTTGGGAGCATTCCCGTACTCGGGGAACTCTTCAAGGACCGCTCCATCTCCAAGACCAACTCCCGGTTCTTCGTCTTCATCCGCGCCAACGTCCTGAGGCACACGGGCTTCGAGGACCTGAAGTACCTGTCCGCTCTGGACGCCGGGGCCGCGAGGATCGACACCGGCTGGCCCGTCGTCGAGCCCAGGCTCATCCGATGACCACTCATCCGACGAAAGACTCCCCGGCAACCGAGAGCGCGGAACGGTCGATCGCGCCCAGTGATGACTTCCTCAGGCTGATCCCGCACGAGTTCGCCCGCCGGCACCTGGTGCTCAGCGCCGGATTCCGTGACGGCGCCGAGGACGTGCTGTGCGCTGGCGGCACCCGGCCCACGGCGCTCTTCAACGTGGGGGTGCGCCTGGGCCGCCCGGTGCGGTCCCGCGCAGCACCGGCTGAGGTCATCGCGGCCTCGATCGACCGCGCCTACGCGGCGGCGACCCCCCACGGACCCGGACCGGGCAAGGCGGGCGCCGACCCGGCGGGCAGTAGTTTCGACACCCCGGTCGTCATCGTCGAGGGCTCGTCGGACCTGGAGGGGGACCTGCAGGCGGCGCTGCGGGAGGCGGAGTCCGACGTCCTGAGCACACACGGCAAGTCCCCGGCGGTTCGGCTGGTGGACCTGCTGCTCTTCGAGGCGCTCGTGCGCGACGCCAGCGATGTGCACATCCAGCCGCTGCGCGGCCGTACGCTGGTGCGCTACCGCCTGGACGGCGCCCTGCACACCGTCCGCGAGCTCCCCGGCTCGCTGGCGGCGGCGTTGATCAGCCGGATCAAGGTCATGGGGCGCCTGGACGTGGCGGAGCACCGCTCCCCGCAGGACGGGCGCGCCTCGGTCACCGTGGGCGGGTCGGGGGGGTCGGGGGCGGCGGGGGAAGGCGGTCCGGACGCCGGCCGGAGGGTGGACCTGCGGATCAGCACGCTCCCCAGCACCTACGGCGAGCGCGTGGTCGTGCGCATCCTGGACCCGGCGCGGTCGCCGCACCTGCTGAGCTTCACGGCCCTGGGCATGCCCGCCGACGTCGAGAGCAGGTACCTGGCCCAGGTGGCCCGGACCAGCGGGATCGTCCTGTCCACCGGCCCGACCGGGAGCGGCAAGACGACAACGCTCTACGCCACCTTGACCTGGCTCAGCGCCACCAACGCCGGCGGCCTGGCGCGGGGGTGCGAGCTCAACATCATGACCGTGGAGGACCCCGTCGAATACGACCTCTCGGGCACTGCCCCGCAAGCAACCGGCGCCAGGCAAGAAAGGGCGCTGGGAGAGGGGGATCGGAGACGGGGGGATCGGGGAGGGGGGGCCAAGGGGCTCTCGGTAAGCCAGACGCAGGTGGATCCCAAGAAGAACGTGACTTTCACCACGGGCCTGCGGCACATCCTGCGCCAAGACCCCGACGTGATCATGGTCGGTGAGGTCCGCGACCAGGAGACGGCGCGGATGGCGGTGCAGGCCTCGCTCACCGGGCACCTGGTCCTCTCGACGCTGCACACCAGCGACGCCGCCAGCGCGATCGCGCGGCTCCTGGACCTGGGTGTTGAGCCCTTTCTGGTCTCGTCCTCGCTGTCGGCGGTGCTGGCCCAGCGGCTGATCCGCAAGGTGCACGCGCCGTGCGGAGGGAAAGGGTGCGCCGCGTGCCTGGACACCGGCTACAAGGGCCGCACCGGCGTCTTCGAGCTCCTGGTGATGGACACGGCCGTCCGAGAGATGGTGGGGCGGCGGTGCTCGGCGGAAGAGATCAAGGCCGCGGCCCAGCGCGCCGGCATGGTGAGCCTGCGCGACGCCGGCAGCACGCTCGTCAGGAACGGCGTGACCACTGCGCAGGAGGTCGCACGGGTGATCGAGGCGCCCGATGAGGTGCGGACATGAAGGGTCTGCGACCAGCGCGCCGAGCCGCGTGGACGGGATGGCTGCGCCGGCTGGCGCTCGCCGTCGCCGTCGCCGCTTGCGCCTGGTGGGCCTTGGGACCGATGGAACACCCGGAGGTCGAGAAGCACGCATGGCCGCCGCCTCCACCCACGGCCGCTCCTCCGGCGAGGCAACTGCTCTCTCTGGACGTCAGCGCGTTCAGCGCGCCCCTCTGGGTCGCCCCGCCGTCGGCCCCCGTCGCCGAGGCGACCGCCTCGACCCCGCCGCTGCGGCTGCAACTCGTTGCCATCGTCCGTGATGGCGAATCACTCCGCGCAGTGCTCTACGACCCCGATACCGACCGTCTCTTGGTCAGCGGACCGGGGGACGCGGTCGGTGACGGGACGATCGAGAGCGTCTCGCTCAGCGGACTCGTCCTGCGCAATCCCTCCGGCACGCGGACCCTCTCGCTCAATGCCCGTGGGCCCGTGGGGGGCGTGGGCGGGGGGGGCGGGGAGGCCAGGGAGGGGGGCGGCCCATGAGCGACCTGCGCTGGCCGCCAGAGCGGTTCTACTGGTCGAGTGTGGACATCCCGGGGTGGCGCGGCATGGGGCCCGTCCCGCCCGGTCCGCGCGCGATCCTGGCCGACGACCTGCCTCTCCCCGAGAGCGAGCTGCACGCCGTATGCGCGTCGCTTGCGGGCGGCCGGGTCGTGATCTGCGCCGCCGTCCGCTCGGAACTCGAAGCGATCGAGCCCGGTGTTGACACTCTCTGCCCATCGCACCTCCCGGAGTGCCTCGGACCGGACGCCCGGGTACCCGACGGCGCGCTCAACCTGCTCGTCGGCGAGTACGAGCCCGTTGCCCGGCGCCGCCAGCGGCTGCGCCGTCACACCGGGGACGCGATCGTGTTCGTGACCTGTGCCGCCCTCATAACGGTGGGCCTGTCGCGGCGGGCCGACAACTGGAAGCTCTCTGCCATGCAGGTCCGGCAGGCGCGTGCCGGCATGATCGACGCTGTGGCGCCGGGCATCGATCCGGCGCTCCTCACCGCCGAGCTCGCCCGGTCGCGCCGGCTGGTCGAGGCAGGCTCCCGAATGGAAGAACCCATCGACGCGGCGGAAGCACTGGCCGCGGTCCTTCAGGGCTGGCCATCTTCGGCGCCCTCGGCGCCGCAGTCGCTCGCAGTCACCGGCGACACCGCCGTGGTCTCGGTGAATGTGCAGGGAGACCCTGCGTCGTTCCTCGCCGCGCTGAGGCCGCCGCCGGGTTGGCGGCTCGACGAGCCCAGGCTCAGCGCCTCCGGCGGTACCACCCGGCTCAGCCAGGTGATGCGGCGGATCAACCAGGGAGGACCGCCGTGAGAATCACCATCCCGCTGATCTGGACGCTCGCGGGGATATCGTCGGCCGCGGCTCTGGCGGTCGCCCTTCCCGCGGCCATGAACTCTCGGAGCGCCGCTCGCCGGGAGCTCGGGCAACTCGAGCGCGACCGCGGACCGGCACAGCAGATCGCGGCGGCCCGCGCCTCGGCACCGGCTTGGGCGGCCCGGCCGCGGCCCTGGAGGGGCCTGGCCCGGAGTGTCAGCGCGGTCCTGGAGTCCTCCGGGCTGCCCCCCTCGGCGCTCAGCAGCCTCTCGCCCGAGGCGGTCGCCGCCGTCTCTGACCAGGCGCAGCTGGGCGCGAAGCGTCAGCGGGCCTCGTTGTCACTCACCGGCGTCACGCTGCCGGGGCTTGGCCGATTCCTGGAGGCCTGGCGCTCGGCGGAGCCCGCCTGGACGATCACGAGCATCGACATCGGCCCCGAGCGATCCGCCGCGGCCACGGCGCCCGCAGAAGGCGGCGACCTGCCCCTCCGGGCGCTCGTGCGGCTCGAGGCGTTCTACGTGGATACAGGAGGGACCAAACGATGAAACGGTTCACCAATCTCCTCCTGGCCGTTCTGCTGCTGGTCCTCTTCGGCTGCGCCCAGGGCGATCGGGCCCGTCAGACCGATCTCGTGGACGAAGCGGCCGCAGGCACCGACGATCAGCATGGGGCGCGCGACACCGCCTCGGCCCAGCGTCTCACGCACCAAGCCGCGGCCCTGGCGGATTCCGATCCGGATCAGGCCGAGCATCTCCTGCGCCGCGCCCTGGCGGCCGACCTGTTCCACGGCCCGGCGCACAACAACCTGGGCGTGCTCTACCTCAAGCGCAACCCCCCGCTCCTCTACGAGGCCGCCGAGCAGTTCGAGTGGGCCAGGAAGCTCATGCCCGGCCACCCCGACCCGCGGATGAACCTGGCCCTCACGCTCGAGATGGCCGGACGCACCGACGACGCCATCGCCACCTACAAGACCGCCCTGGAGGTCTACCCCGGACACATCCAGAGCATGCAGGCCCTGGCGAGGCTCCAGCTCTGGGCCGCCGCGGCCGACGACGGAACGCCGGCGCTCCTGCGCGAGATCGCCCTGCGCGGCGAGGACGAAAGATGGAGAAGCTGGGCAAGGGCGCGAACCGCCGGCCACGCCGCCGCCGCTCCATCCGCCCCGCCTTCGTCGCCCGGCACCACCCCGGTCCCGGCGCCGCAGCGCTGAGCGCAGAAGCTCGCAACCGCCAGCTTTTCCCCAGAAGACACGCTCTCCTTGACGTTCAGTCGGGCACTGTATCATTCGGTCCGGTCGTGCCGACGAACGGACGGACATGTACGACGCCGAGATGATCGAGCACCTCGCCGCAATTGCGCACGATCTCTGGTGCGCACGCATGCGCGACAAGGGGTGGCGGACGGGAGACCGCTACAGCCAGCCCCAGCGCGTCCACGACGCTCTCGTCGCGTTCAATCAACTCTCCGCGATCGACCGGCGCAGCGTCCTGGTGGCCGCGCGATCCGTGGCCGACCACGTGGCCGACGCCGTGGACTACCCGCGGGGCACCGACCGGGAGTTGCTCGCCGAGGAGATGAAGGAAGGGCTCGCCGTCGGCTGGGCGCGCGGGGCCGGTCGGGCCAGCTCGCCGTCGACATCGGCCAGCGAGGTCGGCCAGATCCAGGGCTGGGAGGTCGAACCCGGCACCCCGTTCCTCCGGCTTATCCGAGTCCGTTGGCCGGGCGGCGAAGAGACCGAGCACGACCCAAGGCTGCGCGAGCTGCGCCGGCGCTGACCCTCGCCGGGCTCAACGGTTCTCGCCGGACTCCGGTGGCCCAAGCCGGTAGATAATCTGCTCGCCGCTGAGGGCCGTAATCTCGATGAACGTCGCGCCGCCCTCGTGCCGCACCACCACCCACTCCGTGAGCGAGCAGATGTGGTACTTCTTGACGTGGCTGATGTTCACGAGCGAGGCCCGCATCAGGCTCGTGATCGCCTTGCTCGCGTGCGGGATTTCGCGGCAGATCCGCTCGGCGAGCGTCGACACGTCCGCGGGCCGATCCTTGAGCTCGACGAGAACCTCCCGCTTAATGTCGCAGGCAAGAATCTTGAGAACCTCCGCGCCCGTCCGTGGATAACCCCATCCATCGCCCCCTGTGCCCGGATGCTCCGTCATGGAGGCCCTCCCTTCGGGCCGGCGCGGGCCTCAACTCCAGCCCAACGCGTCGGCGGATGCCTCGCGAGCCGCGAATCCCACTCTGCTGGGCGCGCCGTAGCGCCGCAGGACCGAACAGCACATCCCGCACAAGCTTCGCACGAGGGATCATCGCCCGTTTCATGCGATGCCACTGTGGCCCCATCGCTCGTCCGGAGCGGCATCCCCTTGTGGTGCGATGGAGCGACCAGCGGCTGCCGGGCCGTTTAATCCGGATACCACCCGGTTCCGGTTATGTCTGGCTGAACGACCATGACGGCATGGCCGGCCCGGAACGCACTCCGACGCCAAATTGACCTTCCCATCCTCTTGTAGTCGCTGGCGGCGCTCGGGCGTTACGCGATAATTCGTACAATTCGTTGGAGAACACCGTGCTTCCGAAGAAACCTGACGTGCGTGCGGCGGACAAGAAGAGCGCCGCCGCCGGTCACCGTCAGGATTTGGGGCACGGAACGACCGATCCCTCGGCCCCAGAGCTCTTGGAGCGGATGCGCGGGGGCGACCGCCTGGCGGCCACCACGTTCCTCGAGCGCTACGGGTCCCGCATCCGCCGACGCATCCGGGGCAAGGCGGACCGCGGCATGCGCCGGCTGTTCGACTCAGAGGACATCCTCGCCACGGTGCATCGCCGCCTCGATCTGTTCGTTCTCTCCGGCCAGTTGCGGGCGACGAACCAAGCCGAGCTGTGGGCGCTGCTGCTCAGGTTGACCGATGGCGCCGTGGCCGACAAGGGCCGGATCTCCAAGCGAGTGAGAAGCGCGGAGGTCGCCGACGAACCGCTGCTCCGGCTGGTCGCGCTGACCATCGACGATCCCGGTTCTGGAGACGCGGACGAAGCCCGTCGGGCCCTGCAGCGGCTCGAGTCCTTGCTGACCGACGAGACGGACCGGGCGATCCTGTCGCTCCGGCTCGCCGGCAACGACCATCGCGCCATCGGCGAATACGTGGGGCTGACCGAGGGAGCGGTCCGCGCGCGCTGGTACCGCATCCGACGCAGCGCGCTCCGTGCGGCGCGAGCAAGCGGCCCGCGGTGATGCCGGAACCGCCACGCCCTGAGGGATATCAGATCGACAACGTCTCCATCAACGCTGCAGCCAGTTCGTACGCCAGCGCCCGGCGTTGTTCGTGTTCCTCCGCAGGCGGGTGGTCCCGCGGGAACCTCGCGAATCGCAGTAGGTGGCAGGCGACTGTCAGGTCGTACTCCGCATCGCCGATGCCTTCGGCCAGAGCATGAGCGCGCACTCGCGCGACCGCTTCAAGGCGGCTGTCGCTGTGCCAGTTCGGCGAGGTAGACAGCAGCCGCGATCGGTATGCACCACGCAACTCCTTCTCAGCCAGCAACGACCCGCCGCGGCTCGCAACGTCGAAACCGATGGAGACGTCCAGACAAGCGAGATCACGGGCGCAAGGAACAGGACGGTCTGCGCGGGCGAAGTCGATCAAGACCACGTCGAGGCTGTTGCGCCGGACGAAGATATTCCGCGTATGGAGATCCCCGTGGGACATACACACCGCCACGTTGATCGCAGGCGTCGCGCAAATGGCGGCAAGCAGCGCCTCGGGCGGCTTGAGCGCAGGGTTTGCGGCGGCCGCACGTCGGAACGGCTCGGAGAGGACGGCGGCCTCATCTGCCCTCGGTAAGATGTCGCTCCGTGTGTATTCGACGCCCAGCCGGACCATCTCACCCGTTTTCCGGTGCCGGCGCCAGCCGCGGAGAGGCCCGTCGACGATTGCCGATACCGCGAGCGTCGCCGAATCTACGGCAAGGTAGTCATCGAACCGTGTGGCACGCTCGATGAACAACGAGACCATCAGGGCTTGATCGTGCCCTTCGACGCACCGCTCTTCCGCCAGGGGTGTCCAATGGGGAAAGGGGATGCGCTCCGCGACGTTGGCTCGGGTCCTCTCAATCTCGTCGCGGATCAGGCGCCGGGACCCCGCCTTGACAACGAACGGCTGACGGCAGCAGCCGGTCTTGTCGACCCCCAGCACCTTCCACACCCCAGCGTTTGATCGCCCGCCGGGCAGGGGCGCTACGCTGATCGAGCTCAGGTCGCCAAACGCCCGTCTCAGCAACAACTCGTGCTCAGAGTCCTGGACACAGCGTTCCGAATCGTCAATTGGCAGGCGAGCGTTCACCGCGCGCCCAGGGTCATGCAGCAAGCACGTCACCGCGAGAGCGGCCGGGTCGTTCAGGTCCGCGACGGCGACGCGTTTGTCCCGGCTGCACGCGTCCCCGACCAGCGCCCCTGCATCAGCCCGATGAGCTGCGCCGGGGTAGGCCACGGCCACCATGGCGCCGCCCGCCAACACCGGCAAGACGTGGGACAGCTGTCGACGGAAGGCCTGTCGGTCCGAGTCCAAGGGAAGGACAACCACCCGGAGCTCGGCATCCTTGGGTTCGATCGATTCGATCGCGGAAATCCTCATCGACAGCCCGAGCTTCCCCAGCTGCCTACGGAGACGAAGGGGTCCGGAGTCTCCAAGCCAGGCGACCTTAGGTCGGGTGGGTGCGTTCATCGCGCCTCCAGCCGACAGGCCAGGTGTCGCCACGGCCCAGGCAACCGGCGGTCGAGCAGACCACGCACTCGGGATGAGCCGCGGCGGCGACCGGCCGCATCGACCCCTGTTCGATGCGAAGGATCTGATGGCGAGCAGCCACAGGAAGCCCGGCGACGGCACTCAGCATCATCGTCACGCCCGTGGAAGCAACCATGCCATTGATCGAAACCACCGCCGGCGCCGGCTCGCGCACGTTAGGGATGTATG
>JBGPJM010000155.1:0-11657 GCA_041485385.1 Phycisphaerae bacterium | reverse complement strand
CATCTACAGATTCCATCTCCGGCAGCACCTCAAGGGCCCCCACAAGGGCTGCTGGTTCATCTCCGCCATCTCGACCAAGGCCGAATACGACGCCTACTCCGCCAAGTGCGAGGCCGACTTCGCAAACAGAGACTCCAGGCCGGCACCCGCCACCCTCCCCGACTCAAGCTGAGCAGTGGCATGGGTGTCCCGCCCATGAGTAGCTCGGGCATCTTGCCCATGCCTTCTCTGCCGATTACCCACGACCGGCCGCGCCGCTCCCGCGCGCTGCTCCTACGTCCACTGTCCACTTTCCATTGTCCACGTTCACCTCCGCGCCTCCCAACCGTCACAACCGGCAAAAACCTCCACCCGCACGCACAACTTCCGCCATCCCGCGCCCCTGCCGCACGCCCGCGGCCGATGGAACCGGAACTGCGTGTGTCGCCGTCGCTCGCCAGCGTGTCGAGCCGGCGAGGCCCGTGCCCCCCGCCGAGGAGTCTGCCATGCCGCGTCGTACTGTCGTCGTCGCTCTCATCCTGTGCGCCGCCGCGGCGGGATGCTCGTCTTCCCGCCCCTACCGCACCCAGGCCCAGGTCGATGCCGCCCTCGCCAAGGCCTCCAAGGACTTCAAGGCCGACAAGGCCTCCAGGGCCGCCAAGGCCTCCAAGGTCGCGGCCACCTCGCCCAAGGCGTCCGAGGCCAGGACCCGCGTCGCGGCCAAGATGCCCGAGGTGTCCGAAGCGAGGCCCGTTCCCATCGCGGTCATGACGCCCGAGGCGCCCCAGGCTGCGCCCGCGCCCCTCGCGGTCAAGATGCCCGAGGCCTCCCAGGCGAAGTCCACTCGCATCGCGGCGAAGACGCCCGCGGCCCCCAAGGCCAAGACCAATCGCGTCGCCGCCATGACTCCGCCCGCGCCGTCCAACACCGACGAGGCGGCCGTCGCGGCCGAGCTGAACTACACCCGTGTCGCGGCCGGCGCACCCGCTACTCCGTCCAGCCCCGGCGCCAAGACCATCTTCCACTTCGAGTATTACCCCCAGGCGAGGGTCTACCAGTCGACCGACAACGGACAGTGGTTCTGGTTCGACGGCAAGCGTTGGAACAGAAACGCCAACCTCCCCGATTCGCAGCGGAACGTACTCGGCCAGAGCGTCACGCTCGAGTTCAACACCAACGTCCCCTACCTGAAGCACAAAGAGACGCTCGCGGCCTACCCCGCCAGCCCGAGCGCTGTCGAGCACGCCGCCGCTGACAAGGACTGATCTGCCAAGAACGCAGCCCTCAACGGCTCGGCTTTCCTTGAGGAACGCCGAGCCGTTTCCGCATTCCGAGCACCAAACATTGCCTGAACGAACCTGACCTTTGTACACTCGCCCCCTACCCTTGCCCCTTTCCAGCCACCCTCACCCAAGGACGCGGCACGCATGCTGGGCAAAGTCTTCAAGGCCTACGACATCCGCAGCACCTATCCGGATCCCTTGAACGAGCAGATGGCCTGGCAGATCGGCTTCGGCTGCTCCAGGTTCCTCCTCTCCTCCGCACACGCCGCCGGCGAAACCTCGCCGATGATGCACAATATCGTCGTCGGGCGCGACAT
Organism: Phycisphaerae bacterium; assembly: GCA_041485385.1. GTDB lineage: Bacteria > Planctomycetota > Phycisphaerae > Phycisphaerales > UBA1924 > JBGPJM01. Next base: position 10,078 of record JBGPJM010000155.1, on the reverse strand, counting down.
GCGAAAGTCCAGCCCCAGCCTCGTCAAGTCGCTCATCAAGGGCATCAACGACCAGGGCGGTCACGTCGTCGATGTCGGCCTCGTCGACACCCCCTTCATCTACTTCGCCATCAACCACCTCGATTGCGCCGGCGGCGTCATGACCACCGCCTCCCACAACCCGCCGCAGTACAACGGCTTCAAGGTCTCCAGCCGCAAGGCCGGGCCCGTCGGCGAATCCTCCGGCCTGGCCGAGATCCGCAAGCACGCGGCCATGGTCGATCGCGCCACGCTCGCGCCGTCGGGGGGGCGCACCGAGCAGCGTGACCTCTGGGACGCCTACATCAAGCACGTCCGCTCCTTTCTCGACCTCGACCGCAAGCTCAAGGTCGTCATCGACGCCAGCAACGGCATGGCCGGCACGATGGTCCCCAAGGTCTTCGGGCCCAGGGGTGCAGCGGTCCAGGGCCTGACGATCGTCGAGCTGAACTTCGACAACTCCAGGGGCGAGTTCGTCCACGAGCCCAACCCGCTCGTGCCCGCCAACCTCGCCGCCCTCCGCGATCGCGTCGTCAAGGAGAAGGCCGACCTGGGCATCTGCTTCGACGGCGATGCCGACCGCCTGGTGGTCGTCGACGAAGAGGGCGACATCGTTGGCTGCGATCACCTGACCGCCGTACTTGCCAAGTACTTCCTCAAGAAGAGCCCGGGCTCAGCGGTCGTCTATGACCTTCGATCGACCAAGGCCGTCTCCGAGGAGATCGCCAAGGCCGGCGGCGTCCCCGTCCGCTCCCGCGTTGGCCACGTCTTCATGAAGGCCGCGCTCGCCCAGCACAAGGCCGTCTTCGGAGGAGAGCTCTCCGGCCACTTCTATTTCCGCGATAACTTCTGCGCCGACTCCGGCGCCATCGCCATGGCCACCATCCTCACCGTTCTCTCGGCCTCCGGCAAGAAGATGAGCCAGCTCGTCTCCCCCGTGCAGCGTTACCGCCAGTCCGGCGAGATCAACTTCCAGATCGAGGACAAGGACGGCGCCCTCGCAAGGCTCAAGGAGACCATGGGCGGCTCCGGCACGATCGATGAGCTCGACGGCGTCACCATCGACAACTTCACCGCCGCCGGCTGGTGGCTCAACGTCCGCAAGAGCAACACCGAGCCGCTCCTCCGGTTGAACCTCGAGGCCAGGGACAAGTCCACCCTCGAAAAAACCCTGAATAAGATCTCCCCATTGATGGGCGTGCGAGTCGATCACTGATAAGCGCGATCCAGCAAGAGCCACAACGCGATAAAGAAGGAACCCGCCGCCGCAGCGACCGTCCAACCCTTCTCCCGGCTTGAGCCTTCTCGCTCCGAGTTCCCCCCATGAACCTCGCCCGATTCTTCGAGCACTGGTCGATCACGGAGAATCCGTTCCGCGGCGAAGAAGCCCGTCAGGACCCGGTGTTCCTGCGCCTGGGCGAGCGCCGGGCCTGGACCGACGCGCCGGCCGTGCCCGCCCCGCAGGTCGCCGTCGTCGTAACGGCCAGCGCTGTCGGCGCCCCGGTGATCGCCGGCGGGTCTGGCGGCAACAACGGTGAGACGTCCATCGCCCCCCCCTCCGCGGCCCCCGAAGCGGCCGCCCCGGTCCCCGCGCCGGACCGCCGCCCGCCCGCCCGCGCCGCCAACCTCGGGCGCACCGCCCACTCCGACTTCGAGAAGATCGCCGGCGACTTCCACCGCCCCTCCACCGCCATCGTCTTCGGTGAGAAGGGGAGCGGCAAGACCGCCATCCGCATGCAACTGGCCGAGCGCATCGCCGAGCACAACGCCGAGCACCCCGAGGCCCGCTGCCTGCTCGTCGCCTACGACGACCTCAACCCCATCCTCGACCGCTTCTACGAGCGCATGCCGCCGGACAAGAAGGCCGGCACCGCGGGAATCATCGAGGTCTTCCGCAAGTTCCGCCTCGTCGATCACATCGACGCGATCATCTCCATCATCGTGCAGCGCGTCGTCAGCGAGCTCTTCCGCGACCACGCCAGCACCGAACCGACGGACTTGGGCCCCGAGCCGCGCCGCTCCGCCCGCCGGCTCGACATCACCGCCCGCTACGACCTCCTCCTGCTCGAGGCCGTCTACGACCGCTCCGAGCACGCCGAGGTCCGCACGCGCCGCCTCCGGCGCCTGCTCCGCGTTCCCATGCCCGGGCCGATGGCCCTCTGGGGCGCCGCCGCCACCTGGGGGTGGATCCTCCCGCTCGCGTTCGTTGCCTGGGCGCTCTTCATCGCGCCCAAGAAGGGCGTGCTCGGCGGCGACACGCTCGCCACCGGCACCGCCGCGCTCCTCACCGGGCTGTACCTCATCGCCCTCGTCAAGTACGTCCTGTGGGACCGCCTCGGGCTGCTCCGCCTGGGGCGCCGCGTCCGCAAGCAGGTCCGGATCTCGGCCCGCGGCGACCGCTCCTTCGCCCACGCGCTGCGCGACGTGCCCGCCGCGGTCCGCGACCCCTCCGTCCTCCCCGTGACCGGCTCGGACGAGCCCCGGTACGCGATGCTCGAGCGCCTGCGCCGGTTCCTGCGCCACTTCGGCTACCACAGCACCGTCATCGTCATCGACCGCGTGGACGAGCCGACGCTCATCAGCGGCGACCCCGAGCGCATGCAGGCCGTGGTCTGGCCGCTCCTCAACAACAAGTTCCTGCAGCAGCCCGGCCTGGGCGTGAAGATGCTCCTGCCCATCGAGCTGCGCCACGCGCTCTTCCGCGAGTCCGCCGCGTTCTTCCAGGAAGCGCGCCTGGACAAGCAGAACCTCATCGAGCGCCTCACCTGGACCGGCGCGATGCTCTACGACCTCTGCGACGCCCGCCTCCAGGCCTGCCGCCCCGCCGAGGCGCCGCCGATCACGCTGCTGGACCTCTTCGCCGAGGACGTGACCACCCAGGACCTCGTCGACGCCCTCGACCAGATGCACCAGCCGCGAGACGCCTTCAAGCTCCTCTACCAGTGCCTCAACGAGCACTGCTCGAACGTGACCGAGAGCCAGGCCCAGTGGCGCATCCCGCGCCTCGTGCTCGACAACGTTCGCAAGGACCAGTCCGAGCGCGTCCGCCAGCTCGAGCGCGGCGTGCGGCCCGCCTAGTGCCGTCATACCCGTCACAGCCCGCATAAACGGACCGTCTTCCCGCCCGCGTGCCCGTCACGCCCGCCCGCGGGCACGGCGGCCCGGTCAGGGACCGATACCTCTCCGGTTTCCTTTCAACCAGAGAGATGCTCCCATGCGTGACCACTTGCGCCGGCGGTCTGTTGCTCTCGCGGCCTGCCTCGCCGCCCCCGTGCTCGGCGCGACCGGCGCCGCCCGCGCGGTCGTTGTCCCAGGCGGCTTCACGCCCCCGGCGCAGTCCTACATCGGCGCGTGGAACGGCGCCTCCGGCGTCGCCGTCGGCGAGCGCTGGGTGCTCACGGCGCGGCATGTCGGCGGCGGTGTGGGGCAGACGTTCGTCATGAACGACCAGGCGTTTGTCGCCGCGCACGTCTTCCCCAGCCCGCGCGCCGACCTCGCGCTCATCCATCTCGCCGATCCGCTCCCCGGCTGGTACGAACTCGGCCCCGCGCCGATCGTCGGCCAGCGTGTGCTCCTCGGCGGGCACGGGCTTGTCGCAGGCCCCGCGCGTGCCGATGGCTTCGACTGGGCCGGCCCGACGCAGGAGGCGTGGGGCGCCAACACCGTCGAGAGCGCCCGGACCAGCATCTCCGTCCGCTTCGATGCGCCCGGGACCGACGGCGCGATCGACGGCGAAGCCATCTTCGCGCTGTACGACTCCGGCGGCGGGCTCTTCACCGTCTCCGACGACAATCAATCGCTCCACCTGGTCGGCATCGCCACCGGCCTCTCGGGCCCGCTGGGCTCGTCGCTCTTCGGCTCGTACGCGTACGCGCTCAGCCTGGACAGCTTCCAGCCGTGGCTCTCGGCGTTCATCCATCCCGGCGTTCCGATCACCTCGTCGCTCCCGCCGCCGGGGAGCTTCTTCAACCGTCCGCGCGGCGTCCCCGCGCCCGGCGCGGTGATCACGCTCGGCGTCGCCGTGCTGCTCGTCGCGCGCCGTCGACGATGACCGTCGACCTGTCAATCGACGTCCGGATCGTTCAGCCACTGCAGGCGCGCGTACTGCAGCACGAGCGTTTTCTCGCCGACGTCGCGGAAGATGATCCTGGCCCGGGCATCGGCGCCGCGCGTCACCGAGGCGACCTTGCCGACGCCGAACTGCGGGTGGCGCACCAGGGCGCCGACACGGATGTCGCCGGCCCCGTCCCGGATCCCGCCGCCGGCGCCGAGCGGGCTTCTCCTGCTCAAGCCGCTGCGCATCTCCGGAGCGATCTCGCCCGCGTCGTCGTCGAAGTCGTACCCGGGGGCGAAGGACTCGCTCTGGTCGCTGAAGGTGCAGTGCTCGCGCGGCAGCTCGTCGAGGAACCGGCTCGGGGTCGTGCGTTCCGACATGCCGCGGATCGTCCGGTATTTCGCGGAGGTGATCAGCAGCCGGTCCATGGCGCGGGTGATGCCGACGAAGCACAGGCGGCGCTCCTCCTCCATCTCGCGCTCGTCCTGCAGGGCCCGCGAATGCGGGAGGGTGTTCTCCTCCAGGCCGATCATCGCCACGGCGCGGAACTCGAGCCCCTTGGCCGCGTGCAGGGTCATCAGCGTCACGGCCCCCTGAGCCGGGTCGACCGAGTCCGCATCGGCCACGAGCGTCACGCGCTCGAGGTACGCGCGGAGCATCGCCAGCAGGGGCGGAACCGCCGGGGGCGCATCGGGCGCGGGCGCATCCATCGCCGGGTCCGCCGCCGGCTCGTACTCCAGCTCGAAATCGCGCGCCGATGAGACGAGTTCCGCGAGGTTCTCCACGCGCTCCATGTCGGTGTCGGTCTTCCCGGCCTTGTACATCTGCTCCAGGCCGGATTCCCGGATCACGCGCTCGACCAGGTCGGCCAGGGACGCTGGCACGTCGCTGCCCATGAACGTCGCCTGCCCGGTCCACCCGTCGACCGTCGCGATGAACCTCCCGATCGCGTTCTGGGCGCGGCCGGTCAGCTCGGGCATCGCCGCCGCCGCCTCCCCTCCCCGAGCCCTGCCCTGCGCGGCCAGATGGAGCCCTTCGAAAGCGGGGATGCCCATCTGCGCCGCGGCGGCTTCCACCCGCGCCCAGCTCGCCGCGCCGATCCCGCGCGCGGGCGTGTTGATGATCCGTCCCAGTGAGATCCCGTCGGCGGTGTTGGCGGTGAGGCGCAGGTAGGCCAGGGCGTGCTTGATTTCCTCGCGCTGGTAGAACGCGGTGCCGCGTGCGATGACGTAGGGGACGCCGGCGTTGCGCAGCGCGTCCTCGATCACGCGGCTGAGGGCGTTGGTGCGGTAGAAGACCGCCATGTCCTTCCACGACACCGTCGGCGTCCCGGTCTCGTCTCGCTGCTCCTTGAGCCAATCCAGGACAAGCCGGGCCTCGTGGTGCTCGTCGCGGCAGAGGGTCACCTCCACCTTCGCGCCGCCGCCGCGGGAGGCGACGAGGTCCTTGTGCTTGCGGAGCTTGTTGTTGCGGATCATCGCGTCGGCAACGGCGAGGATCGAGCCGGTGGAGCGGAAGTTCTCGCCCAGCGCGATCACGCGGGCACTGGGGAACTGCTCTTCGAACTCCAGGATGTTGGAGATGTCGGCGCCGCGCCAGCCGTAGATCGACTGATCGGGGTCGCCCACGACGCAGATGTTGGGGACGCCCTCGCCGGCGAGGAGCGAGGCGATGAGGAACTGCGCGTGGTTGGTGTCCTGGTACTCGTCGATCAGGAGGTATTGCCAGCGGCGGCGGCACTCGTCGCGCACCTGAGGAAGTTCCTTGAGCATCCGCGCCGTGAGCACGAGGAGGTCGTCGAAGTCGGCCATGTTGGCGTCGCGGAGGGCCTTCTGGTAGGCGGCGTAGATCTTCGCGAGCATGCGCTCGGCGAAGTCGCCGGCGTTGCGGGTGAACTGCTCGACGCCGACGAGCTCGTTCTTGGCGGCGCTGATGCGGGAGAGCATCGAGCGGGGGGGGAAGTTGGAGCTGGAGAGGTCGAGGGCTTCGATCACCTTCTTCATAAGGGCGAGCTGGTCGGCCGCGTCGCAGATGGCGAAGCTGGCGGTGAGCCCGCCGAGGACCGGCCCGGCGTGCGGGGCGTAGCGCCGGACGAGGCGGGCGCAGAGCGAATGGAAGGTCGTCACGGTCAACCCGCGCGAAGCCGGCCCCTCGCCGAGAAGGGTGAGGACGCGCTCGCGCATCTCCGCGGCGGCCTTGTTGGTGAAGGTCAGCGCGAGGATCTGCCAGGCCGGGATGCCGCACTCGACGAGGTAGGCGATGCGCCGGGTGATGACGCGGGTTTTGCCCGAGCCGGGGCCGGCGAGGACGAGGAGGGGCCCCTCGGTGTGCAGGACGGCGCTCTTCTGCGGCTCGGTGAGGCCGTCGAGAACGGAGGATCCTGTGTCGGGCCGGGTCATCGCGCAAGCGTAGCGCGCGCCCCCGGGATCACGTGGGCGGCGTGTCGTGATTGTCCTCCGGCGCGGGCGGGGGCGCGGTCTCGGCGGCGGGCTGGAATGGGGAGGCATCGCGCGTGATGAGGGCCACCTCGCTGGGGAGGTGCTGGGCGACCTGGGCCACGACGTCGCCGGCGACGCGCCGGGCGAAGACGCTGCGGCGCGACTTGCCCAGGATGAGCGTGTCGCAGGCGAAGGTGACGGTGTAGTCCAGGATCTCCTCGGCGATGTCGGGGCTGCAGACATAGATGGGGACGAAGGGGACGCCGCGCTCGCGGGCCAGCACCGCCACGGTCCCCAGGGCCTCCAGGGCGTCGGGGTCGTCCTGCACCTTGGGGACGGCGCCGGGGGTCATGTCGATGAGGCGCAGGGTGCGGACGAAGATGCCGAAGAGAACGGCGCCGCGGCGTTTGGCCATGTCGACGGCGTACTCGGCCTGATATCGGCCGCGTGCGGCGAGCATGATCCGGGGCTTGCCGGGCGTGATCTCGGCCGGGGCGCGCTCGACTTCGGCCAGCCAGCCGGTGACGGGCTCCGGGAGCGGGCGGGCCGCCAGGCGGGCCCGGCGAGCGACGACGAAGCGCGTGACGAGCACTACCAGCAGGATCGTGAACGCAAAGAGAAAGGCGTTCCTCTTGGCAACGACGATCGTCAACTCGACCAGCCCCATGAACACGCCGAGGATCCACAGCCCGCGCCGCTCCCACAGGCCGAGCGCCAGGGTCCTGTTGGCCGCGCAGGAGATGACGTTGATCGCAATCGCCCCCACGACGCCGATGGCGTAGAGCTCTCCGAGCGCCTTGGGATCGGCTTCGAAGGAGAGCACCGCGATGGGCAGCGCGCAGGCCACCACGAGCCCGATCCACGGAACGCCGGAGTAGTTCAGGCGCGTAAGGCGGCGCGGCAGTTCGCCGTCCTGCGCGAGCGAGTACATCACCGAGACCTTGGCCATGACGGCGGTGTTCACGGCGGAGATGAGGAGCAGCCCGAAGACGCCCGCGGCGGTGAGGCCGAGGATGCGCCCGGCCCGCTCGCCCAGGGCGTGCTGGCCGGCGTGGATGGCCAGCAGCTTCATGGCGGTGTCGCGGTAGGCCTTGACCCCGTCGGGGACGGCGTCGCTGTGCAGGCCCTCATGGAGTTCGAAGGTCACGTAGTCGGGCTGGTGGACGTCGGTCAGACCGGGCAGGGCGCTCAGGGCCAGGCCGAAGACCATGTTGAGGATCACCACCTCGGCGAGCACCGGCCAGATGGTGCGCTTGGCGGTGCGCTTGACGGGGTGGGTCATCAGGCCGGTCATGTTGGCGACGGCCTCGACGCCGGAGAGGGCCAGGACGATCCGGACCAGCGACTCCCATCGCTGCCAGGGGGAGGAGAAGCTCTCGTGCCCGGACGTCACGGCCCGGAGGCCGGTGCCGAGCATGGGGAGGCAGAGGAGGCCGATGATCGCCGAGGCGGCGATCGCGGCGATGGCGATGACCAGCGCGAAGCGCCCCGCGCTGCGGGCGCCCAGCCAGTTGATCACGCCGATGGCGATGATGGTGAGGATGCTCAGCGCGACGGCCCATTCACCGAGGACACCGAAGTAGTGGAACCCCTCGATCGCGGAGAGGGCGGCGGTGACGATGTAGTCGCAGAGGAGGAGGGTGGCGCCGATGACCGAGAGGGTGGGGTTCAGCTGGCGCGCGGCGGTGTAGACGCCGCCGCCGTCGGGGAAGCACCGGCAGACAACGGTGTAGGCCCAGGCGACGGCCGCCATGATGAGGGAGATGGCCAGGAGGTAGAGGGCGGAGGCGTGGGCGGTGTAGTAGAAGGCCAGGCCAAGGACGTAGAGGCGGCTGGTTCCCCAATCGCCGAAGAGGAGCGGCCCCGCGTGGAACCATCTGAGGACTCGCGGGCGCTTCTGCGTGACGAGCATGGCCGGGAGGGTACGGGATCTGCGAGGCCGGTGGGGAGAACCCTAAAGAAAAGCGATAGAGTGCAAAGCGATGAGACGATGACATAAGTTGTTGATGAATCTTGAGTTACCGCTGTTTGTCCTGCTCATCGCACTCCCGCGCCGATGCGGGCCAACACTCCGTCGATCATGGCGCCGATGCCGTCGAAGACCTGGTGGATGGGGGCATTGCCGTACATGTAGGCGGGGGTGGTGATCATGTTGTGCTTCGGGTCCGTGTAGGACTCGGTGACGGGCTTGGAGATGTTTTTGGAGCCCATGGCGGTGATGGCGGCGGCGGTGGCCGCATCGCTGCCGATCGTCACGGTCACGCCGGGGCCGCCGGATTTGGTGCCGAGGACTCGGGCGCCGATGACGGGGGCGATGCAGCACATGCCGACGGGTTTGCCGGCGTCGTGGAACTGCTTGACGACGCGGGCGACTTCGGGGTTGACGGTGCAGTCGGCGCCTCTGGTGGCGAAGTCGCAGAGGTTGGTGGCGGCGCCGAAGCCACCGGGGAAGACGGCGGCGTCGAAATCGGCGGCGTTGAGATTGGAGAGGGGGGAGATTTTGCCGCGGGCGATGCGGGCGGATTCGACGAGGACGTTGCGTTTTTCAGCGGGTGCGGGCTTGCCGGAGAGGTGGTTGACGACGCGGGCCTGGTCGATGTCGGGGGCGAAGCAGGAGACCGTGGCGCCGTGTCGGGAGAGGTGGACGAGGGCGCTGACGGACTCGTGGATTTCGCTGCCGTCGAAGACGCCGCAGCCGCTGAGGATGAGGGCGATTTTGGGCATGGGGGGCTCCGGGGTGACTGGGTGACTGGGACTGGGACTGGGAGACTAGGAGAACCGGAGAGGGGGAGAGGGGCAAGGAGGTTTCGTGAGGTTCTTTGAGGTTCGGCATGGGTTTTTTGAGGTTCGATGGGGGTTTTTTGAGGTTCGGCGAGGTTTTTTGGGGTTTTTTGGGGTTTTTTGAGGTTCTTTTCTGGAGTGTTTTTGATGTAAGTTGCGTGGCGTGTGGAGTTGTGTTGGTTCGTGGTGGCTTGGCTGGGGCGAACGCTGAAATGCATCTCTCGCTGAGACGCGGAGGGCGCTGAGAAGAGAGGACGCGGGGAGGGGGGAGACGGGTGTGGGGACAGGGGACGAGAAGGATCGAGAGATGTTGAGAAGGAACGAGAGATTTTGAGAAAAGCAGAGAAAAGCAGAGAAAGGCGGGGAAAGATCGAGAAAAGCAGGGCAGGTTTTTTGCGCAAGTGCTTGTTGCTGCTAGAGTTGTGGTTTTTGGCGGGTGTTTTGCGCGAAGAGGGGGTGTCGGTTTTCTCGGGGTTTTTGGGGGGTTTTTGAGGGTCGGCGCGGGGGCGTGAACTGCTGCAAGTGCCTTTCTGTAAAGCACTTGTGTTGATGCGAGCGTGATTTGTCGCGATCTGGAATTCGGGTGGTCCTGGAGGGGGAGGCGTGAGGCGTGAAGGCGGTGAGGCGTGGAGTGGCGGCGCGCGGAGAGGGCGCTCGGGGTGTGGTGCACTGACTCGGAGGAACTGAGTCAGTGGCGCGGGTGTGGTCCCCCTCTACCTATGGGCCATCGGTCCAGTTTGCGCGCCCAAAGCGGGAAATAGCGGAGGGTCAAATCGCGTAAGTGCTT
>JBGPJM010000154.1:0-11785 GCA_041485385.1 Phycisphaerae bacterium | reverse complement strand
CGCTCCATCGTCCTGGGCGCCGTGAAGCGCGGCATCGTCCGCGCCGTCGCCAGCGTCACCATCGACGAGCTCCTCAAGAACACGCCCGACCCCTCCCGCGAGCCCGGCACGTTCCGCTCCCCCGATGCCATGGCCAAGGACATCGCCCAGAAGACGCTCGACGAGCTGGACTCGGGAATCCGGATCGACGTCCTCGCCCTCACCGCCAAGATCCCGCCCCGACGCGTCATGCCCGCTTTCAACGAGGTCCAGTCCGCCGAGTCGGGCAAGAGCAAGGCCATCGAGGACGCCCAATCCGCGGCCGACTCGACCCTCACCGGCACCGCCGGAAAAGAGGCCGCGCCGCTCCTGCTGGATCTCATCGGGCGCTACGAGAGGCAGGTCGAGCTGCAGCAGGAGACCGAGTCCGTGCAGACGCTCGCGGCCATCGACTCGATCCTGCTCGGCGAGCCCGCCACCGTGGACGGGAAAGAGTTCAAGGCCCGCGTCGTCGGGGAGGTCGCCAACCGGCTCGCGGCGGCCAACCGAGAGCGATCCTCGTTCGTCAGCAAGATGGAGTCCGACGCCGTCCTCTTCGCCGCCAAGCGGGACAGCTTCCGCAAGAACCCGCTCGTGCTGGTCTCCAGCGACTGGTCCGACGCGTTCAAGGCCTTCGTCACTCGCCCCGGCGTCCAGCAGATGCTCCTCCCCTCAGGGCCCATGGTCCTGATGATCAACCAGGACCCGCAGATCGCCGCGGACATCGAGGCCGCGTACAGCCATGCCCGCGCCCTGAAGGCCGACGAGGAGCGGAAGAAGCAGATCGAGCAGCAGCGGTTCGAGCAGAAGATCGAATCCAAGCAGCGCGCTAAAGGCGACTGAGGAGCGGGGCCGGGCCCCGCACACTCGCGCGCACCGCACCGGACCGACCCGCGACACCCCCATGGTCACCTCATCCTCCACCAACACTCCGGCGTCCTCCACCATCGTCGCCGTCCAGCGGCTGGTGAAGATCTTCCGCGACTTCTGGATGCGCCCGCGCGCCCGCGCCGTCGACGACGTCACCTTCGAGATCAACCGGGGCGAGGTCTTCGGCCTCCTGGGCCCCAACGGCTCGGGCAAGTCCACCACGATCAAGATCATGCTCGGCCTGCTCCACCGCACCTCCGGGCGGGTGATGGTGCTGGGCAAGCGCCCCTCCGACGTCGCGGTCAAGAAGCGCATCGGCTACCTCCCCGAGGAGTCGTACCTCTACCCCTTCCTCAACGCCCGCGAGACCCTGGACTACTACGGCAAGCTCTTCGAGCTGGACCGGCGCACCCGCAGGCGCCGCATCGACGAGCTCCTGGACATGGTCGGGCTCACCGCCGTGCAGTTCCGGCAGGTCCGCGAGTACTCCAAGGGCATGCAGCGGCGCATCGGCATCGCCCAGGCCCTCATCAACGACCCCGAGCTGCTCATCCTCGACGAGCCCACCACCGGCCTTGATCCCCTCGGCACGCGCCAGATCAAGGACCTCATCCTCGGCCTGGGCCGGCGCGGCAAGACGGTCCTCCTCTCCAGCCACCTCCTGGCCGACGTCGAGGACTGCGTGGACCGCATGGTCATCCTCTACGGCGGCAAGATCCGCGCCGAGGGCACCTGCGACTCGCTGCTTACGGCTCAGGACCGCTCCATCATCGAGACCGATACCCTCGACGACGCCACCATCAGCGAGATCGACGCCGTGATCCGCCGCCGGACCGGCGGCGCCTCCTCGATCTCCCGTGTCGCCAAGCCGCGCCAGAGGCTCGAGGACCTCTTCGTCTCCATCGTCGAGAAGGCCCGTGCCGAGCGCGCCGAGACCTCCGGCGCTCAGCACGGCGGCGTGACCGCCTCGTTCCTCAAGGGCGAGGAGGAGGCCCACGAGGGCGAGTCACTCATCAGCAAGCTCGTCGCCGCCGGCGACGGGCGCGACGAGAAGGCCGACGCCGCCCGGGCCGCCGAGCTCGACGCCGCCGCGGCCCGCGCCGCCAAGAGGGCCACCGGACCCGACGACGACGTCCTGAAGCAACTTCTCTCCTCGGCCAACCCGGAGGTCGACACCGGCGCGCTCGACGAGGCCTACGCCGACGATTCTCCCCCCGTCCCGCCCGCGGGCCCCGGCGCCGGCGTCCCCAGGGACGTCGACCTCGGCGTCATCGGCTCGCTCCTGGACGAGCCCGCCCCCCCGTCCCCGCTGCCGCTCGCCAAGCCCGCCCCGCCGCCGAAGGATCCCAAAGGGCGTAAGCCGTGAAGATCCGCGACACCCTCTCGCGCCTCGACCGGGCGCAGCATTCCCTGTGGTTCAAGATCATCGCGTCGGTCGTCGTCGCGGCGCTGGGTGTTGCCGCGATCACCGCGCACGTCGTCGTCGCCCGCGCCTCGCAGAGTGATTACCGGGTGCAGGTGGTCGAGCCCCGGCCCCCGCCGCCCGACGCGAACCTCACCGCCGAGGAGAAGGCCGCGCGCGAGGCCGCCAGGAGCATCGCCGAGGCCAACGCACGGCAGATCAACGATGTCCTTTCCGCGCACGCCGACGTCACCGGTGTCGTCGTCGGGGTCGCCGTCCTCACGGCGCTGGCGGAGGCCGTCGTCTGGCTCGGCCTGGGGCTGACCTCTCTGGCCGTGCTGCTCGTGCTCGCCTGCATCTCCGCCCCGCTCGAGTACTTCGGCAACCAGAGGGCCGCCGACGTCGGCAAGTTCATCGCCTCCATCGGCGTGCTCACCATGGCCTTCTCGGTGCTCATGGAGCTGCTCAAGATCCTCTACGGCGGTCCCTGGCGCGTCCTGGCCATCGCCCGCAACGTCATCAACGAGGCCGTCCGGCTCAAGGTCTCGCTGGTCTTCATCATCCTCCTCATCTTCGGCTTGGCCTCGCTCCCCGGCCTGCTCGACGCCGGCACGCCGCTGCGGTACCGCGTCCAGCTCTTCCTCTCCTACGGCACCGGCGGCACGTTCTGGGTCATCGCCGTCCTCGTGCTCTTCCTCTCCGTCGGCACGGTCGCCTTCGAGCAGCGCGACCGCGTCATCTGGCAGACCATGACCAAGCCTGTCGCCGCCTGGCAGTACCTGCTGGGCAAGTGGCTCGGCGTCGTCGGCGTCGCGGCCGTCCTGCTCACCGTCTCGGCCTCGGGGGTGTTCCTGTTCACCGAGTACCTCTCGGGGCAGACCGCCGTCGGCGAGGTCAGGCCGTTTGTCGCGCGCAACGGCGAGACGCTCACCGAGGACCGCGAGGCCCTCCAGACCCAGGTCCTCTCCGCGCGCCTCGCCGTCCGCCCCGATCTCCCCGCCCCCACCAAGGACGATCTCACCGCCCAGGTCAAGGATCGCATCGATCGCCTCCGCGCCAGCGACCCCATCGGCTTCAAGGAGACCCAGCAGCTCGTCATCGACACCTACCGCGACATCGCCGACGAGATGAAGACCCGGTTCCTCTCCATCGAGCCCAACCAGGGGCGCACCTTCGTCTTCCGCGGCCTCAAGACCGCCAAGGACGAGAACCAGCTCCTCCACCTCCGCTACAAGATCAACGTCGGGGGCAACGATCCGCGTACCGTCTACCGCCTCACCTTCTTCATCCCCAACCAGCCCGCCCCGTTCATCAGGGAGGTGCCCCTCAACCTCACGCTCACGATGCCCATCCCCGCCTCGGCCATCGACGACGACGGCCTCCTCAAGCTCACCGTCGGCAACGCCGACCTGGAGCGCCAGGTCGCCAACCCCGAGACGCTCACGTTCCCCCCCGACGGCCTCGAGGTCTTCTACAAGGTCGGCTCCTACCGCCTCAACTTCGCCCGCGTGATGGTCATCCTCTGGTTCAAGCTCGCCTTCCTGGCCATGGTCGCCATCACCGCGGCCACGTTCCTCAGCTTCGCCGTCGCCAGCATGGTCGCCTTCGGCGCCTTCATCATCGCCGAGGGCGCAGGCTTCATCTGGGAGTCCCTCAACTACTACGACGCCGAGGTCGAGGGCAAGCTCCTCATCCACCGCCTCATCATCCGCATCATCGCCCTCCCCATCGCCTGGGCCTTCCGCTTCTACTCCGAGATGAAGCCCACGGAGAACCTCGTCGACGGGCGCCTCGTAGCATGGGGACAGGTGGCCACCGCCTTCCTCCTCCTGGGCACAACCACCGCCGTCCTGTACGGCATCGGCGTCGCGATCTTCCGGCAACGGGAGCTCGCCACCTACTCAGGCCAGTAACCGCCCATGCGCGACCGCACCGCCCAACTCATCGCCGCCGTGGTCATGGTGTGCTGCCTTGTCGCCTCCGCGTTCATGGCGCCCTCCGTCGCCGCCTCCGCCGGGCGCAACCGCCTCGTCTACGGCGACACCGTCGAGGAGGGTGACCCGCCCGAGGTGGCCCTGGGCATCGCCATGGGCGCGTTCCGCGGCCTGTTCGTCAACATCCTCTGGATCCGCGCCAACGACCGCAAGCAGGAAGGCCGGTACTACGACGCCGTCGACCTGGCCAAGACCATCACCCGCCTGCAGCCCCGCTTCCCGCGCGTCTGGGCCTTCCACGCCTGGAACCTCGCGTACAACATCTCCGTCGCCACCAACACCCCCGAGGAGCGGTGGAACTGGGTCTCCCAGGGCATCCGCCTCCTCCGCGACGAGGGGATCCCCAAGAACCCCAACGACCTGCTCGTGCACAAGGAGCTGGGCTGGATCTTCCTCCACAAGGTCCAGGGGTTCATGGACGATGCCAACGGCTACTACAAGCGCCAGCACGCCCGCGACTGGACCATCGTCCTGGGCCCGCCGCCCAGGCGCGATGCAGACCACATCCCCACCGAGGCGCGCCAGAAACAGCTGGTCGAATGGCTGACCAACGTCATGAACGCGAAGGAGACGCTGGCCGACGTTATCGCCGGTGATCCGCGCGCCCAGGAGCTCGTCGACCGCCTCCGCGACGAGGCCGGAATCGACCTCACCCTGCCATTCTTCAAGGACGACGGCTCCGGCCCCGGCGAGCAGCTCCTCACCCTCATCGAGGAGCAGCGGAGCCTCGGGCGCGTTCTGGAGACCACCGGCCTCCGCGCCGGCCGGCCCGACCGCAACGCCAAGGCCGTCGAGCTGATCAACAACATGGAGCTCCGCCCCGCCTTCCGCCTCCTGGCCCTCCATGTCCGCAAGCGCGTCCTGGTCGACAAGTACCACATGGAGCCGGACCGGATGATCCGGTACACCGAGGCATACGGGCCCCTGGACTGGCGGCACCCCGCCTCCCATGCCCTCTACTGGGCCCAGCGCGGCATCGAGAACGCCCTCTCGCGCGCCACCGCCGAGAACAAGCGCGATTTCGACTTCCTCAACACCGACCGCCTGGTCGTCCAGGCCGTCCAGGAGCTCTTCCGCACCGGCGACCTCTACTTCGACATCCTCAACCCGCAGTTCTACATGACCATGCCCTCGGTCGACTACATCCCCGTCTACGGCGACATCCTCGAGGTCCTCTCCAAGCGCGAGGCGGAGGAGTGGGAATCCAAGGGCGTCATGACCTCCAAGACCCGTCCCTACCAGCTCTATTCCGCCGGGTACGAGAACTTCCTCAAGGACGCCGTGCGGTACCTCTACCGGCGCGGCGACCTCAATGCGGCCCAGACCTACTTCGACAAGCTCATCACCTACGCCAAGCTCAACACCAACGACCCCTTCCGCCCCGAGAAGTTCAACATGCCGCTCAAGGAATGGGTGGTCAAGGAGATCTCCGAGGAGGAGCGCTTCGCCGTCCCCAACGTCGCGCTCCAGGAAGTCGTCGGCTCTCTCCAGGGCGCGTACCTCAACGGCCTGCTCATGGGCAACATGAAGCTCTTCCGCGACTGCTACACCTACGCCGCCCAGGTGCACGCCGTCTTCGTCAAGCGACAGGTCTTCAATGTCGCCGCCAACGCCGAGGACGCCGCCCGGATGGAGATCTTCGCACGCGACTTCCCGCGCGTCGCCGGGCAGGTCCTCGCCGTGCTCATCGGCAACGCCGGCCTCCCCGACGGGCCCGCCATGTATCAGCGGGCCCCAGACGACCTGAAGGCCCGGACCTACGTCCTCATGGAGCGGATGAACCTCAGGGCCTACTTCGAGCAGGGCGGCACGTCCTTCGACGTCTTCTTCCCCCCAGTCCCCGGCATCGAGGAATACCGCGCCCAGCTCGACGCCGACGACAAGGCCCGCGCCGGCAACAAGCCATCGCTCGAGCACAAATAAGTGCTCGACCGCACTCAGCCCCCACAGAGCCGATCCCGCGCCTCCCGGTACCTCGCCAGCGTCCCCTCCACCACCTCCCACGGCAGTTCGGGCCCGGGCGCGTTCTTGTTCCATTTCCCCGCCGCCACCAGCCCCTCCAGGTATTCCCGCAGAAACTGCTTGTCGAACGACGCCTGCGCCCGCCCCGGCTCGTACCGGTCCAGGGGCCAGAACCGCGAGCTGTCCGGCGTGAGCGCCTCGTCGATCAGGATTGGCTGGCTCCACACCCGCCCGGCCCGCGCCTCGGCCTCCTCGGGGATCCCGAACTCGAACTTCGTGTCGGCGATGATGATCCCCCGTTCCAGCGCGTGCGCCGCCGCCGCCTTGTAGATCGCCAGCGTCAGTTCCCGCAGCACCGCCATCGTCTCCAGCCCCGCCAGCTCCGCCGCCCGCTCGAAGCTGATGTTCTCGTCGTGCCCCACCGCCGCCTTCGTCGCCGGGGTGAAGATCGGCTCCGGCAGCTTCTCGCACTGCGTGAGCCCCCGCGGCAGCTCCACCCCGCACACGCTCCCGCTCTTCTGGTACTCCTTCCACCCCGAGCCCTCCAGATACCCCCTGGCAACGCACTCGATCGGCACGACGCGGCACCGGCGCGCGATCGTCACACGCCCCTCCAGCCATGCCCGCGCCGCCGGCACGCCGCCCTTCGCCCGTGCGAGTGTGGCGTACGCCGCCGGCGGCAGGTCGTCCACCCTGGTCGAGACCAGGTGCGTCTCCGCCAGCCGCTTCCGCTCGACGAACCCGAACCACCACGTCGCCAGCTCCGTCAGCAGCTTCCCCTTGCCGGGGATCGGCGTGGGCATCACCACGTCGAACGCCGAGATCCGGTCGCTCGCCACCATCACCACTCGCTCCTCCTGGCCCCGCTCGGCGCGCAACGCGTAAACGTCCCGCACCTTCCCCCGCCTGATTACCGGCAAGTCCAGCGCCGGCTCGGCGCCTGAGCCGGACGAGCCATTGAGCACGTGCGCGGCCAGCGACGACGAGGGGGGCGGCGGAGTGGGATTGGGTGTCGGTGAGCTCACGCGCCCATCGTACCGCCCGGCGCTCCGCCCGTGCAGGCTGTGCCCGCGGCGCGTGCCTCTCCTGCTCCCCCGTCCCCGGCTTCCCCTCCAGGAATCCGCTATCCTCACCCGTTTCCGCCCCGGAAACAACACCCCGGAGACGCTCCGCCGGATGCTGAGTTTCGTCGTCTTCAACAACCTCCCCGCCGCCGCCGGGGGGCGCGACTTCATCCTCCGCCAGGCCTATCTCCTCGGCCCGGACGATGTCGCCGTGCAGGCCGACATCCGCGCCGCCGAAGGGCTCATCCGCTGCGAGAAGCGATCCGGCGAAGCCGCGGCCATCTGTCTCCAGGTCCCCGTCGATCCCGTGTCGTCCGGGGAGGGTGGGACCGTGGCGGAGAGCTCCGGCGAAGGGGGTGGAGGGGGGGTGGTGATGCTCCAGACGTGCCTGCTTCCCGAGCGCGATCGCCCGTACCTCCTCAGCCTCGAGCTCGCCCGCCACCGCCTCATGATGCTCCTCAACAAGCTCGAGGACTGGGCCCTGTTCGACCTCCCCCCTGACGACGCCGTCATGGCCCTGTTCGAGGACGCACGCCACGCCTTCACCGAGGCCGTCGTCGCCGCGGGCGGCAGCGGGGGCAACGGCACCGGCGGGTACACCGCCGAGGCCGACCGTCTCGGCCGGCGGGCCCTCGCCCTGGCGATCGAAGCGGGCGAGGCCCTCACCCTCCGCCAGGCGACGGTCCAGCACGCCAAGCGCATGTCGGGGGAACTCGCCGCCGCCGCCATGGCGATCGCCACCCCGACGAATGCCATCACCGACCACGAGGCCGCCATGAGCCGCGCCGCGCTCATCGGCTCGGCCGGCGTCATCCTCCCCTCCCCGCCACAGATCGGCTGCGTCATCGGGCCCGACCAGTTCACGCCGCAGCTCCAGAAGATCGTCGCGGCGTGCTGCGACTTCATCTGCATGCCCATCCGCTGGGTCGAGATGGAGCCCACCGAGGGCCGGTACGCCTTCGCCAAGACCGACCGCTGGATCGAGTGGGCGGTTCGCCAGGCCCGCATGCCGATCGTCGGCGGGCCGGTCATCGACTTCCGGCACCGCAATGTCCCTGAGTGGCTGTATATCTGGGAGCACGACTACGAGACGCTGCGCGAGCTGGTGTACGAGCACGTCAAGACCATCGTGACCCGCTACCGGCGCATGGTCGGCACGTGGATCGTCGCCTCCGGCCTGCACGTCAACTCCAACTTCACGTTCAGCTTCGAGCAGGTCATGGACCTGACCCGCATGTGCGTGGTGGTGGTCCGCAAGCTGCAGCCGGCCGCCAAGGTCGTCATCGAGATCGACCAGCCCTGGGGCGAGTACTACGCCGACAACTCCCGCTCCATCCCCCCCGTCCTCTACGCCGAGATGATCACGCAGGCGGGCATCAACGCCGACCTGTACGGCCTCCGCATCGAGATGGGTCACCCCGAGCCCGGTCATTCCACCCGCGACACCATGGCCCTTTCCGCGCTCCTCGACCGGTACGCCGCGCTGGAGCGCCCCATCTGCATCTCGGCCTTCTCCGCGCCCAGCGAGCTTGAGCCCCCGGGTGCGCCGCCCGCCCTCGGGCACGGGCGCCCGGAGCGGCCCACCGAGCCCGGCTTCTGGCGCATCCCCTGGAGCCCCGAGGCGCAGTGGCGCTGGATGACCGCGGTGGCCGCCGTCGCCACCAGCAAACCGTACGTGCACAGCGTCTGCTGGCACGAGCTGTACGAATCCGGGCGCCCGGACCAGACGCGGCGCGACGGCCTGATCAACGCGGCCGGCCAGCCCAAGCCCGCGATGCTGCGACTGGCGGAGATCCGCCAGGCCCTCCGCGAGAAGCGCTCGCCCCTTACTCTCACCAGCGCCCCGGCGGGATCGATCTGACCCGTGGCGGCCACCTCTCCAACGCCGGATTGGACCACCGGCCCCGCCAAGTGGTTCGCGGTGGTGATCCTCGGCACGGCCTCCATCACCGGCATGGTCTGGTCGATGACCACACGCTCGCACCGGCCGGCGCCAAGCCCGGTCCGCTCGCACGCTTCGACTCCTGACCCGCGACCGGCGGTCACCCAGGAGGCCGCCCCCGCCGATCCGCCGAGCGCACCGGTCCTCACCCGCAAGATCAACCTCAACACCGCCTCGCAGGCCGAGCTCGAGCTTCTCCCCGGCGTCGGCCCCGCCCTCGCCGCGCGGATCATTGAGTATCGCGACGCCCACGGCGGCTTCAAGTCGGTGGAGGAACTGGACCGCGTCAGCGGCATCGGTCCGCGCACCCTCGAGAAGATCCGCCCCTTGGCGACCGTCGACTGACGGACCGGCTCGACACATCGCGGCATCGGCGGCCGCCCACCTATCATCGCCGGAATAGACCTGACCACGACACGCCCCGATCGTCGGGCCGTGCCGCGTGCGCCTGCGCGCTCCGCCAAAGGACACCCCTGGACCTCGTCTCGCTCATCTCCGGCCACCCCGCCGTGCAGCAGCTCTGCGAGGCCGTTGCCCGCTCGCAGCGGGTGCAGGCACGCGGCTCGAACGGCTCGTCGGCCTCGTTCCTCGCCGCCGCGGTCGCGCGGCGTCTGGGCCGCCCCGTCCTGCTGGTGGTCGGCCATCTCGACGACGCGGATGAGGCGGTGGACGAACTCACGAGCGCGGGCGTCGTGGCGGCACGCTTCCCCGCGCTGGAGCTCATGCCCGGCGAGACGCACGTCAGCGTTGAGCTCTTCGGCGAGCGCATCTCCCTCGTGAAACAGATGATCGCGGGCACCCCGCCCGAGGTTCTCCTCTGCCCGATCCAGGCGCTCATGCAGGGTGTCCCCGAGCCTTCCACGCTCGAGACGCTCTCGCTCACCCTGAAGGTCGGCGATGAGCGTGCCCCCGGCGCCGTGGTCCGATGGCTCGAGCAGGCCGGCTACGAGCGTCTCGACGCCGTCGAAGAGCCCGGCGACTTCGCCGTCCGCGGCGGCATCATCGACATCTTTCCCCCCGGCGCCGGCACGCCCCTGGGCGGCCCGGCGCTCCGTGGCGGCGCTCTCACCGACACGCAATCGGCCACCCCCGGCGTCCCCGTCCGCCTCGACTTCTTCGGCGACACCCTCGAGCGCATCACCGAGATCGACGTGGCCACCATGGCCTCCGACCGCGCGGTGAAATCCGTCGAGCTCGTCTCCGCCTCCCTCGACCGCGTCCAGTCCGACACCCACACCGTCAACTTCCTCAGGCTCGTTCCCAAGGAGGCCGTCGCCATCCTGCACGAGACGCTCGAGGTCCACGAGCAGGCCCGCGGGTACTTCGAACGCGTCTCCGACTCCCGCGGCATCTCCGGCCCACCGGCGGTCCTCAAGCTCCTCCAGGAGCGGTTCGCCCTCGTCGAGCTCAACCAGTTCTCGGGCGCGCCGAGCGCCGGCGATCTCTCCATCGACCTCCCCGCGCAGCAGCTCCCCGAGCTCTCGCGTGACGCCGGCGAGGCCGTCAGAGAGCTGGGGCAGACGGCCGCCGGGGGCACACGCGTCGCCGTCTTCTGCCAGAACGGCGGCGAGCTCCAGCGCCTCGGCGAACTGCTCGACGAGTTCGCACCCGGCACCCGGAGCGCGATCGAGGCCCGGGTTGCGTATGTGCACCGGGGGTTCATTTGGGGGGGAAGCGACGGGGGGGAGAGCGACGGAGCGACGGAGCGACGAAGCGACGGAGGGGGGGGAGAAGAGGGCCATGGACGGGGGAAGGCTTCGGCGGCCGAAGCGTCGGCTGCTTTTTCTCCTTCGTCGCTCCGTCGCTCCGTCGCTTCGTCGCTTCCCCCCACCGCCATCGTCCCCTACCACGAGCTCCTCCACCGGTTCGAGACGCGCCGGCGCACGCGCGCGCCTGGCGGCGGGGGCAAGCTCCGCGCCGGGCGGGCGATGGACACGTTCCTGGACTTCGCCCACGGCGACTACGTCGTCCACCGCGAGCATGGCATCGCCAGGTTCGTCGGCCTCCGCGTGATGCAGCCGCGAGACGTCGCTTCGCCGACCGCCGAGGTCGAGCGCCGCCTCCCCGGCAAGCGCATCCCCAAGAACAAGGACAAGGCCCGCGACGAGCACTGGGGCCTGGAGGAGTACGTCACCCTCGAGTTCGCCAAGGGCGCCCGCCTGCACGTCCCCGCCACCAAGATCGACCAGGTGCAGAAGTACGTCGGCGGGTTCCGCGGCAAGCCGCAGCTCTCGGCACTCGGCGGTGAGCGCTGGCAGCGCCAGAAGCAGAACGTCAGCGACTCGGTGCGCGACCTGGCCTCCGAGCTGCTCCGTGTTCGCGCGGCCCGCGAGCACCTCCCCGGCATCCGCTACCCCGCCGACACCGCCTGGCAGAAGGAGTTCGAGGCCGAGTTCCCCTACGAGGAGACCGAGGACCAGCTGGCCGCGCTCGTCGAGATCAAGAGGGACATGGGCTCGGAACGCCCCATGGACCGGCTGATCTGCGGCGACGTCGGCTACGGCAAGACCGAGCTGGCGATCCGCGCCGCCTT
>JBGPJM010000153.1:0-11854 GCA_041485385.1 Phycisphaerae bacterium | reverse complement strand
TTCACGGCCGCGGGGTCGCCGGGGCCGTTGGAAACGAACAGTCCGTCGATCTTCCCCGCGGCGAACATGGCCTTGACCTCGCTGGCAGGGATGGTGTGCGGGACCACGGTCACGTCGCACCCGCGCTGGGCCAGGTTCCGCAGGATGTTCCGCTTCGCGCCGCAGTCGAAGGCAAGGACGCGGAAGCGCTTGCTCGACTGGGTCGGTGCGTCGACCGAGGTCCAGTCGCCCAGCGTCCCGGCCCACGTCCGTGTCGAGGTGCAGCCGACGAGCGGAACGAGGTTCTGGCCCTCCATGGAGGGGGCGCTCCGCGCCGCCGCGACCAGGTCGGCGTCCGACAGCCGGTCGTCGTTGGAGATGACGCCCCGCATGACGCCAGCGACGCGGAGCCGCTTGGTGAGGGCGCGGGTGTCAATGTCGGTGACACCCAGAACGCCGAACCCGCCCAGGTACGACGAGAGGTCCTCCTCGGCGCGGTAGTTGGAGTGCAGCCTGGCCAGTTCGCGGACGACGAAGCCGGAGACCTGAACGCGGGCCGACTCGACATCCTCGGCGTTTACGCCGGTATTGCCTATGAGCGGCGCCGTCATGACCAGGATCTGGCCGGCGTAGGAGGGATCGGTGAGCGCCTCCTGGTAGCCGGTCATGGCGGTGTTGAAAACGACTTCGGCGGTCCGGGTGAGGGGCGCCGAGGTCGCGCCGAAGGCCCGGCCGCGGAAGACCGCGCCGTCTTCCAGGGCCAGCCGCCCGGTCGTGAATCCCTGCTGTTGACCATCTTCGCTGCGGTGTGTCTCTGGCACGCCCTAGTGTAGACGTGGCGACGGATTCGACCAGAGGCGAGCGGATGGGCAGGGCGGCGGCGGGCCACGAACTCGAGATGGACGACCTATTCACGACAGCGCGCGGAGAGACGGGGGCGGCGCTGAGCGCCGGGGAGGTCCTCGTGCGCGTCGCGGTCGAGCGCGGGATCGACCAGCTCGACGCCTCCGGGCTGACGTACCTCGCCCCCGAGGGGATTGCCGTCGGCGAGCGCGTCGATGTGCCGCTGGGGAGGGGGAACAAGGCCGCGCCGGGAATCGTGACGGAGGTCGGGGGCGAGGAGCTCGCGGCGGGCCTGGCCCGCGAGCGCATCAAGCCCATCCTGAAGCGGAGCGGCGCGTCCCTGTCGCCCGTGCTGGTCGAGTTGGCCCGATGGATGGCCGGGTACTACGTCTGCCCGCTGGGGATGGTGCTGGCGACCATGATGCCCGCGGCCGTGAAGAAGCGGATCGGCCTGAGAACGCGCGTCGAGGTCGAGCGGGTCGGCGCCCACGCCGGTGCCGACGCCACGCTCGCCGAGGTCAAGATGCCCCCAACCGTCCGGGCCGCATGGAGCGTCATCGAAGCGATGGACGCGGCCGCGTTCCCGCTGCCGCCCGCCCAGCTCGCCCGGGCCGCCGGAGCGGCAACGCTGGGGCCGATCAACCGGCTCGTAAAGCTCGGCCTGCTACGCCAGGTGGAGCGGCCCATCATCGCCGCCGCAGCCCCGCCGTGGGAAGGCCTCTCGCTCGAATCGGTGCGGAGCGCCGGCGGCGAGCGCCCGACGCTCACACCGCAGCAGTCGGCCGTCATCGAAGGTATCCGCCCCGCCCTGGGCGCGGGGTTCAGCGTGCACCTGCTGCGCGGCATCACCGGGTCGGGAAAGACCGAGATCTACCTGCGCCTGATCGAGCAGGTGCTCGCTGACGGGCGCACGGCGCTGGTGATGGTGCCCGAGATCGCCCTCACGCCGCAGACAACGGCCCGCTTTACCGCCCGCTTCGCCCGAGAGGGCGTCGCCGTGCTCCACTCGGGGCTCTCCAACTCGCAGCGGCACAGGCAGTGGGCCCTGGCGGCCTCCGGTGCCGCTCGCGTGGTCGTCGGCGCACGCTCGTCGGTCTTCTCGCCGCTGGAGAACCTCGGAGTGATTGTCGTCGACGAGGAGCACGACCAGTCGTACAAGCAGGACCAGCTCCCGCGCTACCACGCCCGCGACCTGGCGATCAAGCGGGCCCACCTCGAGAACGTGCCGGTCATCCTCGGCTCGGCCACGCCGTCGCTAGAGAGCTGGTACAACGCCACCCGTCCCACGAAGGAGGCGGCCAGCGCGAAGTACCACCTCTGGGAGCTGACCGAGCGCGTCGGCGGCGGATGCCTGCCGCGCGTCGAGATCGTCAATATCGCCGACGAGGCCCGGGCACGCGCGGCCAGCGGGGCGCTCAAGATCGGCGGCCCCTGGGCCCACCAGATCGGCCCGACCCTCGAGCACGCCATCGCCGACACGCTGGGCTCCGGCGGGCAGGTCATCCTGCTGCTGAACCGGCGCGGGTACGCCAACTACATCTGCTGCCCCAGCGCCCGGTGCGGGTGGCTCATGCAGTGCCGCGACTGCGACGTGATGATGGTTTTCCACAAGGGGCTCCGCGGGCAAGCGGGCTACGTCCGCTGCCATCACTGCCTGGCGGAACAGCTCCTGCCGCGCGAGTGCCCGCTGTGCAAGAGCAAGGTGAACGTCTTCGGCTCCGGAACGCAACGGGTCGAAGAGGAGCTGGAGCGCAAGTTCGGATCGTTGCTGAGCACCTCGCCGCCGGGCGAGGAACCGCAGGTCCGGAGCCCGGCGGGCGCGACGCCGGGCTCGGCGATGCTCCGCGTGGACAGCGACACGATGCGCTCCGGGCGCGACTACTGCTCGGCGCTGTCGCGGTTCGCCAGCGGCGAGATCCGGCTGCTCATCGGCACGCAGATGATCGCCAAGGGGCTGGACTTCCCCGGCGTGCACCTGGTGGGGATCGTGAACGCCGACACGTCGCTGGCCCTGCCGGACTTCCGCGCGGCGGAGCGGACCTTCCAGCTCGTGAGCCAGGTAGCGGGGCGGACCGGCCGCGGCGTCGCGCCCGGCCGGGTCATCGTCCAGACGGCCTCACCCAACGAACCCGCCATCCGGCTCGCGGCGGCGCACGACTACCCCGCCTTTGCCGAGCAGGAGCTGCGGTTCCGGGCCCGCGCCGGGCTGCCCCCCATGACCAAAATGGCCCGCATCGTCGTGCGCGATGAGTTGGCACCGAAGGCCCAGGAACGGGCGAGCGAGCTGGCCGCGGCCCTGCGCGACGCGCCGGGCGCCGCGGCCACCGATACACAGATCATCGGCCCCGCCCCCTGCGCCATCGAGCGCATCGCGGGCCAGCACCGCTTCGAAATCACGCTCGTCAGCCCACGCCGCGCGGCCATCCAGTCGCTGCTCGGCGGTCTGCGCGCACGCGGCCTGCTCACCAGCGACTCGCACACCGCGGTGGATGTCGATCCGGTGGCGCTGATGTGAAAGTAGTGAGCCGTGAATAGTGAGCAGTGAGCAGAAGACGTGCTCACCGCTCGCTTCCTCCTGCTCACTGCTCACCGCTCCCTGCTCACTTCTTCCCGCTCACTGCTCCCTGCTCACTTCTCCCCAGCCACTGCTCACTTCTCCGCTTACCATCCCGCGTGATCGTCCACCTCAACGGCAAGCTCATGCCCCTCTCCGACGCCCGGATCAGCCCCCTCGACCGCGGATTTCTCTTCGGCGACGGCGTCTACGAGGGGCTCCGCTCCATCCCCTGGGACAATCACGAGGGCCGGCGCATCATCGGCGTCCGGCGGCACGTCGAGCGCATGCGCCGCGGCCTCAAGCTCGCGGGTATCGCGCACGACCCCGGCGACCTGGACCCGCTCTCCCTCGAGCTCCTGGAGGCCAACAACCTCACCGACGCCTTCGTCTACTGGCAGGTCTCACGCGGCACGCCGGGCCCCGGCGACCCGCCCCGCTCGCGCGTGCCCGGCCCGGGCACGCGCCCGACCGTCTTCGGCTACTGCACCCCGCAACCCCCGATCGCGTCGTTCACCGCCCCGCCGCAGCGCACGGCGATCACCTGCAAGGACAACCGCTGGCTGCTGGGCCACCTCAAGTCCATCTCGCTCATGGGCAACGTGCTCGCCTCCCTCGAGGCCGATGCCAAGCGGCGCGACGACGCGATCTTTATCCGCGACGGGCAGGTCGCCGAGGGGCTCGCGACCAACGTGGTGCTGGCCGTCCCGGACGAGAGCGGCGGTGCGACGCTGGTCACGCCGTCGCTGGATAGCATACCGATGCTGGCCGGCGTGACGCGCGACATCCTGCTGGGCGCGGCCCCGGAGATCGCCCAGCGGGCCGTGGGTGAAGAAGAGCTGGTCCACGCACGGGAGGTGATGATCATCGGGACGACGACGCTGGTCACGTCGATCATCGAGCTGGACGGCCGACCCGTCGGCGAGGGCCGTCCCGGGCCGGAGGCCGCCCGCCTGCTGGCGAGACTCCTCGAGGCAGTCCGGCGACGGCAAGACGACTAGTAGGCCCTTCATTCCTCGCTTTCACTTTTCACTTCTCGCTTTTCATTCTTCGCTTTTCGCTTTTCGCTTTCCCCGCCCCACCACATACACCGAAAAACTGTCCCCGACCTCCGCGGCGTCCTCGATCGGACTTAGGTACAGGCCGCCGTCGGCATCGGTCGCCTCGGCGAATCGCGGGTAGACCTCGACAGCGCCGAAGCCGGCCTCGAGCATGGCGTCCCGCAGCTCCGGAACGCTCCAGAGCCGCCAGTCGTACACGAACGCATCATGGATCTCTCGCGAGGTCCCGCCCGGGCGCGCCGTGACCCGGAAGTGCATGGCATTCACGACGCGCCCCGTGAGCGGGTCGGCCGTGCGCTGCTCCCAGGTGTACACGACCCGCTCGCCGCGCGGACCGGCCTTGCACTCGCGGATTCGTCCCGTCATGAACGCGTCCGATCCGCCGTAGATGTCGCACACCAGCACCCCCCCGCCCCTCAGGCGCGACCCGGCGTGCCGCAGGTACGCCACCAGGCCGCCGCGGCTGTGCAGTTCGCCGATGGAGAAGTTCAGCGCCGCGATGATGTCGGCCTTCTCCTTCACGCGCAGGACATCGGCGCAGACCGCCTTGACACCCGGGACGGCGCGCACACGCCGGAGAGGCTCGGGGTCGTGGTCCACCGCGACGGCCCGCCGGCCGGCGGCGAGCCCCACCCAGTCCCGCGAGATCGCCCCGGCGCCGGAGAAGTCCTCGCCGAGCACGCGTGGGGCCCCGCCGTGGATCGCCAGCAGCAGCCGGGCGTCGCGCGCGGGGGCCTGGGCGCACAGTTCATAGAGCTCGAAGCGATCGAGGACCCTCTGACCCGACCACGACGGCGCCCGCGTGCTTCGTTTCATCGGCTGTCCTGCCGCTCCGGCCCGCTCACGCCAGCCGCACCCACCGGATCAGCGTCTTGAGGTTCGGCGGCTTGCCGTACATCAGCACGCCGATCCGGAAGATCTTCGCCGCGGCCCACGCCGCGAACACCGCCGACGCCAGCCCGACGCCGATCGCCACCGGGATCTGCCAGGACGGAACCGGCTCACTCCCGGCCAGCCTGATCACCATGACAAACGGGTTGGTGCCTGGAACGAAGCTGAGGATCGTCGAGAAGAGGCTGTTGGGCGCCCGCTGGATAGGCATCCACAGCAGCCACGGGATCATGAGCACCAGCATCACCGGCGTCATCAGCGTCTGGGCCTCGCGGAGTTCCGTGACGGCGCTCCCGATCGCCGCGAACATCGCCGCGACCAGGAAGTACGCGATGAAGAAGAACACAACCAGATAAATCAGGCTCACCGGGTTCAGCAGGTGCTGGTACGCAAAGAAGATCAGCGAGGCCACGCCCAAACCCGAATACACCATGAGGATCAGCAGCCCCACCCCCATCCCGCCAAGGATCTTCCCCACCATCAGCTGCAGCGGCGAGACCGCGCTGAGCAGCACCTCCATGACCCGGCTGCCCTTCTCCTCGATCGTCGTCGTCAGCAACATCTGCCCCGACGTGAACACCGAGACCATCAGCAGGATCATGAACCCCATCGGCACCAGGAAGCCCGCCTCGCCCGCGGATTTCTTGTCCCCCTCGGCCGTGGCCGTCACCGAAGCCGACCCCGGCCGCCTCATGAGCGCCCGGAGGGCTTTCGCGTCCAGGCCTCCCGCCGCGGCCCTCGCATCCGCGGCCACCCTCGCATCGATAATCGCATCCGCGATCCGCCGCTCGATCCGATCCTTGATCTCGAAGTCCAGCCGCTGCGTCACGTACAGATCGAACTTCGTGAACTCACCCTTGTCGTCGGGCTTCACCACCGATTCGGGGATCACCGCCAGCACCAGGCGCGGCTTCTCGCCGATCGCTGCTTCGCCGCGCGCCTTGATCTCGGCCCTGGCGACCTCGCCTTTTTCCTTGGCCACATCGGCGTCGGGGGCGAGCACCTCCAGCGTCAGGTCCGCCGGCTTCGCGGCGCTGGCCGCGGCCGCCATGCTCTGCGCCATCTCGGCGCCGGCGGGGTTCGTCGTCCCGACGCCCGTGCGCTGCATAGCCTCGCCGGTCAGCTTCGCGGCCCGCTGCGCATTCTGCTCCTGCTCCGCCTCGATCGCCTCCGGCGTGAATCGCTCCCGGATGCGATCGGCGACCAGCCCGCTCCGGTCGATGATCGCGACGCGACCGGCCACACGCGGCCCGCCCTGCATCTTCACCAGCACCATCGCGCCGATCACGATCAGGATGAACAGCGGCGTCATCAGCACCCCGATGATGAACCCCTTGGTCCACACCGTCGTCGTGAACTCCCGCCACGCCACCCACAGCGTCTTATGCACCGTCGGCCTCCTTGCTGCCAAGGTCGGCGCGGCTGGGGACCTCGCCCCCCGCGGCCTCCACCAGGTCGATGAACACGTCGTCCAGGGTCACCCGCTTGAGCTCCAGCCGGCGCACCGGCAGGCGCTGCACGATCTCCGCCATGATCGCCCCCGGATCGGCCTGCTCGTCCAGCCGCACCTCTGCCCCGTCGCGCGACGGCGTGACCGAGCGGACGCCGCGGATGCCCGATAGCCGCTCCAGGTCCACCTGCGCGGCCCCGTTGGCGTTCAGCGGCTCCACGATCAGCGCCCTGGGGTCGAACCGGGCCCGGATCTCCTCCATCGATGAATCGAGCACCTTCACGCCCTGGTTGATCATGAAGATCTGGTTGCACAGCTGCTCGGCCTCGAACATCGCGTGCGTGGAGAAGATGACCGTCCGCCCGGCGCTGTGCTGCTCGTCGATCAGCTCCCGGAGCAGCCGCCGGTTCATCGGGTCAAGCCCGCTGAACGGCTCGTCGAGGATGATCAGCTCCGGCTCGTGGATAATCGAGGCAAGAAACTGTACCTTCTGCTGCATCCCCTTGCTCAGCTCCTCGCACTTCTTCCTGATCGTGTCCCCCAGCTGCACGCGCCCCAGCCATTCATCGATCCGCTTCGAAAGCACCGCGGAATCGACCCCCTTCAGCCGCCCGATGAACCGCAGGAACGCCCCCACCTTCATCTTGCGGTACACGCCCCGCTCCTCGGGCAGGTAGCCGATCCGGTCCTTGCTCTCCAGCGCACTGGCGCGTCCCAGCACCGAGATCTCCCCCTTGTCCGGAAACAGAATCGACATCACCATGCGGATCGTCGTCGTCTTCCCCGCCCCGTTGGGCCCGATAAACCCGCACATGGCCCCCTGGGGAATGACCAGGTCAAGGTCCCGCACGGCCACCTTGGGACCGAACGTCTTGGTCACCCCCCGGATTACGATCGCGTCGGTCAAGCAGAGACTCCTGAAAACGCGGCGGCGTAGCGCCGGCAATGATACACAACCGGGAAATTCTCCGAAAAGAAAGGCGGGGCTCGCCCCCCGCTGGCCCGCCATAGGCTTGCTCCCCGGCGCCTTTATCCGGGACGTTCCCCGCCGAGTTTCACCCCTCCGCATCATCACCGCCATGCCCGATCCCCTCGCCTCCATCCCCCCGGCCGTGCTCAGGAAGCTCGAGCAGGTCGCCGCCCGGCACGCCGAGCTCGAGGCTCGCCTCTCCGACCCGGCCGTCCTCAGCGACCACCGCCAGGTGCGCGACCTCTCCATCAAGAAAGCGTCACTCGAGGACCTCGTGCGCCGCCACCGCGAACTCACCAAGCTGTGCGCCGAGGCTGCCGACCTCCGGACCGTCATCGCCGACGGCGCAGGGAGCGACCACGACCTCGTTGAGCTCGCCAGGGCCGAGCTGCCCGACCTTGAGGCCAAAGCCGCGACCGTCCTGCACGACCTCAAGGCCATGCTCGTCAGCGCCGACGACCGCAAGGTCGGCTCCGTCATGCTGGAGGTCCGCGCCGGCACCGGCGGCGACGAGGCCTCGCTCTGGGCCCGCGACCTCCTGGACATGTACCAGCGCTTCGCCGCCCGGCGATCCTGGGCCTTCGAGACCCTCGAGCTGGCGACCGAGCCCTCCGTCGACGGCATCCGCAGCGCCGTCGTGAACATCCGCGGCCCCGGCGTCTGGTCCGAGCTCGCCTTCGAGGCCGGCGTCCACTCCGTCAAGCGAGTCCCCGCCACCGAGGCCCAGGGACGCATCCACACCTCCACCGCCACCGTCGCCGTCCTCCCCGAGCCCGACGAGATCGACGTCAAGATCGACTGGGCCGCCGATGTCAACGAGGACGTCACCACCGCCCAGGGCCCCGGCGGCCAGAACGTCAACAAGGTCGCCACCGCCGTCAAGCTCGTGCACAAGCCCACCGGCATCGAGGTGCGGATGCAGGAGAGCAAGAGCCAGCAGCAGAACCGCGAAAAGGCCCGGCGCCTGCTCATGACCCGCGTCTTCGAGCTCGAGCGCGCCAAGAAGCACGCCGAGCGCTCCGCCGCCCGCAACGCCCAGATCGGCTCCGGCGAACGCTCCGAGAAGATCCGCACCTACCGCTACAAGGAGGGCATCGTCGCCGACGAGCGCCTCCCCGGCCAGTACTCCCTCCGCGACCTCCTCGCCGGCGACATGGATAGGCTCCTCACCGACCTCGCCGAGCAGGAAACCGCCCGCCGCCTCGCGGCCCTGTGAACTGAACGAGAGTAAGCAGCGATCAGCAGGTTGTGAGCAGAGGACGCTGCCGAACGGCCGTTGCTTCCTCTGCTTACCCCCTTGCCGCGCATCACCCGGAGGGCGCCGCCGGCGGAGTCCACGTCCTTGGGGCGGAGGTCCAGGGCCTCGGAGATCCGCAGGCCCGAGCGGTAGAGGACGGCCAGCAGGGCGCGGTTCCGCAGGGCGGTGACCGGCGGGCCGGCGCAGGCGTCCATGAGGGCGCGGACCTCGGCGTCGGTCAGGACCTCGGGCGGGAACCGCCGCAGGGCCTGGGGCGGCGTAAACAGGACGGGACGGCCCGCTGCCCCGCCCGCCCCCGGGCGTAGATCGACATGCTCTTCTCCCTGAGCGATCCGCTTCCGGCGGAAGGCGTAACCCTCAGTACCTCAAACGGGCGGCATGACGCACGGGGAGATTGCTCAAGTGCAGCCCGGTGGTTCGAGTCGGTGGCGCTCACGCAGACAAGAAGCGGCAGGTGCCCGTGGCCGAGCGAGGCGACGGGCGTCAGCTCCGTGATCGACGGCGCCGACAAGCACTCGCACAGCCGAGCGCGAGCACGGCAAGGGCCGACGATGGAGAGGGGATTTGAGTTTCCACTATCGCGTTGCTTCCATCCGTGAACGCGAGCAGATAGACGAGTTGGTTGGCATCGTTGAAGAACGTGCCATAGCCGTCGTCGCCGTTCTCGGCGTGGATTTCGCTGAAACCGTTGTCGAATGCAGCGACATTGCTGACGATCCGCGTATCGCCCGGCGCTAGTTCGAACGGAAACCCCACAGTCGCCAGCGACCCCCAGCCCCCGGCGCCGTCGGAATACACCAGGCTCGCCGCCCTGGATCCTCCCGGCAGCTGCACCCTTCCAACAAAGGCCACGAGATCGCGGTCATTGAACGCGAAGGCTGGGATGGTCAGGCCGTTGAAGCCGCTCAGCACGGTGCCGGGCGGCAGGTTGGTGACGGGGTCATTGAGCAGGCCGACCAGGGACGTGCCCTCGGGACGGACCAGCCAGATGCCGTTCCGGACGTCGTTCGCGTCGTTGACCGCACGGCCGAGCATCGCGACATCGCCCGACCGATTGAGCATCGGCGTACCCACATCCTCGAATACAAACCCCGGACCCGGACCGGGAGCCGCGTCTCCGACTCGCGCCAGCAGGGAGAGCTCGCCGTCGTAACTGCCGCGCCAAATGCCGGTGGTGAACGGGCCGCTTATCGACGGGCCCGCCACGGCCTCCACGGCGATCTGACCAGCCGAGTTGAAAGACGGGGGAAGCCCGGCGCTGATGAACGGTTCGCCCACCCCGGGGGCCGGTATGCCGGGAGCTACGATCGCGCGCGGCCCGTTCGGCCCTGTGGCGACGACGACGCGCTCACCCTCGTACTCGCCATGCCTGATCGGCCCCCACGCAATGAGGTCGGCGGAGGGGTTCATCCGGATGGGCGCGTACCCGACGCTCCCGGCGTCCGGCGGGAGCCCGGGCACCTGCTGATCGTCGGTCAGGCGAACCGTTATGTCCCCGGGAAACCCCGAGTAGAAGGAGTGGGTCACGAGGCCGCCCCGAAAGCTCACGGGCCCGGAGCGTGCAAGCAATGGGCCCCCGAGCGAGTTAATCCCTGTAAGGTAGCTCGTGCCCGGAGGCTCGCTCCACGAAACCGCGACCAACGACAGCGCGCCGGAGAACCCGGTGACAAGCCCGATCTCCGAGGTCGCGTCACTCGGGTTGCAGAGGAAAACGACCCGGCCTTCGTCATTGATCTGAGGAGTCTGGAAGTTCCGGTAGTGCCGCGTCGCATGCCCGGCCATCGGCTCCCCCTGACGGGCAAGGAGGGATCCTTGACCGGATTGCCAGAGGAAGAGGTTGTCCAGCACGTTTCCGGGGACTCCCGTCTCCGCTTCAAACGCGACGACCCCGGAGTTGTTGATGGTCGCGGAAAGCGGTCGATGAAAGTTCTCCGACGGGATCCCGTACGCCGGCTGACCAGTCAATGCGACGACTTGCGTCATTGAGGTGTCGCCAGCGAGGACGCCCGAGGGCAGCAGGGATGTGCCCATCGCCATCGCCACGGTTGGCGCAGATCGATATCGGAGCATCTCACGCCCTCCTTCCTCGGACTTCTCGCCGAGATGCTGGCCGGCAAAGACCAAGATACCTCCTCCGGGCTGCTCGAACAAGATCGAATTTGACCGCATACTGACAGTCGCGTTTGTCGGCGGAACGCAAGCGCGACGCCCTCGACTTCCACGACATCTCGGCCGGCACGATCCGCGACGTGATCCAGATGGCCTCGCCCACGGCACCGCCCTCACTGGCCGTACGGGCTTACCGAGGACATACTGAATGGACGTGGCGGCGGCCACGCTGCCGGGAGGTTCGTGTGCGGTCTGAGTTGGCCATCTGCGCTCTGGCGCTGGTATCGGTGCTCTGCGGCACGCGCGCTGGTGCGCAGTGCGATGGTTGGCGGTACGGACCGGGCCAGGGGTGGAACGGCCTGTCCGACACCGCTTTCGCGGCTACCCCTTGGGATCCGGACGGGGATGGCCCGCTTCCACAGGCGCTGGTTGCCGGCGGCGCGTTCACGGAGGCGGGAACGTCGATCGCCGCGTATGTTGCGATGTGGGACGATTCCGATTGGCGCCCGATCGGCGCCGGGATGAACAACACCGTTCGGGCGCTGACGGTCTACAACGGCGACCTGATCGCCGGCGGGGATTTCTCGACAGCAGATGGGATCGAGGTCGGCCACGTCGCACGATGGGACGGATCATCGTGGCGCCCGCTGGGATCGGGAGTGGACGACTCCGTGCTGGCCTTGGCGGTATTCAATGGAGAACTCATCGCCGGCGGGCACTTCGCCGCCGCCGGTGAAGC
>JBGPJM010000152.1:0-11917 GCA_041485385.1 Phycisphaerae bacterium | reverse complement strand
CCTGACGCTCCGGCCCCGTCAGCGTCTCCGCTCCGCCTTCCCGGTAGACGCCCATTTGGGCAACGGATCCGCGCGCAAACGCGCTCCACCGTTCAGGGTGGCTGGTTGCCGCGGTGGCCGCGGGTGCCCGGGTTGCGGCGTTGCCCGTGTGATGCACCGGCCCGACATGCGCCCGATGCAGGACGACTCTCTGCGGTCGTGCCCTTCGCGTCCCCGGCAACGCTTCTATCACGCCCTGATTGGGGTTGCGGTGCGCTGCAGAGGCGGCGGAGAGGGAGGAAAGAGAGAGTTTCGGGGTCTTCGAGCCAGATGCGGGCGCGGGGGCCGTACTCAGGAGGCAGGGCACTTTCTTTCGAAGGGATGCTCATGTCGCTTGTTGCACAGAAATTCGTGGTTCTCGCAGCGTCGTGTCTCGCCGGCGCCTGCATGCAGGCCGCAGGGCAGGTTCCGCTTGTCAAGGTGGCGATGAGCGGGGAGCGGGCGCCCGACATGCCGCCCGGTGTGGTGTATTTCCCGCAGCAGTTCTCGTGGTACGCCTCGATCAACAACGCGGGGGACATCGCGTTTCACGGGCTGGTCGCCGGCCCGGGCATCAACTCCGGGAACGACGATGCGCTGTGGGTGGGACCGACGGGCGGGCAGCACATCCTTGCTCGTGAGGGAGACCCGGCGCCGGGCGCGCCGGACGGCGCGGTGTTCTGGTTCGTCGACCGCCTGTTCCTGACCTCCAGCGGCGAGGCGGTGATCTTCGCGATGTTCCGCTCGTCGCCGAACGCGGATCCTGTAGGCGGCATCTGGAGGGGCGTCGCGGGCCATCTGGTCCCGATCGCGCTGGTTGGGGATCCGGCGCCGGGCTACGGTGCGCCGTTCAACTCCATCGAGGTGTACCAGAACATGGCCGTGAATACCGGAGGTGTGGTCGTGTTCTCTGGCTCGGTGGCGGGGCCGAACGGCGCGCTGAGCAACCTGTGGGTCGGGCGCGCGAACGACCTGCACCCCATTCTCCCAATGGGCGGCGGCAGCACTTCATTCGCACCTGCGTCGATCAACGACGCGGGTGATGTGGCGTTGTTTGCGCACACGGGGTTCCCTCAACCCTCGTATGGTGTGGCCTGGCGGTTTCATCAAGGCACTCTGGTTGAAGTGGCCAGGGGCGGTGAGCATTTCGGTGGAATGGACCCGGATGTACGATTCGTCTCCCTCCTATTTCCCAGGACGCTGCCGCTCGATCGCCCTGCGATCGACAGCACGGGGCGCATCGGATTCCCTGGATGGATCTCCGGCCCGGGGATCGATGGCTCCAATCAGCATGGATTCTGGGTGGGAACGCACGAGTCGCTCGGGCTGCTGCTCCAGCAGGGCGACCCTGTCCCGGGCACGGGGCTGATCGTGCTGGGCAACACCGGCGAGAACATGCTCTTGAATGCTGGCGGGACCGCTGTTCTTCATCCTTTGGTCGGCCCATCCGATACGTTTGATGTCGCCACATTCGTAGGGGTGCCCGGGCAGGTCGTGCCGCTGGCATTCCCCGGGATGCAGGCTCCGGGCGCGTCGCCGGGCGTCGTTTTTCGGTCGGCCGTCGGCGTGGCCATCAACAACTCCGACGAAGTGGTGATCGCCGGGACGCTCACGGGCCCCGGGGTTACCGCGGCGAACGACAAGGGGTACTGGGTCGGTGATACGGCCTCGCTCCGCCTCGTTGTTCGAGAAGGCGATCAGGTGCAGGTCGCGCCCGGAGATTCGCGGACGGTCGCCGCCATGTGGGGGCAGACCTCGCCAGGTCCCTCCAGCGGCCAGCCGCTGATCTTCAACGATCGCGGCCAGCTCGTCCTCTCGATCACGTTCACGGACGGCTCGAGCGGTGTCTTCCTGGCCAATACCGGCGGGTGTGCCGCGGACTGGAACAACTCCGGATCGGTGAACTCTTCCGACTTTTTCGACTTCCTCCATGCGTTCTTCATGATGTCGCCCGGCGCTGACTTCAACGTCGATGGGGTCATCGATTCCCGGGATTTCTTTGATTTCCTGGGGGCGTACTTCGCGGGGTGCTGAGCGATCGGCCTGAAGTCGTGCGCTGCGCTCGACCCCTTCCGGGCAACGGCGGGGGTCGAATCGCGTAAGTGCTTGTGGCACAAGGAGAAGAAAATTTTGAGGTTTGCGCTCTTGCGCGCGCAAACTGGCTCCACCGTTCAGGGGGGCTGGTTGCCGCGGTGGCCGCGAAGGCTCCCGTTGCTCCTCTTGCGTCCCTCGGCGCTCGCAAGAGCCTCCTCATCTGCGGCCGTCGGTGCCCTGCTCGGCGTCTTGCTGTCCCTCTCGGGGCCGACCGGAACGGAGAGAATCGACGGGCGTTCACCCATTGCGTGCCTCGCATCGGGCTATAGTCGCCTGAATCTGCGGTTGCCCACCGGGATCCCGCACATGTCATCGAACGATCGCACTACGGAAGGCTCCGCAGGCCTTGAGGCGCTGGAGCCGCGCTCGCTGTTGTCGGCCTATCTCTACCACTCGCCGGCCGAGATCTTCGGCGTCGATACGCCGATGCATGATCTGGCCGCGCCCGGGAACGACATCCTGGGATTCGGGGCCGCGGTCGCCGGGCTGGGCGATATCGACGGCGACGGCTTCGGTGACTTCGCGGTTTCCTCGACGGGCGCGCCCCCGGAGGGAGGGAGCATCTTCGCCGGCCAGCCGGGGCACGTTTTCGTGTACTCGGGGCACACGGCGTCGCTGATCCGCACGTTGGACGATGGGGCGTGGGAGTTCGGCGCGTCGATGGTGAGCGTGGGGGACCTGGACGATGACGGCGTGCCGGACCTGCTGGTCGGTTCGCCCCGCTTCGATGCGACCGACAACGGCGTCGCCGATCCCACCGGGCGGGTGTACGTGTTCTCCGGGGCCGACGGCGGCATTCTCCTCACGATCGACGGGGCGACCCCGTTTACCGATTTCGGACGCGTTGTCTCCGGGCTGAACGATGCCGACGATGACGGCGTGGCCGACCTGATCATCGGTGCACCCGGGACGACCGCGGACCTGGCGGGCTCGATCTTCATCTATTCCGGCGCCGACGGCTCGCTCATCCGGAGCATCGATGGGGAGGGCGCGGGCGACCGGTTCGGTGCGGCGATCGCGGTCGCCTCCGGCGACGTTGTTGATCATGACCTCTTCGCCGTGGGCGCGCCGTTCAACGACGCGGCGTTCACGGACGCCGGGAGGGTGTACGTGTACCGCAGCGACGGCACCAGCGTGCTGAACGCGGACGGGCTGGCAGCGGGTGAGGAGTTCGGCGCGGCGCTGGCCATTGCGCGGGTCGTAACCCCCGGCAACCCGCCGGGGATCCTCCATCGCCTGATCGTCGGCGCTCCGGGCTCGGACGTCGGCATCAACGACGAGAATCCGATGCACGACCGTGGACGCCTCCACTCCTTGGACCTTGCCACCGGCGTGGACCGGACCATCTCCCAGGCTGACGACGGCGCGCCGAACGCTCGCTACGGGGCCCGCATCGCGTCGATCGAGAACTTCGGCGCCCCGGGGAGCGAGAACCTGGTGATCCTGGCGCCGGGCGTGGGGCGCGCCTACACGGTCAGCCCCTACCTGGAGGCATTCCGGTCGATGGGACTTGACACTGTGCCAACCCCCGTCACCCCTCAGGTGCTCGGGTTCGCCATCGCCGGCGCCGGCGACGTCAACAACGACGGGATCGCCGACATCATCAGTTCCGACGGTGCGGGTCGTGTGACGATCGTTTCAACGCTGGCCGTGGGCGCGCCCATCATCATCACCGGCGCCAGCGCGGATGCGCGGTTCATGTGGTCGGAGTTCCCCGGCGGGCTGCCCATGCTCTTGGTCGACGGCGTGGCGCGTTCCTACTCGCACGTGCCCGGCCTGTCGCTCGCGTCTGTCCTCGATTCTCACTTGCCCACCTCGCACATCCTGGCGATCGGGAACGATGGCACGATCGTCTTTGTCAACAGGTACGCCGACGGCACGCCCGACACCGAACTCCTGGTGGACACGGCCGGCCAGGTCGTCACGCTCCACTCGCTGGTCACCACCGTCGAGGGCGAGGAACCCGCCGACTTCGGCTCCCTCGGTGTCGTGAGAATTTCCTCCGGCGGGCACATCCTGCTGACCGAACGGACCGCGCAGTTTCCTATTACTGCCGGACGAACCTGGATCTTCTCCGGCGGAACGCTGTCGTTCCTCTGGACCGGCTTTGCATTCGACGTCAACGCCTCGGGCGTGGTCGTGGGGCAGCGCCGGCAGGCTGGCCTTCCAGATCAGGCCGTGAGGTGGTCGCACGACGTCGGCATCACCGTCATCCCAGGGCTGGAGGGCACTCTCCTCATCAGTGACAGCGGGGACGTCATCGGCACCCGCGTGGGCACCAGGTCCGCCTCCACGCCGGGGACCATCTCCCGATGGTCGGGCGGCGTTATCACCGACATCGCGGCCGGTCCCTCGCTCGGGGGTCTGGCGGTCTCGCAGTATTGGCTCATGCGGGCGATCGACGCCGCCGGGCGCATCATCGGCGACGTGTACACCCAGAACATGCTCGAAGCGCCCAGCCTCACGACGTACGTCTTCCAGCCCGGCGACGGGCTCCGGACGATCGTTGACGCAACCCACCGCATCCAAGGGTTCGACTTTGGCCGATACGCCGTGTTCGGCTTGGACACCACCGCGCCGACCAGGCTCACCGATGATGGCCGCATCCTGACCTCCAACGGGATCCTGACCCCGATCGCCGACCGGGAGATCGCGGTCCTGCGTACCGGCTCGCCGACTCCCTCGATCACCGTGACCGGCCAGGGCCGGTACGTTGCCGCGATCAACCAGTACGACGAGCTGATGCTGTTCCACTACCAGGGCGCGACCTGGACGCTGCGCCGCATGGTCACGACCCTGGTCACCGACGCCGCCGAGCTCGTGGTCTTCACCGATGGCCACACCAGCGACAGCGCGTTCGTCGCCCTCGCTGACCAAGGCGACCTCAGGCTCCTCCCATTTGTCTACAACGGCGGATTTGAGTACTTCTCGATTACCAATGGCGGTCAGGGACGCACGCCGATCGTGCAGAAGCTGACGACATTCACCAACGCCGTCGGAATCGTCCACCTGGTCGGGATCGATCCGTCGGGCGACCTGGTGATCTACTACCGCAACACCACGCCGTATGCGGGGGACGTCTCGGCCTGGAACTACGCCAATCTCTCGCAGGACCACCTGGCTCCCCAAGGCTTGGCCACGCCCGCCTTCGTCTCGCACTTCACCACCTACTCCACATCGTGGTCCGGCATGAACATCGCCGGCCTCGATGCCCAGGGCCATGTCCAGGTGGTCTGGTGGGCGCCGGGGCTGTCGCTCTGGCGTGCCGACGACCTGTCGGCCGCGGCGGGGCCGGCCGATGCGACGTTCCGCGGCGAGATCAGCGCATTCGTTACTCCCTGGAACACGCTGCACGTCAATGGCGTGCTCGACTCGACCGGCGGGGTCGCCGCCCTCTGGTGGGTGCCGGGGTTCGGGTCGGGCTGGCGTGTCGACGAGCTCGGCCCCGGCGGCCTGTCGCTGGTTACCGATTCCATCACCGCCCTCGTCACGCCCTGGGGCGGGCTGAGTGTGGCCGGGCGCGACGCGACCACGGGCCAGGTCGATGTGTACTGGTGGTCCCCGACGTCCGGCCAGTGGGCCTCCGAGCCGCTGCTGCACGCGGGCAACCCGGCGATGTCGGGGCGGCTCGATTCGTACGTGGAGGTGGCCGGGGGGACGGGGGGAGTCGTGACCCAGTCGATCCTCGGGCACGCCGAGGATGGATCGCTGCTGCGGGCCTCCTGGCGCCCGGCTGACGCGGCGTGGAGCCTGGAGAACCTGACGGACCTGGCCTGATGCGACGCCCCGACGCAAGGCGGGCAAGCGGACCCCGTGGTGGGCGAAGGCAAAGGAAGGCGTGACGCGGCGCACGGGCCGGTTGGTTCAGGGTTGCTTGGACGGCGGTGCGCTGGCCCTTGCTTCCGCCGCCTTCTCGGGGCGGCCGGTGGCCTCGTACAGGAGGGCGAGGTCATCGAGCACGCCGCCGATGCGGCTCGCGCCGCGAGGGCCGGCCTGCCGGAGGTCCGCCAGGGCGCGCGTCAGGGCCGATTCGGCTTCCTCATATCGCTTCTGGCGGAGGAGCGATCGCCCCAGCATGGCCTGGGCGTACGCCGTGCGGCTGTCGCCGGGCGGCAGCTTTTCGCGGCGGATCGCGAGCGCCGTGCGCAGCAGGCCCTCCGCCTCCGCATCGGCCCCTCCCTTCAGCATGAGGAGCGAGGCGAGATTCGTGAGCGTGACGGCGTGGTCGGGGTGGTCGGCGCCGATGGACTTCTCTTCAAGCGCGACGGCCTCCCGGAACAGCGGCTCGGCGCGGGCGTACTCGGCGTTCCCCCCGTAGAAGACCGCCAGGTTCCCGATCGACTGTGCCACACGGGCGTGATCGGGCGGCAGCAGCTTGCGCCGGATGCGCAGCGCCTCGATCAGCGCCAGTTCGGCCCCCGGGCGGTCGGCGCGGGCCTTCAGCACCCCCGCCAGGTTGTTGAGGCTCTCGGCCACGGTCAGCGATTCCGGTCCGTCGTGGGCTTGCCGGATCTGGAGGGCCTGCCGGTGGAACGATTCGGCCTCCTCCAGGCGCCCCTTGGCGCGGAGCACGGCGCCCAGGTCGTTGGACGAGCGTGCGATGTCCAGGTTGTGGTCGCCGCGGATGGTCTTGAAGATCTCCAGCGCCCTGCGCAGCAGCGGCTCGGCCTCGTCGAATCGCTCCCTGGCGTAGAAGACGCTGGCCAGATCGAGCATGCTCTCGGCCATGTCGTGCTGGCCGTCGCCCAGCAGCGCGCGGCGCTCGTCCATGGCCCGGGTAATGCACGCCTGGGCCTTGTCCAGCATCCCCAGCCCCAGATAGGCGGTGCCGATCGCCGAGAGCACGGCGGCGTGCACAAGCGGCGTGTTGGCCAGCTCCGCGTCGACGCGCACCGCGGCGTCGTCGAGGACCTGCCGGACGGTCGCGTCGGGCCCCTTCTCGCCGGGATCGACCGAGGTGAGCGTGTCGCGGAGAAACTTGGCGATCTGCTCGGCCTGGTCGCGCGCCATGAACGCCGCGTCGCGCTGGCGGGCGGTGTTGCGCGCCTGCCAGGCGATCCCGACAGCGCCCGCCAGCACGGCCAGCGTGACACCCGCCGCGGCCGCGGTGCCCAGGGCGTGCCGGCGCACGAACTTGCTGGTGCGGTAGGCGAAGGTGTCCTTCCGGGCCATGACCGGCAGGCCGCGCAGGTAGCATTCGATATCGCCGGAGAGCTGCTCGACCGAGGTGTAGCGCCGGGCGGGCTCCTTCCGCAGGGCCATGAGCACGATCGTGTCCAGGTCGCCGCGCAGGCGCCTGCGGGTCTTCTGGGCCGCGCCCGCGGATGGCGCGGGCGGGCGCCCGGAATCGGCATCGGCGGGGGGCGTGGGCTGCGGGTCGGGCGCCCGGCCCACGACGGCGCTGGGGAGGGGCGGATCGACGTAACAGACCACGCGCTCGATCTCTCCGGTTGTGCGGGTGCGGAAGTGGTAGGGGCGCTGGCCGCTGAGCAGCTCGTACAGGATGACGCCCAGTGAATACACGTCGCTGGCGGTGGTGACGGGGAGGCCCTGGATCTGCTCCGGGCTGGCGTATTCGGGCGTCAGGCGCCGCTGTTCGGGGATCGTGGGTTCGCCCGCGCTGGTGCCGGCGGCCTCGGGCCCCAGCAGCACCTTGGCGACGCCGAAATCCAGCAGCTTGGGGACACCCTCGGGCGTGACGAGGATGTTGCCGGGCTTGAGGTCCCGGTGGATGACCAGGTTCTGGTGGGCGCTTTGCACGGCGCGGCAGACCTGGAGGAACAGCCGGAGGCGCTGCACGGTGTCGAGCGCCCGCTCGTCGCAATACCTGTCGATGGGCGTCCCGTGCACGAACTCCATGACCAGGTACGGGCGCCCGTCCTCGGTCGCGCCCCCGTCCAGCAGGCCCGCGATGTTGGGGTGAGCCAGGTTCGCCAGCGTCTGCCGCTCGGTGCGGAACCGCCGGACGATCTCGTCGGTGTCCATCCCCCGCTTCACTACTTTGATGGCCACCTGCTGCTGGAACGCCCCGTCGGCGCGGGCGCCGAGGTAGACCGTCCCCATGCCCCC
Source organism: Phycisphaerae bacterium (assembly GCA_041485385.1). Classification (GTDB taxonomy): domain Bacteria; phylum Planctomycetota; class Phycisphaerae; order Phycisphaerales; family UBA1924; genus JBGPJM01. The sequence continues at coordinate 3,736 of JBGPJM010000152.1, read as the reverse complement.
GGAGGCGATCCGCTCCTGGATCCGGTAGGCGCCGACGGCCCGTCCCACCATCGCGTCGCTCCCCCCCTGGGGATCGCCCGTGGCCCGGGTGAGCGCGGCCAAGGCGAGCGCGGGCGTCGCCAGGAAATCATCCGGCACGGCCGCATGGGACACGAGCGACTCGACTTCGGCGCGGAGCGGCGCGTCGCCCGCGCACTCGGCATCGAGCACCCGGGCGCGCTCGCGCGGGTCCAGCCCCACCACGCGGAAGAAGATCGCCTCGACGCGCTTGAGCGTCTCGCCGGTCAAGCGGTCTCTCCACGGGACAGCTCGCGCTGGAGCCACACCCGCGCGAACTGCCAATCCCGCGCGACCGTGCTGGGCGACACGCCCAGCGCCAGCGCCGTCTCCTCGGCCGTCAACCCCGCGAAGAAACGCAGCTCCACCACCTTGGACTTCTGCGCGTCCAGCTCCGCGAGCCGATCCAGCGCCTCGTCCAGCGCCAGGAGGTCCACTTCCGTTTCGGGCGCGGCGATCCGCAGTTCGTCCACCGATACCCGCGACCACCCACCGCCGCGCTTGGCGCTGTCGCGGGCACGCGCGTAGTCGGTGAGGATCCGCCGGATCGCCCGCGCGGCCGCGCCGAAGAAGTGGGCCCGGTTGTCCCAGGTCACCTCGCCGGGCCCGACCAGGCGCAGGTACGCCTCGTGCACCAGCGCCGTGGGCTGCAGCGTGTGGTTGGGGCGCTCGCCGGCCAGGTGCTTGGCCGCCAGGCCGCGGAGCTCGTCGTACACCAGGGGCAGCAACTCATCGGTGGCCTTGGAGTCACCGGCGCCGGCGCGAACGAGCAGCATGGTCACGTTCCCGGCGTGCGTCGGCGATTGCTGTTCCATCCGGGGAGGATCCTCTGACATGTTCGGGCGTCGCCTTCCGCATGAATATATGTCGCCCGGGCCCCGGTCTCTGGCGGGGCCCGCGGGACAACCAGCCGCGGCCCGCTCCGCTCCCGCAACGCCGCCCCCGGGCAGGCTCCTAACTCAAGCCGCGGCGGGAACTTTTGCCACTTGCGTGCCGGGCCCGTTCGACCGTGAACGGCCGAGCACCCTTCTTCGGGCATGCCGACTGCCCCCGCGGGCAGCCGGCTGGCGGCGTGCATCCAGACCACAGATGGAGAACAGAACCATGAATATCCGGCAACTCATCCTGATCGCCTTCGGCGCGGGCCTGTGCGCCGCGCCCGCGCAGGCGCAGTCGTACCGCTACAGCGTCACGGTGATCGATCCGCTCCCGGGCCATTTCCTCGTTTCGACCAACGCGATCAACAACGTTGGCGACGTCGTCGGCGTCTCCTACGGCTCGCCGATCGACAACCAGCGCCCCTACCTCTACCGGCCGGGGGTGGGAGTGCAGGAGCTGCCGCGCCCGACCGGCTACCTGTTCTCGGTGCCCACGGACATCAACGACGACGGGGCGATCGTTGGCTACGCGCAGGTTACCTGGAACGATCAAACGCACCCCATCGGGTGGCGCTACCAGGCCGGCCTGATGACGCTCTTCCAGCCTGACTCCTACGCGCACAACATCAACAACAACGGCACCGCCGTGGGGCGCACCTGCCTCGATAACGGCTTCACCCGGAGCCTGACGTGCTTCTTCACCGCCTCTCCCGGCTCGCCTCCGACCTTCACCACCTTCGGCCAGGGTCGAACGTCCCCCTCGAGCAACTGGCGCTTCGCCGACATCAACGACGCCGGCCAGGTCGCCTTCACCGGCGTCTACGCGGGCCCGCTGGCGTTCCTGCGTCAGGCCGACGGCTCGGAGGTGCAGATCACCCCGCCGCCGCCCCCCTACGCCCGGACGTTCACCTGGGCCCTCAACAACGACGGACAGGTTGCCGGGCGCTGGGAATACAACAGCGGTTCCCAGTACTACTCCCGAGCCTTCGTCTGGAGCGAGGCCGCCGGCGCCGCAGTCGTCGGCATCCCCAACGTTCACGTACGCCCCAAGGGCCTGAACAACCTCGGGCACGTCGTCGGTGAGTCCGGCGGCAGCGAGAACAGCTACCTCGACATGTGGCTCTGGACCCCCGAGCGCGGCAACGAGAATCTCGAGCCGCTCGTCGACCCCGCGCTGCAGCTCGTGCTCACGGGGATCTCCGGGATCAACGACGCCGGCCAGATCATCGGCACCGGCATCAGCCAGCTCCCGCCGGCGCCCACGGTGTCGTACATCCTCACGCCGGTCCCGCCTCCCTGCCCGGCCGATTTCAACCACTCCGGCACGCTCGACTCGCAGGACTTCTTCGACTTCCTGACCTCGTTCTTCGCGGGCTCGGCCGATTTCAACGGCAACGGCGTCACGAACAGCCAGGACTTCTTCGACTTCCTCGGCGCCTTCTTCGCCGGATGCTGAACCGGACAGGGGCTCGCGCGCCAGGCCTCGGCCACGGCCATTGACGACACCACAGCAGATGGAGAACAGAATCACGAATATCCGACATCTCATCCTTCTCGCCTTCGGCGCGGGCCTGTGCGCCGCGCCCGCGCAGGCGCAGTCGTACTGCTCCAGCGTCACGGTGATCGATCCGCTCCCGGGGCCGTGGAGCGAGACGGCGATGGCGACGGTCGGTGCGTAGCCCCGAGGCGTGCGCGGCGCCGCTGTGGGAGAATCTGTGGCTCATGAGTTGGCGTCTGCGGCAGACGAGTCCGCGTGAGATGGCGGGCGTTGCGGCTCGACCCCAAACGGGACCGAGCCGCCCGGCGATTTCCGGCCATGTATGTCGAGCGTCAGTAATCGACAAGGAGGCTTGCATGCTTTCTCGGTGGAACAGGATCGAAGTCGGCGGTCAGCGTCCGGCGGCGGCATTCTTGCTGGGCGTCGCTTTCTTGATCGGCACAGCGCCCTCGGCGGCGAGCGCGGACCCGCCCCAATACACGGCCCGGTTCCTTACGCCCGGCATCAGCGCCATCAAGGCCTCTGCGATGAATGCGGCCGGCGACGTCGTCGGCACGAGCACCTCGGGCACCGGCGCGTGGGTGTCGCACGCCGGAGCTCCCGCGGTGTTCCTCCCGCTGCCGCCTAGCGTCGAGTTCGGCTTTGCAAACGACATCAACGACGCTGGCGTGATCGTCGGCTCCGTGGGGTTTTCGTACCCGGGGTACGCGAGAGCCGCGGCGTGGATCGCCAACGGCTCCGGCGGCTACACGATCCAACAGTTCGGCACGCTGCCCGGTGACATTTATAGCGATGCGCTGGCGGTCAACAACGTCGGGGACATCGTCGGATACTCGCGCGACGGCATGTTTCATCACCCGGTGCTCTTCTCCGCCCCGGGAGGAACGCAGAACCTCACGTCGACCGGCGTGTTCGATCCCTGTGCCATCAATAACCAGCGCGTGCTTGTGGACCACTCCTACCCCACCAAGCGCCTGGATTTGGACACCATGATCGTCCAGAACCTCGCCGCGCCCGGCCCCGGCTTCGCGTCTTCCTGGGCCGTGGCGATCAACGAATCCGGCCAGGTTGCCGGCTTCGTGATCAACACCGGGGGCGGCAGCAACTGCCCCTCCCATGCGGCTCGCTACACCGATGGAGTGGGCTGGGAGGTGTTCAGCGGATGCGGCCAGACGAATAGCGTATCGGACATGAACGACGTCGGCGACGTGGTCATGCGGCTCAACGTCGCGCCGTATGTGCGCTTCGAGGGAATCGGCACGTTCCTCATTGAGGATCTGATCGTCGCCGACGTCGGCCACTG
>JBGPJM010000151.1:0-11924 GCA_041485385.1 Phycisphaerae bacterium | reverse complement strand
TTGAACGCGGCGGCGAAGAACTGCAGGTACTCGTCGACGGTCAGGTCGTCGTAGACGCCCAGGAAATCGGGCATGTACCCGACGATGGTGCGGATCTTCGGGCCGTCGTACATCACGTCCAGGCCGCCGACGGTCGCCTGGCCGGAGTCGGGGCGCGTCAGGCACGCCAGGATCTTCATCGACGTGCTCTTGCCCGCCCCGTTGGGACCGATGAAGCCGAAGATCTCTCCCTCGCCGATGGAAAGCGTGAGCGCGTCGAGGGCGACCAGCGTGCCGTAGGTCTTGGTGACGGATTTGAGTTCGATCACCGGGGGGGTCCTCCATGAGTTGAGGGAGCGGGGAAATCGCCGACGGGTTCCTCGGCAGGGACCGGAGTCACCGCGCTGCCGGGCGAACCGCCCAGCGGCACGAGCAGCCGGCATACGACAGTGTGTTTGTACACGGCGTCGCCCGCACCGTCGGCCCGCACGTCGGGGGGCATGTCGTCGAGCTGGAGGTACACCGCCGCCCATCGGCCGCTCTCGGCCATCCGCCGGATCGCCATGGCCCGCCGATCGGCCCCGGGCAGGCCCAGCGCCAGCCCGGGCTTGAAGAGCGTCTGTGCCTGGACGCCCCATCGACCGTAGATCAACTCGGGGTTCTCCGGCGCGGTCGCCAGGAACTCCGCCGCGTCGCCCCGGCGCTTGCCCGCAACGCCAACGCGCCGGCCGGCGGCGCCCGGCTCCTTCGGGAACTCCAGTGAGTACCAGTCGGAGCCCAGGCGGAGCATGGCGTTTGCGATGATCGCCCCGTCGGGAACGTTGAAGAGATGGACGCGCCAGCCGTCCTCGCCGTCCGCAGAGACCGGCTCCACGGCCGCGCCCAGCGGCGGGTTCACGCGCGCCTGATCCTGAAACGTGCGGAACGTCCAGAGCCGGAGGTACGCCGGCGCCAGGTGATTCCCCCCCGCACCGGGCGAGCCGACACCAAATCCGCCCCACGGATCGGGCCGATCGCCGACGGCCAGCGCGCCCAAGTCGGGCAGGAGCTGCGTCGCGCGCCCCGCCGCGTGCATGTGCGACCGGTTCTGCCGCCCGTAGTAGTCGACAGAGCTCAGCGCCGAGACTCCGCGCCACCACGCCCCGGCCGTGGCGCCGGTGAACTCCACACGCGCCGTCCGACCGGCGAAGACGCCCGACAGCGAGGAGCGCCACGCCAGCGGCGGCGGGTCGTCCTGGCCCTGGGGCCCCGGGCGCGGCGCGATCGCGTCGATGGCCGACACGCGCCCGACGTGCGTGACACTCGATCGGCTCAACCCCGGCGCACCGTACGTCGCCAGCGACGCCAGAGCGATCCACCCCAGCGCCGTCGCCCACGATCTGTGCCGCAGGCGCAGTCGACGCAGCATGATCGCATCCACCGGCCCGATGAGGAGCGCCAAGACGACCATCGCCGCGACGATGAGGGGAAAGACCTCGCTCCCCGCGGCGGGCACGTCGCTGAGCCTGTCCAGGACCGCCGAGCGGGCCGCCTGCCCGATCGTCGGGGCCAGGCTCAGGCTACCGCTCTCGGGCGTGTTGGCGGCGTAGTAGTTCTTTGCGTCGGGGGGGACGGACGCGACCCGCCAGTCCGCCAAGGCGTTCTCGAGGATGCCGGTCCAGGCTGCGCGCGTGGCGGCGGCGGAGACCATGGTGGCCGCACGCCGGGGATCGAATCCCACCACCGTCACCCACCCGAACCCCACCGGCCCCTCGGCGAGCACGCCGGCGCCGCCCGCCCCGGAGACGGGCCATCGCACGCTCCAGCCGCCCGCCGCGCCGAACTCCGTGAGCCGGATCGGCCGGTACGCGAGGCTCGCCGCCGGCTCGGGCCCGGGGTTCGGCGCAGCCGCCGGCGTGTCGAGGGCTGGCCGGGCCGCTGCCGGTGCCTCGCTTTCGGACGGGCTGGGCGGGACCGGACGCCCCCCGTGATCGGGCAGCGCGGTCTCCGGCATCGCCGCCAAGGCCTTGTCGCGCGCGGTCCCTATTCGCTCGATCTGTGCACGCAGCGCCTCGGCCAACCCATCGGGCGCCGGCCCCTCCGTCGGCGGGTCAATCTGGACCGGCAGGCGAGGGCGACCATCAGCGGAATCCTGCGGCGGCAGCCACTGGCACCACTCGCTGCTCACCGTCGTCACGAAGATCACCAGACGCCCGCCCGCGCTCACCCACTCACGCACCGCGGCCAAGGCGCGCGGGTCGGTGGACAGGCTCGCATCGGCCTCGGCCGCCAGGAAAAGCACCCCGTCGTACCCCGCCCAGACCAGCGGCAGATGCGCAGCGCTGACCAGCGCGGCGTGCACGGTGGTATTCGGGACGGCGGATTCACCCGTCGTGAAGTCGCTGAGCATGCTCACCGCGGCGGCTGGGCCGGAGGCACTGCCCACGCCCACCACCACCGGCCCGGCGCGGCCGCCGCGCGTGGTCATCGTGGGGAGCGGGAGCTCGTCCCGGTCGGGATTCTGGGCGAAGACCAGGCGCTGCACGGGCCGGCTTCCCAGCCCGCGGGAGCGGTCGAAGAGCGACACCTCGATGCGCCTGCACGACGGCGGCACGCTCACCATCATCTGGACCGAGACAGTCTTGTTCGGCGTGCCCGCCACAGGACGGATGATCTGGGCGGTTTGTGTCGAATCTTGCTGGTACTCCACCGCCAACAGGCCGTCGAACGGCAGCGGCCCGCAGGTGAGACTCACCGTGATGGGCGTCCATCGCTCCGGCCAGATCACACCGGTGAGGCCGAAGTCGACGGTGATGGTAGGCTTCCCGTCCTTGTCGCCGCGGGACTGGCCCCGGGCGACGGACGCGCCGCCGAGCAACAGCACCGACACGAGCATCAGGAGCAGAGCGGCTGTGCGACGCATCGGCGGGTTGTTGGGAGATCGGTGCGGCGAGTTCATGCGCTCGTGGGAGAGGTTCGCGGATACGGGGACGAGGGTTCGCGCCGGGCACAGATCGGATCAGGCCCCCCCTCCCCCTCCCCCCCGCTCTCCGTCAAATGTGTACCCTCTTGTTGTAGACGAACCACTCCAGCATCACCACCGCTAGCGCCCCCAGCAGCAGCCACGGCCACAGCTTCCGGCTCAGGTTCGCCGAGCCCCCCTCCTTCGCCTGCACAACCTCGCGGGCCATCGCCAGGACCGGGCGCGTGCCGATGTCCGATTCCTCCGGGTCCAGCAGGTTCGCGGCCACGTGCCGGCGCGCCCGCCCGTCGTCGGACACCTCGTCGGTCGGCGTCGCCGGCCCGGTCCAGGTCACCGTGTAGATCCCCGTCTTACGGATCGGGCCGTAGGCCACGCTCCCGTCCGCCGCGGGGGACAGGTCCAGCCGGTCGCGGCTGGGGAGCGTGAGCTTCGCGTCGGTGGCCCCCTGCGGGAGGCGTGACGACAGCGTCTGGCCCGGGCGCACGATCGGGCCCGCCCCGCCCGAGTCACTCAGGTACGTCAGCGAGCCGGCCAGGAACAGCACGTACCCCGGGTCGAGCGGCCAGTTCGTCTCCACGGCGTTGAACGGCACCACGATCGCGTGGGTCCGCACATCGGTGGTCTCGATGATCGCCGGTCCGTCCTGCGTCTGGGCGATCGCCTCCGAGGGCGCATCGGGCGCCAGGTGCACCTTGCGGGACTTGACGATGTCCAGGAGGTCCAGCGCCGCGTTCTTCAGCGCCGGGTGCTCGCGCTTGAAGTCCACGATCAGGGACCGCTCCCCCTCGCCCTCGTCGATGATCCCCGCCGACGCCGGCGCCACGTTCATCGCCAGCACGCGCCCCGGCGGCAGCCCGGGCACCGCATCGCCCTTGCCATTCTCGGGCTTCACCTTGGGCAGCCACCCATCCAGGACGATGACGTCGTACTCGCCCGTCTTGCCCTCGTCCAGGAGCTGCTGAAACTCCGGGGGCTTCATCACCTTGAACTTCGAGAGGTCCAACCCCTCCAGCGCGATCCGCAGGAAGAGGCTCCCCTCGGTGACCAGCGCCACAGCCAGCCGCTTGGCGGGGGGGAAGACCAGGTACGCCAAGTCGTCGGCCGCCAGCGCATCGTCGTCGTTGTTGATCAGCTTGATGGTCACCACGCCCCCCTCCACGCGGTCGATCGTGAACACCACGCCGCCCACGCCGGGCTTCCACTCCGGGACGGGCTCGGCGGTTTTCGCGGGCGTGCCGTCGGACGCATCGGCCGGCTTGGGTTTGGGCGCAGCGACCGGCACGACGGTGTCCTGCGGCGGGATAGCCTGCGGCACCGTCACCGTGCTGACTCGCTGGATCACCTCGTCAATCGCCATCTGCACGTCGACCTTCCTGGCCTCGCGCGCGGTGTTCTGCAGGCCGACGAAGATCGACAGCTTGTTGGGGTCGTTGAACGCCCGCGTGGCCTGCAGGCCCACGATGCCGATGTTCGTCGAATCGGCCCGGCCGATCGCGTGGTAGACGACGGTGTCCTCCAGCGCGGTGTTCACCTTCTCCGCGTCCGGCAGGCGCCCGTCGGAGAACAGGTGGATGATCGCCCCCGGACCCGCCGGCACGAACCCCTTGTTCTCCTGCACCTGGTCCTCGAACTTCTGCGTCCCCGTGTACGCCTTGGCGAGCTTGAAGGCCTGCTCGATGGACGAGGGGGCGTCGGAGGGCTCGATCGCGTTGATCGCGGACTTGAGCATGTTCTTGTCGGACGTGAAGTTTTGACGCACTTCGGCGGCGGTGTCGAAGACGATGAGCATCGCCTCGTCGCCGCGCTCCTCGAAGATCCCCGGCTCGCGCAGGGAGTCCACGAACTTCAGCGCCTCTTTCTTGGCGTCGTCCAGGCGAGCGAGCTTCGCCTCGGGCTTGTCCTTGTCCCCATCGGTGGCCTGCATGCTCGCGGAGCGATCGACGAGGATGATCGAGCGCTTGCCCACCGTCGTGTCGGCCCGAAACTCCGGCTGCGCGATCGCGAACAGCGCCGCGCACAGGGCCAGCAACTGCAGCAGCAGCAGGATGTTGCGGCGGAGTTTCTGGAACGGCGCGTTGGCCTGCAGGTCCTGGATCGCCTTCTTCCACAGGAGCGTGGTCGAAACCTCGAGGTCGCGCCGGCGCAGCTTGAGGAAGTACAGGATGATCAGCGACGGGATGGCGATAGCCGCGGCGATGCCGGCGAGGAGGGGGGTGAGGAAGGTCATGGGCGGACCTCCCGGATTTCACCACAGAGAGCACAGAGGAACACTGAGCAAGAGATTGAGAGAGGCAGGCAGAATGGAGCCAGAATTGGCCCGATTCGATCCCTCGCCGCCTTCGTCGTTGGTGTCCTACGTCCCATGGTCACGAATACCTCTATCTTTCTGCCACTATCTCTCTGTCCTGCTCTCTATCGTTTGTCTTTCTCTGTGTTCCTCTGTGTTCTCTGTGGTAAGACTCTTACTTGAGTAGACCACGGCGCCGCAGATAATCCATCACGAACGAGTCGATCGACGTATCACTCTTGATGGTCATGTGCACGATGTTCCGCTGCGAGCAGAACTCGTGCAGGCGGTTGCAGTAGGCCGTCAGGTTGGCCTTGTATTTCTTGAGAAGGGGCGCGGAGATCGTCACCTCGGCCAGGTCCCCGTCCTCGACATCCTTCAGGCGCAGGTCGCCGGCGATCGGCGGCTCCATCTCCTGGGGCGACAGCACCTGGATCACGAACAGGTCGTACCCGTGCCCTACCAGCATCCGAAGGGCGGCCTCGTACCCCTCCTTGATGAAGAAGTCCGACAGCACCACCATCACGCCCTTGCCGCGCCGGGTGATGGCGATCCGCTTGGCCCCCTCGGTGAACGGACACGTGCCCGCGGGCTCGAGCCGGCAGAGGAACTGCGAGATATCCTGGGTGCGCCGCCGGCCGCGCAGGTCGCGGAGCGCGAGCAGCCCCGATTCGCCCGCCCCCACCCCGCCGATGGCGGTGACCCCCACGCGGTTCAGGTTCACCAGGCCGATATACCCCAGCGCCATCGCCAGCTTCTGCATGAAGATGAACTTGTTGGGCTCGCCGCAGTCCTGCGAGGCCGAGCAGTCCATCACGATGTGCAGCGAGAGGTCCTCTTCCTCGAGGAACAGCTTCAAGAAGAGCTGATCCAGGCGCGCGAACAGGTTCCAGTCGATGTGGCGCATGTCGTCGCCGGAGACGTAGCCGCGGTGGTCGGCGAACTCGACCGACTCACCTCGCTTCTTCGAGCGGCGCTCGCCCTTGAGCTTGCCGGAGAAGATCTTGCGGCTGGAAATATCGAGCTGCGTCAACCGCGACATGAGCGCGGGCTCGATCAGGTCCTCGATGCCCTTGGGACGCGAGATGTTGGGAGTTCTCAGCATTCGAAAGCCGTCCAAAGACCGTCCACAGAGATCACAGAGGCTGTACAGAGGGCACAGAGAAAGATCCGGATTGAACAAAAAGGTCACGCGACCGAAACGCCGGGGGATAGTTGATCTTACGGTGAACTCCCGCCTCCTTGAGCTGGGCAACATTGAAGTTGAACAACAGCCCCAGCGGTAGTCCGCTGAAGCGAAGATAACCGATGATCTGCGCGTGATCGATCTCTGACAGCCTTTCGACCGACTTGAACTCGAGGACCACGAGACTCTCGGCCACGGTGTCGATGACCTGTACACCCAGGTCCTTCCCTTTGTACTCGACACGGAACGGCACCTGTCTAGCCACTCGCAGGCCGATACTCTCCAGTTCGTGGACCATGGCCTGCTCGTAGAACTTCTCTCGCAGGCCCGGCCCGAGATGGCGGTGCACCTCGATCGCCGCACCGATGATGCGGCGCGTCAGCGCGTTCCACTCCAGCGGGACCTTGTCACCGCCGGCGGCCGCCATCCGCTCAGGCTCAAACACTGGTCTGTTCACTCTGTGTCCTTTGTGTTCCCCTCTGTGCACTCTGTGGACGCATTTCGTTTACGCCACCTTCACTGGTTCCCTAGGCGTCGCCTCCAGGATCTGCTTGACCAGGTTGTCCGCGTCCACCCGGTCGGCTTCGGCCTCGAAGTTCAGGATCAGCCTGTGCCGCAGCGACAGCGCCGCCACCTCCTGGATGTCCTTGAACCCCACGTGGTACCGCGCATCCGTCAGCGCCTTCACCTTGCCGCCCAGCAAGAGCGCCTGCGCGGCCCGCGGTGATGCCCCGCACCGCACGTACTTCCCGGTCACCGACGGGGCGAAGTCGCCGCCGGGGTGCGTCGCCAGCACCAGCCGCGCGGCGTATTCCTTCACGTGCGGCGCCACGATGCACCCGCGGATCAGGTGCTGGGCCGCGATGATCCCCGGGCCGTCCAGCACCTTCGCCACCTCCGGCGTCACCGTGCCCGTCGTCCGGTCCAGGATCGTCATCAGGTCGTCCAGCTGCGAGTACCCCACGTTGATCTTGAAGATGAACCGGTCCATCTGCGCCTCGGGCAGGGGGTAGGTCCCTTCCTGCTCGATGGGGTTCTGCGTCGCCAGCACGAAGAACGGCATGTCGAGCTTGTAGGTGTTCCCCGCCACCGTCACGCTGCGCTCCTGCATCGCCTCCAGCAGCGCCGACTGCGTCTTGGGCGTCGCCCGGTTGATCTCGTCGGCCAGCACGATCTGCGCGAAGATCGGCCCGCGCTGGAACTCGAACTTCCGGCGCCCCGTCCCCGGGTCCTCCATCACGATGTTCGTGCCTATCACGTCCGCCGGCATCAGGTCGGGCGTGAACTGGATCCGCGAGAAGGGCAGGTGCAGGCACTGCGCCAGCGTCCGCACCAGCAGCGTCTTGCCCAGCCCGGGCACGCCCTCCAGCAGCACGTTGCCGCCGGCGAAGAGCGCGATGAGCAGCGCATCCACCACCTCCCCGTGCCCGACGACGATCTTGCCGATCTCGTCCTTGAGCCTCTTGAACGTCGCCCGGAACTCCTCGCACTTCGCCTTCACGGCCTCGGGCGTGTGCGGCATGCCGTTTTCATCCTTCACTGCCATCGCCAGCTCCTAGATAGTCCTTTGGGTCGTATGGGTCCTCTATGACCTATACAAACAGCCTCAATCCTGCGTCATCTCATCCTGTGCACGCTTCTTCGCCTTCAGAAGGCGCGACATCCCCTCTTCCGCCGTCGGCACCGGCTTCGGCGCTTTCTCCTCCCGCCGGGACGCCTCCCCCGCCAGGTCGGCCACGTCGACCACCGCCGCGCTGGGCCGCTTCCTGGCCGCGGCCAGTTCGCTCTCGCTCGCCTCGAACTTCACGGACCGCACCGCCTTGTCGACGGCGGTGATCGGCGCTGGCCCCGCCGTGCCGTCGGCTCCCTCCCCATCCGCCCCCTCGCCCTTGCGGCTCGACCGTGCCGCCATCGACTCCCTCGCCCGCTCCCGCGCCTCGCGCAGCGACCCCATCTGCTGCCCGGCGACCATGGTCCCCTTCCTGAACCCCCGGCGCGCCGACGCCGCCATCGCAAAGAGGTCGATCCGGACCCTGCGCACCGCCACGTCCATCAGGAACAACCCGATCGCCGCGATCGCCACCGCGAGCCAGATCGGCCGGGTCGCCACCGGCATCTTGAGCCCGTCCCGCGTCCACAGGTCGGCGATCCGCGGGTCGTCGCTCAGCACCCGCCCGCCCGTCAGCTTGGCCACCTGCGTCGCCAGCGCCGCGTTGTCCTGCAGCGCCCGGAACTCGTCGGCGAACGGGCGCGTCACGGCCGCCTGCACGCTCCCGGACTTGCTCTCCCCCTTGTCGTCCGGCGGGCCGTCGTAACGGAAGTTCATCATGTACGCGCCGGACCGGGCCGTGTCGAGCTCGGCCTCGTACTGCCCGGGCCCGAACTGGCGGAGGGTGATGGGCTGGCTCTTCCCGTCCGGCCCCACCGCCGCGCCGCGCCAGCGCAGGAAGCTCAGCCGCTCCCCCTTGGCGTCCAGCGCCTCGACCACGATCCGCGTCTTCTCCCCCTGGTCCTCGGTTGTCACGCGGATCTCCGCCGAGCCGCTGGGGCGCATCGCCCAACGGATGTGCTGCTCCCAGAACGCCCGGAACTGCCCCCACCCCACCCAGGCCTCCGTCCAGCGCTTCGACGCGTCGGACGTGTACGTCACCGCCTTCCCCAGCCCGTACTGCCACTGCGCCAGGATCGGGTCGTTCTCCTGCCCGGTCATCACCACCTGGCTGAGCCCCTCCCGCTCCGCCGCCACCACATACCCCGTGATCGGCGGCACGCCGTTGATCCCCCGCATGGCCTCGGTGCCGCCCACGATGTGCGGCGAGAACCCGGTTCCCTCCCAGATCAGCGCCCGCTTCACCGTCTGCGCTTCCTTGAAGATGATCTTCGGGAGTTCGGCCATTCCCGCGTCGTCGGTGATGCGGTGGTACTTCCCCCCGGTTGCCGACGCCATGTTCTGCATGACCGCCGGATCGCCACCGTGTGGGAACACACACACGCACGAGATGCTGATCTTCGCGTCGATGTACCGCTGGAGAGTGGTGCGCGACGGGGGCGACGGGTCGCCGTCGCTCACGATGATCACGTGCTTCTGCCCCGCCTCGGCCTTCTCCAGGGCCGCGATCGCCTTCAACAGGAACCCCTCGAAGCTCGGCGCATCCCCGAACGACAGGCTGTTGATCGCCCGCCTGATCGCCGCCTTGTTCCCCAGCTCGCTGATCGGATGGATCCACGTCTCCCCGCCGCGCCACGAGAACTCCATCACCCCGGCAAGGTCAAGGCGCGACAGCGGCTCGATCGCCTCCAGGCAAACTTCCTTCCCCCAGAAGTTCCCCTGCGGCATCTCGCAGGAGTGCATGATCATCGCCAGGCAGCCGCGCGGCATCTGCCGCTTCTCGGGCGGGTCCAGCTTGATCGGCAGCGCATCGGCCGTCGGCGAGCCGATCCACCCGCCGGCGCCGAAGGCGTCGGGACCGCCCGTCATCACCAGCCCGCCCCCGATGTCATGCACGTACGCCCGCAGGTCCTCCTGCTGCTGCTGGGTGAAGGGGTACGCCGGCGTGTTCATCATGACGATCAGGTCGTACGCGCTCAACTCGATCAGCGACTTGGGCGCGCTGTCGGGGTCGCGGACGTCGGCCGCCAGGCGCGACTCGGTCATCACCTTCACCAGCGCCGTCGCCTCGTCGGGGTTGGGCGTCAGCACCAGGACCCGCCCCTCGCTGGTCACGAACGTGACCGAGCGCGACCGGTTGTTCTCCTTGATCTTGTCCATCGCCTCGTCGTCGGGTGTGAAGATCGCCTCGAAACTCTGCGGGCCCGGCCGGGGGAGCGTGATCGGCACCGCGATCGCGTTCGATCCTTCCTTCAGCTCGACGTGGATCCCCATCTCCGGGCTGTCCGGATCCAGGTCCATCGGCTGGCCGTTCATCGTGATGTCGAGCCGCCCGCTCGCCGGCTTGGTCGAGTTGATCAGCACCCGCAGGTTGACGTTCTCCCCCATCCGCGCCGTCGCGGGCGAGACCAGCCGCTCCACGATCACCTCGCGGGCGTACTTGTACCTGATCGGCAGCACATCGATCGGGATATGCGCCGCGATCGCCGCGTTGGCCGCGCCGACGACGTCCCCGTTGGTCTGGTTGAAGTCCGAGATGATCACCAGGCGCGTGGCCGAGTCCTGCCGCGCGATCGCCATCCCCAGGGTGGTCCCCTCCGCCAGATTGGTGCCGTCGGTGGCGCCGATGTTCTGCGAGTCCGGCCGGTCGCCGGGGCGCCCCGGCAGCGCCTGCACGTACGACTCCCGCGCCACCGTCAGCCGTCCGATCGTGTCCCCGGGATCCTTGACGAACCTCGACGCGTCCTGGATGTACTGCTCCGACAACTGGCGCATCTCCACCGGGATCGACTCGCTCTGATCCTGGATGACGATCACCGAGACCGTCTTGGATTCCTTTCGCCATTGTGGCCTGGCCACCGCGCCGACCAGGAGCGCGATCACGACCAGCCGCACCACGAGCGCCACCCGGCGCGTCGTCGTCCCCAGCCCCGACAGGCTCGAGCGCGCCATCCACACCGCCATCGCCCAGGCAACGGGGACCAGCACCAGCCAGATCGGCTGCTCGAACTGAACCGGCCCGATCTGTGTGGACGCGAGCATCAACAGCCAGGCTCCCGGCCCTTCACCGTCTCCGGAGGAGACGCGGGGTATCCATGGTCAATACGCGGTTGTTCCCGCTGTCCAGCACGAATGTTCTTTTTCCCATCACCGCCACGCTCCAGGGCGAGGCCAGCTCCCCTTCCTCGCGCCCGGCATGACCCCAGATCCCCAGGCTTTCTCCGGATTCCACATTGATCCGTTGCACGCGGTTGTTCCCGAACTCCGTCACCAGCACCGTCCCGTCGCCCAGGTCAGCCAGCCCGTACGGGATACGGAACTCGCCGAGCGATTTTCCCCCGGACCCCG
The DNA here is from genome assembly GCA_041485385.1 of Phycisphaerae bacterium. GTDB lineage: Bacteria > Planctomycetota > Phycisphaerae > Phycisphaerales > UBA1924 > JBGPJM01. The sequence continues at coordinate 553 of JBGPJM010000151.1, read as the reverse complement.
CCTTCCCCCCCGGCGCCACCCCCAGCCACCCGATCAGTTTACCGTCAAGCGTGAACCGCCCCACGCGGTCGTTCCTCGCATCCGTGACCACGAGCATCTTCTGCCCCGGCCGCGCCTCGACGATGACAATCGATTGTGGCCGGTCGAACTGGATGTTCTCCGCCGAACTGTCCGCCCCGTACGAGCCAAACGAGAACTTGAACTGCCCGAGCCCGTTGAAGACCGACACCCGGTCGTTCCCGCCGTACTCGCTCACGTAGATCCGCTCGACGTGCTTGCCATCGGGGTCCATCTGCACCGCGATGTCCGTCGGGTAGATGAACTCCCCAGGGCCCGTGCCGTACTTCCCGAACTGCCTCACCAGCTCCGGCTCGCTTTCGTCCCGGTCCTGCCCCGCCGGCGCAACGCGATGCTCGGGCGGCGCCGCCGGTCGCGGCCGGTAGATCCGCACGCGGTTGTAGTGAGTATCCGGAATGTAAAGAAGCGTCTCCCCGCCGTCCCCGAGGGCCACCGTCACCCCCACCGGCTTGCCGTTCTTCACCTCCGGCATCCG
>JBGPJM010000150.1:0-12291 GCA_041485385.1 Phycisphaerae bacterium | reverse complement strand
CGGCTCGGGCTGGCAGGCGTTGGGCGACGGCGTATCGGGCGGACCGAGCCCCTACGTCTTTGCCCTGACAGTGTTCGAGGGCGATCTCATCGTCGGCGGCGGCTTCACGATGGCGGGCGCGTCGAGCGCCGGACGCATCGCCCGATGGAACGGCGCGGCCTGGCAGCCGGTGGGACCCGGCTTCAACGGCAACGTCCTCTCCTTGGCCACCTTCGACGGCGGCCTGGTGGCGGGAGGGACCTTCAACACCGCCGACGGGACGCCCGCGAGCAACGTCGCTCGCTGGAGCGCCGGATCGTGGCAACAACTGGGCGGTGGCTTCAACGGGGCCGTCGATGCGCTGGCGACAAGGACCGGCGAGTTGTACGCGGGCGGAGCGTTCACAAGTTCCGCGGGGGCGTCCATGACGCGCGTCGCCAGGTGGGCGGGCGCAGCGTGGCAACCCGTCGGCGGGGGCCTATCCGACACCGTCTACGCGATGACAGAGTTCGCGGCCAGCTTGATCGTCGCTGGCGATGTGCACCGCAATGGAGTGGCGGCCACCAAAATCATGCGCTGGGACTCGACGACCTGGCAGCCGCTGTCGCCTGGGAGATCGCCCACAAGCTCGCTGTTCAGCGCAGCTAACCGTGCCGGCACGCTGGTCGTCGGCGGGCTGGACGGCTTTGACAATCAGTTTACCCTCGGGCGTTGGGATGGTTCGGCTTGGCAGTCGCTGGGGGGTGTCTTTGTGGGCAGTCCTTTCATGAGCCAGCGTGCGCTCGCGGTATTCAACGGCGAGCTGAGCGTGGGAGGATTCTTCCAACGCATCGGCACGGTGAATGTGAACAACATCGCTCGCTGGAACGGAGCCTCGTGGCAACCGTTTGGGAGCGGGTTGGACAATCAGGTGAGGGCCCTGGCGGTCTACAACGGCGACCTCTACGCGACCGGCGACTTCAGAAATGCCGGTGCAGTTCCCGCAAGCCGTATTGCCCGCTGGAATGGCGCCTCCTGGCAGGCCCTCGGCTCCGGCCTGAACAACGTCGCGAACGCACTGATCGTGTTCGACGGCGAGCTGATTGTCGCCGGGGGATTCTCGACTGCCGGCGGGGCGCCCGTTTCCAGGATTGCGCGCTGGGACGGTGCGGCTTGGTCCCCGGTCGGAACCGGCACCAACGGCACCATTAATGCGCTGGCGGTCTACAACGATGAGCTGATCGCGGGCGGCTCATTCACGCTTGCCGGCGGGAACGCGGCGAGTGGCATCGCTCGGTTCGATGGCACGAACTGGTTCCCCCTCGCGCAGGGCGTCGACGGCACGAGCGGTCCGCTCGTCGCTGCTCTGCTCGTTCACCAGAACAGCCTGTTTGTTGCAGGACTATTCACAACTGCCGGCGACGCTCCGGCCGACAACATCGCGCGGTGGGACGGCAGTACCTGGCATCCGCTCGGGTCCGGAATCACCAGCCGGCCCATGTACAGTCCTCAAGTGAGCGGCCTGACAGCTATCGGGGACGAGGTCGTCGCTGTGGGCAGCTTCGAGCACGCCGGGGGCGCGGTGTCGAGGCGAGTCGCGCGCTGGTCGAGCACCGGGGTCCCTTGGATCGCCGGTCAGCCCCAATCCATTTCGGGGGCCTGCGCACCAACGGTCTCCTTCTCTGTGACGGTGGCCGATGGATACCCCGACGCCGACGTGCGCTGGCGAAAGGACGGACAGGATCTCGCCAACGGACCCACGCCGTCGGGGTCAATCATCACAGGTGCGTTAACCGCGACGCTGTCGATCGGCCGCATTTCGAGCGACGACGACGGCGCGTATGACTGCGTGGTATTCAACGACTGCGGGGAGATCCCGAGCGGCATGGCGACCCTCACGGTATGCCGCGCAGATTTCAACTGCGACGGAACTCCCAACTCCCAAGACTTCTTCGACTTCCTAAACGCCTTCTTCGCCGGCGATCCATCGAGCGACTTCGATGGAGACGGAGCGATCAACTCCCAGGATTTCTTCGACTTCCTCAACGCGTTCTTCGCCGGATGCCCGTGACCGCGCTGACAGCCGCGCCTCGACCGCGGAACGTAGCGCTCAGCGGTGTAGACTGAGCCCGTGAGGCCGCACCCGAGAACGAGGAAGACGGCGAAGTGGGCGGGGGCGGTGGGTGTGCGCTGCTGATGGGCGTGTGGGTTGGCAGCCGCTGGTGGGCCGTCGAATGGGTGGCCGTCGAATGGCGGGCTGGGGAGATGTTTTGCGTAGAGGTAAACTCCGGGCAGGTCGTGTTGACCAGCGCACACACACACACACATTCCACCCTCTGTTCAACGGTTGGCACACGAGGCGGGCGGTAGGACCGTTCTGCTGGTGGTTCGGTGAATCGCGATTGCGCGGCTGGCACTGGGTCTTCGTTCCAGTATGGGCGCTCGTGGCACCATCGCTGCTCATCACCCTCTCAGCATGGCGCCTCGACGCACACGCCCGCCGCCGCCCTCGCGCCGGCCGCTGCCCCAAGTGCGGCTACGACCGCGCCGGCATCGCCGCCGCGAGCCCGTGCCCGGAGTGCGGGGCTACCGCGCCTGCCGATCCCCCGGTCGCGGCCTCGCCATGTGTCTCGGTCCACGCCGGGGAGCCGGGGTCGGCCCGCTTGTAGAGCGCTCCCACCCACTCGTCGACCTCCTCGTCGGTCATCGGCACGGTGGCGTCGCCGGAGCCGGGGAGCAGCCACTGGCTGCGCTCCCGGATGCGCCGCGTGCCGAGGTCGAGGCACTCCTTGCCTTCCTGAATCGCGGCCCTGAGCGCCGCTCCGCGGAGGACGCGGTACGGGGGGTGCCACGGGACGTTCGGCTTGTCCTGGAAGGTGTGAAGAAACGCGTCCAGGAGTTCCAGGCCGCGCGGGTTCCCCAGGACGCCGGTCATCGCCGCGCGCCACCAGGGGATCTCGTTGGCCCGCGCCTCTTCGGCCCGCGCCCGCTCGATCTCGGCCAGCCGCTTCTCGAACCGCCCCAGCCGTCCGCGTAGCGCCATCGCCGCACCGCCTTCCCGCGCGGCCCGCCCAATCCCGAGTATGGCCCGAGCGCGCGCCGGTCGCGGGCATGAAATACGTCTCCGTCCAGCGGCGGACGGTCTTCGACGAAGAATCGATCGACCGGGGGACTCAGCGGGCCGTGTTCGAGCCCAACGACGGCCGCCCGCCCGTTGGCATGGCAACCCGCCGCGGTGTCCGCGCCTACCCCGCCGGCCGATCTCCCCGCGCGCCGGTTCCGCGCCGTGCGCCCGCGTGCCGTGAGTCGCACGCCAGATCAATGCACCGCGTTCGCCGCCAGCCACCGCTCAGCGTCCAGCGCCGCCTGGCACCCCATCCCCGCGGCCGTCACCGCCTGCCGGTAGATCGAGTCCGCCACGTCCCCCGCCGCGAACACCCCCTCGATATTCGTGTTCGAGTTCCGCCCCTTCAGCGCGATATACCCGCCCTCATCCAGCTCGACCCCCGACCCGGCCAGGAACTCCGTCGCCGGCGTGTGCCCGATCGCAACAAACAGCCCCTTCACGTCCAGCTTCGATTTCTCTCCCGTCTTCGTGTCCGTCAGCAACACGCCCGAGACCTTGTCATCGCCCAGCACGTCGTCCACCACCTTGTTCCACAGCACCTTCGCGTTGGGCCGCCCCATGAACCGGTCCTGCATGATCTTGCTCGCCCGCAGCGCATCCCGCCGGTGGATCACGTACACCGTCGACGCGAACTTCGTCAGGTACGTCGCCTCCTCCATCGCCGTGTGCCCGCCCCCCCCCGCCGCCAGCGCCTGCCCCCGGAAGATCGGCAGCGCCCCGTCGCACACCGCGCACGCCGACACCCCGCCCCCGCTCATCGCCAGCCGCTGCTCGTTCGGCAGCCCGATCCAGTTCGCCACCGCCCCCGTCGCGATGATCACCGCGTGCGCCCGCACCGTCTTCTTCTCGCTGGTGTGCAGCGTGAACGGGCGCTCGCCGAACTCGCACCGGACAATCTCCTCGCCCTCCACCTTCGTCCCGAACCGCTCCGCCTGCTCCTGGAACGCCGCCATCATCTCCGGCCCCGTCACCCCGTGCGGGAAACCCGGGTAGTTCTCCACCTCCGTCGTGAGCATCAGCTGCCCCCCGGGAAGAACCGGCCCGGCCTTGGGCACGCCGATGTAGCACACCGGCCCCAGCTGGGCCCGCGCGGCATAGATCGCCGCCGTCCATCCCGCCGGGCCGGAGCCGATGATCACAAGCTTGTGGACGCTGCTGGACGGGCTCATGCGCGGAGTACGCCTCCCTTGGCCGTGCGTTACTGGAGGCGCCCGTTGTCGATCAGGTTCTGGCGCAGCAGCGAAAGGACCGGCGGCCACAGCAGGTAGTCGCCCTCCAGGTTGGGGTCGGCCTGCGTGGCCTCCTTCACCTTCGACCCGCTGTCATCCGGGCCTATCGAGAAGACGACGAACGAGTCGTCCTGCAGCCGCTTCTCGAAGTTGGAGTAGGTCGCACCGGGGTAGACGGTGATCCTGTACGGCACCGGTCCGCCGCGCGGGTCCTTGGGCGTGTCCCGCACCGGCACGAAGAACTCGATCGGCTTGGCGGGCTTGGCGCTGTTGTAGGGGTCGCGGTCGATCGGGTCCACGAAGTACGGGCGGATCGAGGTCAGCCCCGGCGGGAAGGCGTGGTTGTTCTGCAGCCAGAATCCGTAGACCGAGAGCGAGATCCGCGTGCCCGCCAGCTCGGTCCGCAGCGCCTGGCGCAGCGGGAAGAGTTCGTCGATCCCCGCCAGCGTCCGGCGCAGCACCGCGTACCTCTTGTCCTTCTCCACCAGCCGCTGGTAGTCGCTCGGGCGCTTCACCACGGGGTCGAAGGCATCAAGGTCCCAGCGCTTGGTCCAGTCGTTGCTCAGCCCCCCCTTCCCGTCCTTGCCCAGCAGCATGTCCCTGCACTCGAACCAGCCGCCGTGCTCGGCGCGGGCCTTCTCCCAGAACGCCGACTCGCTGAGCAGGCGCAGGGGGCGCTCCGACGAGCCGATGCGCGCCATCACGATCGCGAACGTGTTGGCGTTCGTGCCGCCGTTCTTCTCCAGCACCTGCGTCAAGAGCTGGTCCGCCGCGATGATGTCGCCCGTGGGGATGCGGATCCGTTCGATGCCGATGTAGCCGGTCTTGGGGTCCAGCCGGTGCACAAAGTCGTGCAGCTTGACGTAGTCCATCGCGTGCGACTCGGCGCGGATGTCGCCGTAGGCCAGGTCGCGGATCCGCACGAGCGCCCGCATGCAGCTGTCCATCCCCCACCGCTTCTCCTTCAGGAACGGCCGCTCGGCGATCTGTCGCGAGAAGTACAGCCAGTGGACCATCTCCTCGATCGCGCCCGCCACGTCGCCCGACGAGGCCAGGCGGGTCGCCTCCACGTGCGCCAGGATCTGCGCCTTCTCCAGCGCCGGCATGTAGCCGATCTTCGCGCCCGCCAGCGTCGGCGGGTCGCCCAGCTCGGTGTACATGCCCGTCGCGATGAGCTCGACGTGGTCGGAGACCGCCTCGACGCCGTACCCCTGCGCGAAGACCATCGCCACGCTCGAGTTCTCCTCCGACGTGACCTGCGCGATCGCCTTGAGCAGCGCCTGCTGCGACGCGCCCTGCGCCCACTCCGCCACGCCGCCCCAGGAAGAGACCGTGTCGTTCAGAAGCATCGCCCGCTCCACCGTGCGGACCGCCGCCGGCGGGTCGCCCAGCGCCGGCAAGAGCGGCAGGACGATCAGGTCGCTCCGCTTGTCGGTCGGGATGTGCTTGAACGGCTCGTTGACCCTGTCGACGAAGTCGTCGGCCCGGGCGGGCAGGGCCGGCGCCACCAGCGCCAGCACCGCCGACAGCGCGACGAGCGCCGCGCGGGCCGGGCACGCGCCCGCGGGGCGGGCCTCGGGGGAACTCTGCCGGTGCCGGCGGCGTGTCACCATCATGTCGTCATGCTCCGCATAGGCCTCGGGAAGGGGAGCAGAGATGGTAGCAACATCCGGCCCGGACGTGGGCGCGGCGAAGGGCCCGCGGGCCGGATCGCGTCACCGAGCCGCTCCAGCCGCGGCGCGGGCCCCAAAAACACAGCAGGCCGCGACCTCGTCTCGCGGCCTGCGCCCGCGGCCCGTGCGTCCGGGCCGGGGTTTGATCAGCTGGCGGCCCGGCGGCGGTGCGGCCCGCGCCGCCGGGAGGTGTCGGCCTCGTCCCGCTCGCGGAAGAACCGGCTGGGCTTCTCGTCGTTGACCTGCGCGTTGAGCTTCGCCAGCGCCTCGTCGGCGATCTGGCGCACGCGCTCGCGGCTGATGCCGATCTCCGTGGCGATCTGCTTGAGCGTCAGCGGCTCCTGCCCGTCCAGGCCGAACCGCAGCCGCAGGATCCTCGCCTCACGCTCGTCGATGGCGTCCAGCAGCCGCCGGATGGTGTTCAGCTCGTCGTCGCGGAGGATGCAATCCTGGGGCGTCCCGTTCCGCTCGTCCGCGAGCATGTCCCCCAGGTTCATGACCTCGCCGTTCTCGTCGATCGGCGCCTGGGCCGGCGCCCGGAAGGCCTTCACCGCGCGCTTGATGATCCGGATCTTCTTGAGCGGAAGCTCCATCTCCTCGGCCAGCTCCGGCAGCGACGGCGGACGCCCCAGCGAGCGCTCCAGCTTCGTCGAGGCCTGCTTCCACCGCGCGATCAGCTCCACCATGTACGCCGGCACGTGGATCGGCTGCACCGCGTTGATCAGCGCCCGCTTGATCGCCTGCTTGATCCACCACGACGCGTACGTGCTGAACCGCGCGCCCTGCGCCGGGTCGAACCCCTCCACCGCCCGCATCAGCCCCACGTTCCCCTCCTCGATCAGGTCCTGCAGCGCCAGCCCGCGGTTCGAGTAGTTCTTCGCGATCGACACCACCAGCCGCAGGTTCGCGCGGATCATCTTGTCCCGCGCCGCCGGGCAGTTGTCGTTGATGATCGACCACCCAAGCTCCTTCTCTTCCTCCGCGGTCAGAAGGCGCGTCTCGTTGATCTGCTTCAGGTACAGCTGCAGACCCGACTGCAACTCCGCCCTGGCCGGACTTCCCGTAGCATTCACAGCACGCACGTGGGTCACCTTGTTTGGCGAGAACCGCCGGAGAACCGGCCGCCCGACAGAAGAGGCGGCCGTCCTTCCGTTCGTCTACCTCCCGCAGCTGGTTGCATCGACCCGTGACGTTTTCGGCTTGAGACCGCAGGAACCTTCCCGGCCACGATCGGCCGATCCACACCACCACCTCGGACAGTTATGGGGCCGTGAGGTACACATTCTCGGTTCCGTTGTCAGGGGTGAAACGATCGTCTCTCGACACCCGAAGATATAGTAGGTGCTTACGCGCCGTTCAAGCCCCCGTGCGCGCGTTTTTCTCCGAGGATTCTTCGTGAGCTCCGATCTGTCCAAACTTCTGCAGGACTGGCCCTACGAGCCGGGCAAGATCAACGTTCGCATCATCGAGGGCGACGACGGCGAGCCGCGGGTCCAGCTCCGCCTCGATCTCGGGATGATGCAGATGCAGGTCACCGGGCGCCCCGACGGTCAGCGTCCCGGCGGCTACGAGAGCCTGCTGGAGTACCACGAGGCCCGCCTCGACGAGAACGTCGCGCAATCGGGTTCGCCCGCCGGCTTCAGCCTCAGCGAGGACGAGTGCCGCGAGCTCCGCGAGGAGGCCGTGCAGTACTACCACCGCTACGTCTGCATGATGGTCTTGGAAGATTTCGAGGCCGTCGTGCGCGACACCACCCGCAACCTCCGCGTCCTGGACCTCTGCGCCAAGCACGGCCAGACCGAGTCCGACCGCACCATCCTCGAGCAGTTCCGCCCCTACATCACCATGATGCGGGCCCGCGCCCTCGCCAGCCAGGCCATCAAGGACAACGAGCCCAAGGCCGCCCTCCACGCCATCGACGAGGGCCTCGACGCCCTCCGACAGCACTTCTCCGAGACCGGCCAGATAGACACCTTCGACGAATCCAGCGAGGTCCAGATGCTCAAGGGCATGCGCGACTCCCTCACCCCCAAGCTCCCCGTCAGCGAGAAGGGCGAGCTCAAGCAGCGACTGGCCATGGCCATCGAGGAAGAAAACTACGAGCTCGCGGCCATCCTCCGCGATGAGCTCCGCATGATGAAGGACTGATGAAGGACTGACGCCGGGGCGGGGGGGGGCGTCTCGCGAAATCCACTCCTACGCCGGCGGCTCCGCCCCCGCCGCCGCGGGCGCCGCCGCGCCCGATTGGCCGTTTACAGCCACCGCCGGCCGCGGCCCGCCCAGCTTCGCCATCACCTGCGCCGCCATATCCCGCGCCGTCGCCACCTCCTCCACCGTCACCTGGTCGGCGCCCAGCTCAGTCGCCTGGATCGCGCGGCTCAAGTAGCTCGTCCTCGCGGCGATGAACACCTTGGGCGCCAGCGACCGGATCACGCGGCACGCGCGCAGCGTCGCATCGTCATCGGGGATCGTCAGGATCACCGCGTCGGCCCGCCGGATCCCGGCCGACTCCAGCACCTCGGCGTTCGCCACGTCGCCGAAAATAATCGACCGCCCCAGCTGCTGCTGGCGCTTCACCGTCGCCGGGTTCAGCTCGATCACCGTGAACGGGATCCCGCGCGCCCCGAAGTGCTCGGCGATGTTCCGACCCACCACGCCGAACCCGGCGATGATGACGTGCCGCGGCGACGACGGCTGTGGGTCGTTCTCGGGGGCCGGCTGCGAGCCCGGCTCCGCGTGTTCGCGCAGATCGGGGCTGATCAGCCATCGCGCCGGCGGGATCGACGCGAATCGCGGCCGCAGCCGGTGCCCCAGCTCGAACAGCCCCGGTGTGATGATCAGCGAGAGCACCACCAGCGCCATCACCGGCCCGCTCGCCGCCGCCGGGATGATCCCGTACCCGCTCCCCCCTTCCGTCGCCGGCCCCGCCGCCGCGAGGATCACCAGGCTGAACTCCCCCGCCTGCGCCAGCGACACCCCGGCCAGCGCCGACGTCGGCGCCGTCGCCCCCGCCGCCCACGTCGACGCGCCGATCGCCAGCGCCTTCACAATCAGCAGCGCCGGCAGCCCCAGCGCGATCAGCCACCAGTTGGCCACCACCGCGTGCAGATCGAGCTCCAGCCCGACGGCCGTGAAGAACACCGCCATGAACAGGTCGCGCATCGGCGCAAGCTGCCCCGAGAGCTGGTGCCGGAACGGCGTCGACGCCAGCAGGAACCCCGCCAGGAACGCCCCAAGCTCCGGGCTGAATCCCAGCGCCCCCGTCAGCACCGCCGCCCCCAGCGCCAGCGCCGCCGAGAGCACCAGCAGCGTCTCGGCGCTCTTGTCCTTGGCCGCCTCCGCCAGCAGCCGCGGCAGCAGCACCCGCCCGAGGATGATCATCAGCGCGATCCCACCCAGCGCCAGCGCGCCCGCCTGGATCAGCCGCAGCGAGTGCGGCCCGGCCAGCGCCACGTCCTGATGCAGCTCCCCGGCGATGCCGCGCAGGCCCGAGCCCGACCACTCGGCCAGCGGCGGCAGCAGCGCGAGGATCACCAGCGCCAGCAGGTCCTGCGTGATCAGCACGCCGAAGCACACGCGCCCGTGCATGCTGTGCGTCTCGCGATGCTGCTGCAGCAGCCGCAGCACCACCGCCGTCGACGACATCGACAGCGCCATCGACACCGTCAGCGCCACCGGCGCCGAGAGCCCCGCGGCCATCCCCAGGGGCCACCCCAGCAGCACGCTCGCCAGCGTCGAGACCACGCCCAGCCCCAGAACCGGCACCAGCCCGCCGCGCACGGCGCCCAGGTCCAGGTGCAGACCGACGGTGAACATGAGCATCAGGATCGCCAGGTCGGAGATGGACTGGATGCTCTGCGGGTTCGAGACCAGCCCCAGCGCAAACGGCCCGATGATCGCCCCCGTGATCAGATACCCGGGGATGGTCGCCAGCCGGATCCGGCGCGCCAGCATCGTCACCGCCGCCGCCGCGGCGAGGATCACCAGCAGCGCCAGCACCGTGTCCGACCCCGCGTGCTCGGTTGTCGATCCCAGGACCAGCATTCGCACGCATGGTACCCCGCCCCAAATCCGTCCACAGAGAACACAGAGGTAACACAGAGATCACAGAGAGAGGATCTGTGTGAAAGGCCCCGAGTTCTCAACACTCATCCCAACTCCCCCTCTGTCGCCTCTGTGTCCACCTCTGTGTTCTCTGTGGACGCATTGGTCTTCCCTCCAGCCCTCGTCTCCCGCTTCAGCAACACCGCCAGCAGCGTGATGTCCGCCGGCGTGATCCCCTCCAGCCTCGCCGCCTGCCCGAACGTCTCCGGCCGGAACCGCGCCAGCGCCTCGCGCGCCTCCGTCCTCAGCACGCTGAAACTCTGCACCCGGTAGTCCACCGTCCGCGGGATGTTCCGCCGCTCCAGCTCCGCGTGCCGCTTGATCTCCGCCTGCTGCCGCACGATGTACGCGGCGTACACCCGATCGGTGTGCGCCGTGAGAAGTGCCGAGTGCCGGGCGCTCAGCGCCGCGTGGCCCGGCGCCAGCGCCCCAGCCAACTCCCCCACCCCAAACCCCGGCCGCCTCACCAGATCCGCCAGCGGCACACCCTCCACCTTCGTCGTATCGATCGCCCGCCCGATCGCCGCCAGGTCCTCCCTCCGCCGCGCAAACAGTTCCTTCCGCCGCCATCCCAGCTCCGTCGAGTCCAGCAGCCCCAGCTCGATCGCCAGCGGCGTCAGCCGATCGGCCGAGTTGTCCGCCCGCAGGATCAGCCGGTGCTCCGCGCGGCTGGTGAACATCCGGTACGGCTCCAGCGGCGTCTTCGTCACCAGGTCATCCATCAGCACCCCGATGTACGCCTGATCGCGCCCCAGCGTCACCCCCACGCGCCCCAGCGCCCGCCGCGCCGCGTTGATCCCCGCCACCAGCCCCTGCCCCGCGGCCTCCTCGTACCCGCTCGTCCCGTTGATCTGCCCCGCCAGGAACAGCCCCTCGACCAGCTTGGTCATCCCCGTCGCCGCGATCTGGTGCGGCCGCACCATGTCGTACTCCACCGCGTACCCATACCGATAGATCTCCGCCCGCCCGCACCCGGGCATCGAGCGCACGATCACATCCTGCACATCCGCCGGCAGGCTCGTCGAGATCCCGTTGCAGTAGATCCAGTCATCCCGCAGCGACTCCGGCTCCAGGAACACGTGGTGGCTCTCCCGCTCCCCGAACCGCACCACCTTGTCCTCGATCGAAGGGCAGTACCGCGGCCCCACCGACTCGATCTGCCCCGAGTACATCGGCGCCCGATGAATGTTCGCCCGTATGTGCTCATGAATCGCCGCCGTAGTCTGCGTCACGCGGCAATCCACCTGCTCCAGCGCCGGGAATCGCCTCTCCCCTCCTCCATTGCCCACTGCCCATACCCCATTGCCTTGCTCCGTCAGATCGCTGAAAGGCGTGGGCTCAGCGTCACCGGGAGCGTTCTCCAGCGCTTCCCAGTCGAGGCTGTCACGCTTCAGCCGCGGCGGCGTCCCCGTCTTCAGCCGCCCGAGCTCGAACCCCAGCTCCCTCAGCGCACCAGAGATCCCAACAGCCGGCGCCTCGCCGAACCTCCCGCCAGGTGTCTTCTGCTCACCCGTATGCATCAGCCCGCGCATGAACGTGCCCGTGGTCAGAACGACGGCGGAAGCCGACAGAGAGACTGTCGCGACGACCACACCAGTAATGCAACCACGCTCGACCACCAGGCGCTCGACCGCGCCGGCGATGACTTCGATTTCGGGGCGAGAGGCGATGAGCCCCTGCACAGCCTCCGCATACGCATGCTTATCACACTGCGCCCGCGGCCCACGCACCGCGGCCCCCTTCGACGCGTTCAGCACCTTGAACTGGATCCCCGTCGCATCCGTCGCCAGCCCCATCAGCCCGCCCATCGCATCGATCTCGCGGACGATCTGCCCCTTCGCCAGCCCCCCGATCGCCGGGTTGCACGACATCACCCCCATCTTCGATGGGTCCAGCGTGATCAGCGCCACCGACCCCGCCTCCGGCAGCAGATTCGCCGCCGCCCACGCGGCCTCCACCCCCGCATGCCCCCCACCAATCACGATGACCCGGTACTCACGCATCACATCAACAGCGTAGGGAGCCCCGAGCGCAAGCTCGGGCACGCGGCGGGGCCCCTCCTCCGGGTGCCACCACTCGTCGCCCTCGTTCCCCCTCTCCCAAGTCTCCCCCACCCCTCCCGCGGCGCAGTGGTGCCGCAGAGGTCTGACCGCGACCCACCCACGTCCTCCACCCCCTCTTCTGCTCACTGCTCACTGCT
>JBGPJM010000149.1:0-12424 GCA_041485385.1 Phycisphaerae bacterium | reverse complement strand
TCTTCATCCAGCAGAAGTACCTGACCCCCCCCTCGACCACTCCGCTGACGCCCGAACAGGAGCAGCAGAAGAAGATCATGAAGGTGATGATGGTCGGGATGTTCCCGCTCCTGATGTACAACGCGCCATGCGGCCTGGCGCTGTACTTCCTCTGCAACTCGTCCCTGGGCATCCTCGAATCGCGCTACATCCGCTCGCACGTGGACAAGCTCGATCTGCTGGCGCCGAAGAAGAAGGACAACGGGGGACCGAAGAAGCCGGGGTTCTTCCAGCGCTTCCAGGAACAGGTCCTGGAGCGTCAGAAGATGGCGGAGAAGTTGCGCGCGATGGAGGCGAAGAGGAAAGTGAAGTAGTCCAGGCGCTGAAAGGCCGCGCGCCGCCCTCGCGGATCACCGGGCCGGGCGCTGGGCGGCGTGTTTCTACTATTCGGCGTGCACACGGGCGACACCATTGCCGCGGCGGCCTCGGGGTGGGCGCGGTCGGAGCGCGCCATCGTGCGGCTTTCGGGCCCGCAGGTGCCGGCGGTGCTCGCCGGGGCGTTCGAGCCGGCCGTGGCGATGCCCGGGCGGCCGTCGGTGGCGGCGGCGCGGCTGCGGCTGCCCGCGGCCTCGGGGTTGACGCCGGGGGCCTTGAGCCTGCCGATGCTGGTGCTGGTGTACCCGGCGCCCCGCTCGTACACGGGCGAGCACGCGGCGGAGCTGCTCCTGCCCGGCAACCCGGCCCTGGTCGAGCGTGTGCTCGCGCTGCTGACGTCTCTGCCGATGGTGCGCGAGGCGACGCCCGGAGAGTTCTCGGCGCGGGCCTATTTCGGCGGCAAGCTTTCGCTGGTTCAGGCCGAGGGCGTGGCGGCGACGATCGCGGCACGGACCGAGGCGGAGCTGGCCGCGGCGCGCCGGGTGCTGGATGGGGAGAGCGGCAGACAGTTCCGGGCGTGGTCCGATGAACTGTCGACGCTGCTGGCGCTCGTCGAGGCGGGGATCGACTTCACCGACCAGGAGGATGTGGTGCCGATCGCGCCCGCGACACTCTCGCGGCGCCTGGGCGCGCTGGCGGACGAGCTGGAATCCCACGTCGGCTCCCGCCGAGGGTCGGAGCGCGCCGATCGGCTCCCGACGGTGGTGCTGGCGGGGAGGCCCAACGCGGGCAAGAGCACGCTCTTCAACGCGCTCCTTGGGCGCCGGCGGGCGGTGGTGTCGCCGCTGGCCGGAACGACGCGGGACGTGCTGGCCGAGGAGCTGAACCTGGGGCCCGAGGCCCTTGGGGCCGGCCGGGTCCGGCTCGTGGACCTGGCCGGGCTCGATGCGGACGCGGGAGAGCGAGGGGAGATCGACGCCCGGGCACAACGGCTCGCGGCAGAGACCGTTGGCGCGGCTGACGTGGTGGTGCACTGCGATCCGGCCGGACGGTTCACGCTGGATCTGCACGGCGGCACGGCCCGGCCGGTGATCCGGGTGCGGACGATGGCGGACCTTCCGCCCGCGACGGACGGTGGCGCTGGGGGTGCCGGGGCCGCAGCGATGCTGCCGGTCTGTGCACTGGACGGGTGGAATCTGGGATCGCTCAGGCAGGCGATCGCCGACGCGGCCTGGAACGGGGGCGGTGATGTGGGCGGGGAGGGGGGGTTCCTGGTGCCGCGTCACCGGCGGGTGATCGCGCAGGCACGCGAGCGGCTGGGGGACGCGATACGCCGGGTCGGCGAATCTGAGACAGCGCGGACACTGAAATCGCCGGAGCTCGTCGCCGGGTCGCTCCGAGAGGCGATGGACCTGCTGGGGGAGCTGACGGGGCGAGTGACGCCCGACGACGTAATCGGGCGGATCTTCGCGACGTTCTGTGTCGGGAAGTAGTCATCGGCCCTCCTGGCGTGTTGCCGCGTCCATGAACTGGTCGAGGTACCGCTGGCAGAAGGCCTCGGCGGCCGCCAGGGTTCCGGCGGCATCGTTGCCCCAGCAACAGGCGACGGGCTCGGCGAGGCCGGGGTCGAGCTGGACGATCAGGACATCATCGACGACGAAGGCGCTGGGGAGCTTGCCGGCAAGCATGGCGGTGAGCGCGTTAATCGCCGGCGGGCCGATGCTGACGGTGGGGCGGGCGCGGAGTTCGTCGTCGTTGAGGTACCAGATGTCGGAGACCACCAGCGGCGCCAGCGTGTGCCCGGGGCGTGCTTGGAGCCAGGCGAGCATGCGGTCTCGGAGGCGGTAGGCGACGGGGCGATCGGTGAGCTCGGCGCGCGGGTGGGCGCCGACGACGATCAGCAGCAGCTGGCGCGGATCGGGCTCGCGCTGGGGGATGTCGTCGGGATCGTGCATCGGTTGCGGGGGCGGGGGGCGGGGGGGCGGCTCAGCCGAACAGCTCGGCGAGCAGACCCATCTGGGCCCAGAGGCGGTTGTGGGCCTGCGGGAAGACCCGCGAGCGGGCGCCCTCCATGACATCGTCGGTGATCTCGACGCCGCGGCTGGCGGGGAGGCAGTGCAGGACGATCGCGTGCTCGGGCGCCTGCTCGACGAGTTCGGCGTTGACCTGGTACTTGGCGAACGCGCTCAGCCGCTTGTTGCGCTCGTCCTCCTGGCCCATGGAGACGAAGGTGTCGCAATAGACGGCGTCTGCGTGGAGGACGGCCTCGACGGGGTCGGCGCAGACGCAAAGGGCCATGCCGGGGACGGCGGCGGTGACCTTCTTGATCCACGCGCCGTCCAGCTCGTACCCGGGGGGAGAGCAGATGTTGAAGCACACGCCCAGCTTGCCGCAGATGACGGCGAGGGAGCGCGCGACGTTGTTGCCATCGCCGACAAAGGCGACGGTACGCCCGCGGATGGCGCGCGGGTCGCCGGGGGAGAACTCATCGATCAGCGTCAGGGCGTCGGCGAGGGCCTGGGCCGGGTGCGAGAGCTCGCTGAGGCCGTTGATGATCGGGACGGAGGAGACGGCGGCCATGCGCTCGAGCGTGCTGTGCGCCGTGACCCGGGCCATGATGGCATCGACCATGCCCGAAAGGACGCGGGCGATGTCCTCGGGCGTCTCGCGCTTGCCGATGCCGACCTCGGACTGCGAGAGCGTGAGCGCGTGCCCGCCCAGCTTCACGGCGGCCTGTTCGAAACTGACGCGCGTGCGGAGGCTCGCCTTCTCGAAGAGGCAGCAGAGGGTGCGCCCGCGCAGGATCGGCTCGGGGTTGCTGCGGAGACGGATGGCGCCGTTGAGGATCGCCAGGAGCCGGTCGGTCGGGGTCGAGAGGATCGAGAGGAAGTGCTTCACGGGAGCCCCTGTGAAAGCGGCAACTCTATGCGGGATCGCCGGGGGCGAAGGGCGCGGCGCAATCCGACTCTTGGGATTCTTCAACGGCCGACGGTCGCGCAAGCCGTCGTTCGATGAACGCAGAGGACCTGAACGCGTCGGCCGCGAGCGTCCGACTCTCACCAAGTCCAGGTGCAATGCAGGGAAACGTTCGGTCCGGGGCCTGGGAAGCACTCGGCACGCAAGTGTCCTGCCTGCCGGAGCCCGCCGCCGCCCCGACCTACTCCTCGCCAAGTTCCTTCTGGAGGTCGGCGGCGACGCGTCCGGCCACCGACTCGAAGCGGAGGATGGCTGGCCCGATCGTGATGGCCAGGCCCGGCTCGATCTCGACCTCGCCGATCCGCTCGCCGCCCACGTAGCTGCCGCAGGTCGAGCCCAGATCGCGAACGATCCATTCGTCGTCGTCGGTGGCCTCGATCGAGCAATGATGGCGGGAAACCGAGCCGTTCTTGATGCGGATATCGCAGTCCTCGGCACGCCCGATGAGGATCCGCTTGCCGCTGCTGGCCACGCGGGAGAGGTCATAGCGACGGAGCACGTCCCCCGCGGCGGTGCAGATCGTCAACTCGAACATGGTGGCTCCTTCCGTGCGGGGCATTGCCAGCGCCCGGAGTTCACTCAAGTATGCCCGACCAGGATGGAGAAAACAAGGCTTTGCCGGGACCGCTGTGGCCTTGGCGATATCGGGCAAGGAGCGGCCAGGCGATGAAAACCGCCGTCCGGACCGCGGCGGCGTGCCCGCCGCGGGACGGAGGCCGGTGGCTGTCCGTGTGCAAAGGGCTTGCGACGAGGAGGCCGATCAGGTACAAAGACCGGGCTTGATACCCGCCCAAGGGAAGCCTCGATTCTGCATGGGCGGGACCGTCAAATGAGGCTCTGCGATGGGTCAGGATCAAGACGCCAGTTCGAAGGGCTCGACCACCGGAACGCTGCCGAGCCCCACCTCCATTCCGGGCACGCATCCGGCGGTTTCGCCGCCGGCGGCTAGGCAGCTCCCCCCCTATCGGGTATTGCTGCACGACGATGACATCCATTCGATGGGGTACGTCGTGCTCACGCTGGTGCAACTGGCGGCGCTGGACGATCGTCGGGCCGGCGCGGTGATGATGCGCGCACACGTGCACGGAGTGGCCCTGGTCCGGAGGACGCACAAGGAGCGGGCCGAACTGTACCAGGAGCAGTTCCGGAGCAGGGGGTTGCGGGTGACGATCGAGCCGGGGGCCTAGGTCCCGACACACCAGCCTGATCGGACGTTGCGCGGCGCCTGCGCGTTCTGGGTCGTGGGCACGCCGCGGAAGCCCGTCCGTCGATGGCCCCGCGCGGCCGGCGGGCACGGAGCGGCCTTACCGGACGGGGTGCGTGCCCGCGCGGCGTGCATGCGCGTCGGGCGTCGACTGATCTGCATCATCAACACACGCGGGCCAGCCGGAACGGCTGGAGCGGGCGCGCTGGAGCGCGCAGTCGCCGCAGGCCGCGTGCGCATCACCGGGGCGTGCAAATCGACCGCCGCCGGACTGCCACCCGCGCCCCGCGTCCGGAGGGGGCCGATGCAGGCACGGGGAGCGGGGGACGAGCGAGGCAGGAAGGGGCCGCCGTTGAAGAAGCGACGGGCCGCCGGGGTGAGCGGTAACAGGAGCCCGGCGCGAGCGCCCCGGGATAAGCCGTTTGTTGGAGGCGATTGCATGTCGGTACCTATCGGACACTTGCTGGTTGAACAGGGCGTGATCACGCGTGAGCAATGCGAGGCGGTCCTGGACCGGCAGCGCAGCAGCGGACGACCGTTCGGCGACCTTGCCGAGGAGTTGTTCGGCGTGAGCGCCCGGGCGGTGGAGAAGGCCTGGTCGGATCAGTTCGCGCAGCTGGCGGAATGGGTGGACCCGACGATCGAGCCGCCGGACCCGGCGGTGCTGGGGACGATCAACCGGCGCCAGGCCTGGCAGTTCCGCGTGCTGCCGCTGTCGCAGGAGGGAGACACGCTGACGGTCTGTACGACGCAGGACAGCCTGGTGCGGGCGGTGAACTTCGCTAGCCGGCACTACGCATGCACGTGCTACTTCGTTCTGGCCAAGCCGCTGAACCTCGGGGAGGCGCTGATGAGGCACTACCCGATGGACGGCATGACGCGGGAGATGATCGCCGGGCCGCTCCCGCCGGCCGGTCGGAAATGACGATGAGGCGCCGCCCGCGAGCATCCACGCGGGCGCGGCGCAGGAGCCGGCGGCGGCGCATGCGTGTCCGGTCAACGGCGGCTCTTGCCCAAGGTGAGGGCCGCCGGCCAGGCGCCGCGGCCATTTGAAGCGGGCTCGCCCGATTCTCGGGCGGGCCCGCTCAGTTCATGCGCGACGCGCACCCGCGTGCGCGGCGTGGGTCGGGCGTCGAGCGCTGAAAACATTCGTCAGACAGAGCCTAGTACACGCGCCGGTCGGCGCGGGCGGTCCATTCGCCGAACAGCGCGGCGCACCGCGGACCGAGGATGCCGTCGGCCAGCCGAACCCGGCTGCCGCCGAGGCGGTAGAGGTCGGCGGCGGGGAGGGTGAGCTCGGTGAAGCCGGCGTGCTGCGCATCGGCGATGGTCGCGCCGAAGAAGACCGCGTCGAGCTTCGCCCAATGGATCGCGGCGGCGCACATCGGGCAGGGCTCGCACGTCGTGTACATCACGCAGCCGGAGAGGTCGATGGAACCGATGGAGGCGGCCGCGCGCCTGATGGCGACGACCTCGGCGTGCGCGGTGGGATCGGTCCGCAGCCAGACCTCGTTGTGGCCCCCGGCGACCAGGGCCGGCCCACGGACGACGACTGCGCCGAAAGGGGACTGGCCCGCGCTGATCCCGGCCCGCGCCTCGTCGATAGCGCGCTGCATCCAGGCGGTGTGGTCCATCGGCAGATGATACAGCCCGGGGGGTCCGCTCGCAGCGCGGAGAGGCGGGGAGCAAGACGGGGAACATCCCAGCGGCTCGGTGCGCCGCTCAGCGGCGCGCGCCCGGCCCGGGAGCGCCACCGGGACCGCTCAGCTCCCCGACGAGCTTCGCCAGGCCCTCGACGTTCCGATCCGCCAGCAGCTTGCCGACTCGCGCCGGGTCGGCCCCGGCCTTCGCGAGCGCCTGCTCCGCGCGCTTCCACATCGGCGCGGCCTTCCTGGCGTCGGTGCAGAGGTAGAGGTCGGAGACGATCTCGCCGAGCTTCTGCAGGGAGAGGGTGTCGAGGTTCGCGTAGTAGCGCTTCACGATCCCGTGCTGGTGGTGGGAGAGGTGCTGACCCTTGGCCATGCGGCGGTGCTCCTTCGGGCGACGGTAGCGCGGCGGCTGCACGCCCGCCAGAGCCGCCGCGCTCCGGGGAGGGGCCGCTACGATGCGGGCCATGACCACCAGCGAATCCTGCGCGGCGTTCCGGCAGCTGCCCTTCATGGGTGTGATCCGTGTGAACGTGGAAGCCATGAAGGTGGGGTTCCGCATGGGCGACCCGTCGTGGTCGAACCTCGGCCAGGGTCAGCCGGAGGTGGGCGATATCGAGGGGGCCCCGCCGCGGATGAACCAGATCCCGATCGACCCGGCGGACCATGCGTACGGGCCGGTGGAGGGGATCCCCGAGCTTCGCGAGGCCGTGGCCGCGCACTACAACCGGCTGTACCGGCGCGGCAAGGCGTCGCAGTACACCGCCGAGAACGTGGCGGTGGCCCCCGGCGGGCGGGCGGCGCTCACGCGCGCGGGGGCGTCGCTTGACGGCGTGCGCCTGGGGTACTTCACGCCAGACTACACGGCGTACGAGGACCTGCTCACGACGTTCCACCGGCTCAACCCCACGTGGATCGAGCTGCCGGGCGCGGATGGCTTCCGGATCGATCCGGACGAGCTGGACGCCCGGGTGCAGCGCGACGGGATCGGGGCGCTCCTGATCAGCAACCCGTGCAACCCGACCGGGGTGGTCGTGGCGGGGCAGGAGTTGACGGCGTGGGTGGAGATGGCGCGCCGGCGGTCGTGCACGCTGCTGATGGACGAGTTCTACTCGCACTACATCTATGGAGCTGACGGGGCGCCCGGCGACGGGCCGGTGAGTGCCGCGGCGTACGTCGAGGATGTGAACCGCGACCCGGTGGTGATCTTCGACGGGCTGACGAAGTGCTTCCGGTACCCCGGGTGGCGCGTGGGGTGGGTGGTGGCGCCCAGGAGCGTGATCACTGCGCTGACGGCGGCGGGGAGCTTCATCGACGGCGGCCCGTCGCGCCCGATCCAACGCGCGGCGGTGGCGGTGCTGGAGCCCGGGCGGGCGGACCAGGAGACGGCGGCGGTGCGGGCTGTCTTCGCGCGCAAGCGGCGGCTGACGCTGGACGCCCTGCGCGAGCTGGGCGTGAAGTTCCCGGGAAGGCCGGAGATGGGCGGCGGCACCTTCTACGCATGGGGCTCGGTGGCGGAGCTGCCGGCTTCCCTGAGCACGGGTATGGGGTTCATGCGCGAGGCGTTCAAGCACAGGGTGCTGACGGTGCCGGGGGAGTTCTTCGACGTGAACCCGCACAAGAAGCGCGCCGGGACATCGCCGCTGGAGAAGTTCGTGCGGTTCAGCTTCGGGCCTCCGACTCCGAACCTGAAGGCGGGACTGGAGCGCCTCGGGCAGATGGTGGAGTCGGTCCGTTCATCACGCTGACATGGCCGGACGTCGACCTGGCGCAAGGAATCCTGAACGAGAACGGCCCCGCGCGGGAAACGCGGGGCCGTGCGGTCAATCAGGGTGCTGCTCGGCGAGGTTCGGACGGATCAGGGAACGCCGATCGCCCGCTCCTCGTCGGCATCGACGATGTCCATGGTGTCAGGGAAGCCGTTGAACTGGAAGATCTTGACGACCGTCTGCACCGTGCCGTTCTGGAGCGCCACCATCCGTATCGAGCCGTTCCCCGCGGGATTGGTAACGATCGCGTCGTTCACGAGGAGCAGTTGGCCGGCGTCATTCGAAACCTCGACGCCGTAGACGGTGTTGGGCAGGAAGCTGGTGATGGTGAGCCGGACCTCGGTTGTATCGGTCACCGGGTCATAGGTGAGGTGCGCGGTTCCATCGGCGTTAGGGTTCGCGTCGATGCCGGGCCCCACAGGAGTGAACTCCTTGATCTTGACCTTGTTGGACGTCGTCGCTCCTGCCATGCTCGCGCAGACAACACACACAGCTGCAACGATCGCGGTGCGCTTGAACATTCGAATCTCCAATATTAAAAAAACTGAATGCATTGTCACCCCGCGGCAACCATTGCCGGGGGTAATGCAATGTCCGAAGATACAGGTATGTCCTGTATCTGTCAATAGGATTTTGCACCCTAAATCGGTGAAGTCCGTCCGTTTTGTCCCGGATTTCCCGGTATTGGGGGGTCAGGCGGCCACGACGGCGCACTCTCGCCGGAAGACCGACCGGTCCTCGCGGATGACGACGATGTGGTTGTTCGGGACAACCTCCCACCCGGGGTCGTCGCTGAGACGCTCGGATGAGAGCAGGACCGCCCGCTTGCCGCGCGCAGGGTTGACCATGCGGCAGACGCCGCCATCGCAGACGTAGCGGGTGCCGCTGTGCAGGTACAGCGAGAGCGCCTCCTCGGGCTTGTCGGTGGTGAAGCGGCAGGCGGCGGCGCAGCGCCCGTCAGAGACGGCGATGTTCAGATACGTGTTGTTCTTCTCGACCCCGGCCCGGCGGCTCATGGAGACAACCTGCTCGATCGTCCGCCCCAGCGCATCGGCGAGCCGCTCGGCGGGGTCGAGGGGCGCCGGAGCGGAACGGGAACCGTTGTTGCGCGAGCGGGGGCTTGGGCGCCGGGTCTCGCGGGCCTGGTCCTGAAAGAGGGCGAAGACGTGCTCGGAATCCGTGTTGCCGCGGATCGAGGCAAAGGCCTCGTCGGAGAGCCTCTCCAGCATCGAGCGCCGGATGGCAGAAAACCCGGCGACGTCGCCGTTGTGCATGAAGGCGTAGGGACCGGCGGTGAAGGGATGGCAGTTGAGCTCGGCGGCGGCGGCGCCCATCGTGGCCGCGCGGACGTGAGCAAGGATGCACCCGCTGCACGTCACGCGCGCGAGGCTCTGGAGGTTGGTGTTGTTCCAGGCGGGCGTGATGGCGCGGAACACCGCCGGAAGCGGCTCAGGCGCGGCGCGTACCAGGCGACGCCGAATCCGTCGCCGTTGAGTGGCTCGGCCTGCTCGCGGCTGTGGATCGACTGGTTGATGAGCGAGTTCACCGGCTCGGTGATGAGCGAGGCGAGGGTCAGGGGGGGCCCCATGTACATGACGAAGCGGCACACGGGCGGTCTCCTTGGACAGTCCCCTGGCTGTTATCGGCGAAACGGGCGGCGGGACCGTTGCGAACCCGCCGACGGGCGCGCGATGACGCGCCGGACCCGCGCGAGCCAAACCGCCGGCACGGCCGTGACTTCCCGGTGCTCCTACGGGCAGCCGTTGAAGAACGCGACAAGGAAGTCGAAGAAGTCCTGGCTGTTGGTCAGGCCGTCGCCGTTGAAGTCCGCCGCGGGAGGCAGCGCGAAGAGATCCAGGAGGAAGTCGAAGAAATCCTGGCTGTCGAGCGTGCCGGAGTGGTTCCAATCGGCCGGGCAGGGAGGCGCGGACGGGACGGGCAGGCCGCCGACGGTCACGGAATCGGGCGTGCCGGGCCGGAAGAGGCCGATGGCGACCTCGCCGGTCGCGGGGGGCGAGTCAGTGTCGAACCGGAAGCTGTACAGCGTGCCCCAGCGGAGCGCGTTGGCATTGGCGTTCTGATCGAACGTGCTCGTGGACCAGGTCACGGCGCCGGCGGCCGGGGTTCCGGGCCAGTCGGTGCCGTCGAAGTTCACGTTGCCGCCGCCGTCGCCGCTGTGGTAGTCCACGTCATGGAAGCCGATGTTGGCGGCGACCAGGCCCGGCGCGAGCGGCACCGAGAAGGACCGGCCGGAGCGGTGCGACGTGAGGTTCTCGACGGCGTACTCGTAGCGCCAGTGGCCCGCGCCCAGATCGGTCGCGCGGGCGGCGACGAGGAACCGGCCGTCGCCGGGGATGCTCGCCCCCTGCACCGTGACCGTAGTGTCAACGCCTTGCCACGCGTAGACCGCCGCCTGTTCGCGGTGGGTGGTCCCGGCCAGCGCCATGTTCCAGGCGCTGCCGGTGCCGCTGATCGTGCAGGCGCGGTACGAGGCGTTGTTGACGCTGTTGCCGGCCGTGGCGTCGTCGGAGGCCAGGGTGAGCGCCTCGAGGAAATTCTGCCCCCCGCCGAACTGCGCCGGATCGAGATCGGCGATGTGCGCCTGGAGCCGGCGCGCGACGGTGCCGGTGAACGGCGGGCTCGCCGGAGGGTACAGGAACGCGCCGGTGGACGCGTTCACCTGGTAGCGTGGCCCCAGGCCGGACTGCGATCCCATGCGGGAGGCCGTCTCGGGATCCGCGCAGCGGACGCCCAGGTGCGTGCCGTCGGTCGCCTGGCAGCTCGTGCAGCAGAGCTGGCTGCTGAGGGCGAAAAACGTGTGGAAGGCCCACCCCATGCCGATCTGCTCGAACCTCGCCGCACCGTCGACGGTCTTCAGGCGGTACAGGTTCTGCGTGATGATGGGGTGCTGGTTCGTGCTCCCGTTGAAGTTGACCCAGATGTTGCCGGTGTTGCAGAGGCTGCCACCGAGGGAGAACGCCTCCAGGTCGCCGCTGGAGGCGTAGTTCGACACGCCGGTGATGTCGCCGACGATCACGTCCGGGCCGGTGTGCGAGCAGTCGGTCTGGGCCATCGCCGGCAGGGAGCCGGCCGCGAGCCCCGCGCCCGCGATCATCCCCGCGACACGTCGCCCCGAGCGTGCATTTCTCATCGTGCGCCCTCTCTGCTGGTGGAGACATCAACTCTACCATCGCCGGCCCGTGCCGCCAACGGGTCCGCGGCTGGTTTTTCCTGACCTCGGGCCACGGGTGGTCTCGCTCGCCGCCCTTTGATCGCCCGACGATCGACCGGGGCTTCGCGGCCGACCTGGTCTGCGTTTCGGGCGATCCGCTGGCGGATATCTCCACGCTCCGCAGCACCGTGATCGTCGTCGCTCGCGGGCACGTGGTCACCGACAAGCGGCAGTCGGACGACGCGGCACGCTCGGCGCCCGGCGCCCGCTGAGGACGCGGGGAGGGCGGGGGGCGACTCGATCGGTCAGCAACCCGCGAAGAACGCCCCCAGGAAATCGAAGAAATCCTGCGAGTTGGTCGCGCCGTCGGCGTTGAAATCAGCGTCGGCGGCGAAGAACGAGGTCAGGAAATCGAAGAAGTCCTGGCTGTTGATGCCGCCGGAGTGGTTCCAGTCCGCGCTGAGGGTATCGAGCGAGGCGAGCAGCAGGGCGCGGTCGGCCTGATTGATCACGCCGTTGTGGTCAAGGTCGGCGTAGGCGTCGAACAGCGGGTCGGCGGAGGTGCGCCCGAGCTGAAAATCCAGCAGGGCGACGTCGGCGCAGCCGCGGGCGCCGTCGTGGTTCAGGTCGCCGGGGTCGGTCGCGGGAGTGGCGGTGACCCGCAGCGAAACCTGGATGACCGCGCCCGCCCCGATCACGGCGGGAGCATCGACCCATTCCAGCCACACCGAGAGCGAGTCGTCATTGGGGTTCGTCGTGTCGGCCCGGTACCCCTGCACGCCGAGTTGGCCCGTCGCGCCCTGGACGGAGAGCACCTCGACCTCGATGCTCGGGCTTCCGGGGTTCCACGTCGCCGCGTTGTCCTTCAGAAGCGCGAACGAGCGACCAACCGCCGTCGGGCGCGGCGAAGGGAACAGGTGCGCGTTGCGGACCTGGTCGCTCAGCTCGATCGTCCGGCGGCGGCCCTGCACATCACTGATCGCCAGGTACCTCGCGTCGTACAGCCCCTGCTGGGCGCTGGCGAGCATGCTGCTGAGCATCACCAGCCGGAATGCGTCGTTGCCTCGCCCGTCCGGGGACGGAGCGAGCGTGATGTTCTCGAGCGCGGTCCAGGTGTAATCGATCAGCACGGTGGTGCGCCCGACCACCGGGTCCGGGTAGCGCCGGCGGCAGACCAGGGAGGCCCGGGAGCCGTAGCTGCCGGTGCCCTGCACGAGCACGCGGTCGGCCGGAGGGAGCGGGGGAGGGGGGGGGTTGGTCGTGGTGACGTCCGCACGAGTCATGTCCGGGATGACGTCCAGCG
>JBGPJM010000148.1:0-12459 GCA_041485385.1 Phycisphaerae bacterium | reverse complement strand
TCCATCGACCACGCGATCGCCCGTCGCCTGTTCTGGCGACATGTACTGCGGCGTGCCGAGGGAGATCCCGGTTTGCGTAATGCGCCCGCCGCCTGCGTTCGAGACCGCGAGCGCAATGCCGAAGTCCGCGATCACCGGCTGGCCGGCTTGCAGCAGAATGTTTTCCGGTTTGAGATCGCGGTGGATCACGCCGCGCTGGTGCGCATATTGCACGGCGTCGCAGACCCGCGCCATGAGGTCCATCCGCTGCCGCAACGAGAGTTCGGCGGCGACGGCGAAATCGACCAGCGCCCGGGCGCCGACGACAAGCTCCATCGCGATGTACGGCGTGCCGCTCTCGCCCTCGGAGGCGCCCGCGTGCGTGCCGGCCTCGTACACCTGGGCGATCCCCGGATGGTGCAGCGACCCCAGCACCTGCCCCTCGTACTCGAATCGCCGCAGCATCGCCGGCGAGACAACGCCGGCCCGGATCACCTTCAGCGCCACCGTCCGGCGCGGCTGCTCCTGCGCCGCCTCGTACACCGTCCCCATGCCCCCGGAGTCGATGACGCGCAGGACGCGGTACCGCCCGATCCGCGTGCCCGCGCCGGCGGCCGCCTCGCCGGTGACGATCTCGCGGAGGAAGGCCGCGGCGGCGGCGGGGAACGGCGAAGGGGGAGAGGCGCGGGTGACCGCGTCGCTCACCGAGCCCGGGGCAATCACCGGCGGGGTCAGGAAGCTCTCGCTCTTGCCACGCGCGTCCGCGTCCAGCAGGGCCTCGACCTCGGCGCGCAGCGAGGTGTCGCCGTCGCAGCGCCGACCGAGAAAGCCGGCTCGCTCGGCCTCGGGCAGCTCCGCGGCCTGCTGGAAGATCTCGGCGACCAGCTCTTCGCGATCAATCGGCATCGGACCCCTCCCGGGCGCCGGAGCCGGCCGTCTTCCCGCCCAGCTCCCGGTAGAGCCAGGCCCGCGAATACCTCCACTCGCGGTTCACCGTGCTCACGGAGGTACTCAGCACCCCCGCGATCTCCTCCACCGTCAACCCGCCGAAGAACCGCATCTCGACAATCCTGGCACGCTCCGGCGACCGCTCGCCCAATCGGTTCAGCGCCTGATCCAGGTCCAGCAGCCCGGCATCGCGCTCGAAGGCCACGACGAGCGCCTCGTCCAGCGACACGCGTTCGCGCGCCCCGTCGCCCCCTCGCTTGTGCCGCGCCCGTCCGCGCGCATGATCGACCAGGATCCGCCGCATGGCCGTCGCCGCCACCGCGACGAAATGCGCCCGGTTCTGCCACTGCACGGCCTTCTGATCGACCAGGCGCAGGTACGCCTCGTGCACCAGCGCCGTCGCCTGCAGGCTGTGGTCCGGCCGCTCCGCCCGGAGCTGGCGCTGCGCCAGCGCGTGCAGCTCGTCGTACACCAGGGGGAGCAACTGGTTGACCGCCCCACTGTCCCCTCCAGCGAGGTTGTCCAACAGTCGCGTCACATCCTCCGGGGCCGGCATGGCGGTGTGCTCCGCGGCGGTGGCGGGAAACCTGACGGGCCCCCGCGCTCGCCGCCGCGTTCATTATCGAGGGCGATCGCCCCTCCCGCAAGCTCCGTCTGCGGAATCGCGGGGAGTGTACGGGTCGTCTTGGCGCGAGCGCGACCGGAAGGGAGGGCCTGCTCGCTCGCTGCACACCCCGGCCCATCGCTCACTCATTCCGCCCGCTCCCACGCGCCGGCGGGCGGTTTTCTTGACCGGTATTCGCCCCGGTCGTCGCGTTCCTGTACGCCGCATCCGAATATGCGACCCACACAGCCCGCGGCCCAAATGGACGGCCGCACCAGGAGAACAGACATGCCCCGAGTTCGCTCCATCGTCCTCGCCGCCGGCGCATCCCTGCCGTTCGGCCTTGCCGGCGCCGCCCTCGCCCAGCCCAGCTTCGAGGGCCTCGGGCACGCCGCCCCGGCCCCCTTCGCCAAGGCCGGGTGCTCCGCCTCCAACCGCAGCTGCGCCGTCGCGGGCGGCGGTTCGTACACCGCCGCCAGCGGCTACAAGGCGTTCATCTGGACCCACACCACCGGCGCCATCAACCTTGGCGACATGACCGACGGCACCTCCACCAGCGAGGCGCTCGGCATGTCGCCCGACGGCACCATCGTCGTCGGCTACTGCGGCTCGCCCCAGGGCACGCAGGCCTTCCGATGGACCGCCGCCTCGGGCCTGGTCGGCTTGGGCGATCTCCCCGGTGGCGAGTTCGATAGTGTCGCCACAGGCATCTCCGGCGACGGCTCCACGATCGTCGGCCAAGGTGTGTCAGCCAACGGTTTCGAGGCCTTCCGCTGGACCCAGGCCGGCGGCATGGTCGCCCTGGGCGATATCCCCGGCGGAGCATTCGACAGTTTCGCCGGCGGTGCCTCCGCCGACGGCTCCGTCATCGTCGGCTGGGGGTACTCCGACGCCGGGCGCGAGGCCTCTCGATGGACGGCCGCGACCGACATGGTCGGTCTCGGCGATCTCCCCGGCGGCGGCTACGAGAGCGTCGCATTCAACGTCTCCGACGACGGCGCCATCGTCGTGGGCTGGGGCACCTCGGCCTCGGGGTTCGAGGCGTTCCGATGGACGGCCGCGACCGGCATGGTCGGCCTGGGCGACCTGCCGGGCGGCGACGTCAACAGCGGCGCGCTCGCCATCTCCGGCGACGGCCGCACCATCGTCGGCGCCGGCAACCTCAATAACACCTTCACCGTCGGCGAGGCGATGATCTGGGATCAGGCACACGGCATGCGCCGGCTCCGCGACGTGCTCACCACGCAATACGGCCTCGACGTCACCGGCTGGAATCTCTCCATCGCCTGGGGCATCTCGCGCGACGGCACCGTCATCGTCGGCGAGGGCACCAACCCCAGCGGCCAGATCGAAGGCTGGGTCGCCCGCCTCCCCGATCTGCCACCCTCCTGCCCCGCCGATTTCAACCGCGACGGCATGGTCAACTCCCAGGACTTCTTCGACTTCCTCAACGCCTTCTTCGGCGGCTGCTGAACCGACTGACGCTGAAGAGTCCTTGACGTCTGTGCGCCGCGGCCGGGATTCGTTGTGCCCGGCCGTGGCCATGCGCCGGAATTTCTCGGTCGGCCCGAGCGGCGACGCGGCGCCGGCTCTTGCCGGCGCCGCGCCGCTGCCGCGTCCAGGCCCCCCGAGGGCATCTGAAGAAGCTCCCCGGAAGGCCCGACCCGCCCGGTTCGCACGCCGCAACTGCCCCGCTGCGGCCGGATCGGATTGACCGGTATCCGACGCCGCCCGAGACGGCTCCGGGAGGAGAGGGGAACCGGACCGGCCACCGGCGGGCTGTCCGCAGTCGAAGCGTGCACCTGAGAGAGGCTCAACTCCCCTCCATCGGCGCATGACCTGGAACTTTTTTTCAACTATCTCGCACGAGGCGGCGGAGCCCCTCGTCGACGCAAATCGTCTTTCCTGATAGAGAGACGAGCCTGGAGCGCTCGCTTGGACAATCGATCCTGAACTTTCGTTTCCGTGGCACCGCCCCCCGCCGCGTTCCCCCTACCTCCGGTACCCCAGCGGCCTCTCCAGCACGCCGTACAGCTCGCGGAGCACCGTCATCCCCAAAAACCCCGCCAGCGTCAGCGCCCCCAGGATCATCCCCTCGTTCCAGTACCCCTGCCCGCCCAGCCACGCGCACGCGTACAGCGCCAGCCACAGCGCCCCGTACCTGGCCACCTTCTCCGCCGCACGCGGCCCCGCCCCGTGCACGCGCACCTTGCGCCACGCCATGGCCACGAACAGCGCCGCCAGCACCGCCGGCCAGATCGCCGCGCGTCCCATGACCCACTCGGGCCACAGCCCGCCGTCGCCACTCGCACGCCACCACCCTGCATAAAGCATCGCCGCCGTCCAGAACGCCCACCCCATTACCGCCACCACCGTCGCCCGCCGGCTCACCCCGGGCACCTTCCGCCCCAGCACGTGCGACAGCCCGCCCACCAGCAGCGAGTGCGTCATCACCAGCCAGACGGGCCACACGAACACCAGCCTGAGGTTGGGCACCACCATCTGCCCCGCGTAAATCAGCCCCAGCAGCACCAGCCCGATCGCGGGCACGAACTTCCCCACCGCGTTGTAGAAGAACACCGCCGCGCCCACCACGAGCGTCAGCAGCACCGCCCCCATCCCCAGCACGCTCGCCCCCAGCACCGCGCTCATGAGCGTCCCCACCACCAGGGCGATCGCCCAGTCGATGGAGATGCCACCCGAGGGCAGCGGCCGCTCCGGGTGAAACATCCGGTCGCGCCGGATGTCCAGCAGGTCGTTCATCGCGGCCCCGTAGGCAAACAGCCCCAGCGCGTTCACCGCCCCGCCCAGGAGCAGCACCCACGCGGCCGTGTCCCGCAGCGCCGCCGGCGCACCCTCGTGCTCCCCGCTCGCCCGCGTCCACAGGATGACGAACCACACATTCGCCACCGCGGCAAACGCCGTCGTCACCCTCGTCAAGTGCAGCACCGGCGCCAGCCGCAGGAGCATCCTTCGCATCGCGCGTATCCTACCGGCCCCTCTCGGTCCTTGTGTTGACGGCACCACCCGTGCCACTGACCGGCCTTGCCGGTCAGTGCTACCAACCCTCGTTCCTCCCTCTCCTCCCCCGCCCTCGTCACCCCTCCAACCCCCGCCTGATCCCACTTAGCACCCAGCACCTAGCACTCAGCACTCCCCATGCCCAAGCCCACACGCATGCCACCCCCCCGCGTCGCGATCGTCGCCAGCCGCTACAACGCCACGATCACCGATCGCCTCCTCGACGGCGCCCGCGCCGCCTTCGCCGGCTCGGGCCATGCTCCCGAAGCGCTGACCATCCTCGACGCCCCCGGCTCCTTCGAGCTCACCGCCCTCTCCCTCGCCGCCGCGCGAACCGGGCGTTTCGACGGCGTGCTCGCCCTCGGCTGCATCATCAAGGGCGAGACCTCGCACGACCAGCACCTGGCTCAGGCCGTTGCCCAGGGCCTCACCAGCGTCACCATCGCCACCGGCGTCCCGGTCTCCTTCGGCGTCCTCACCGTCGACAACGTGCGCCAAGCCCGCGATCGCGCCGGCGGCGCGCACGGGAATAAGGGCGAACAGGCCATGCACGCCCTTCTCCACACCATTACGCAAATCCGCGCCCTCTCCTCCTCCGTCTCACGCCCCCACGCCTCCACGCCTTCACGCCCTTTCCCCCTCGCCTTCCCCGACAAGGCCGCCAACCGCCCGGCCCGCCCCAGGAAGCCCCGCTGATGGCCACGCCGCGCGATATCCGCCGACTGGCCTTCCAGGCGCTCTTCCAGCTCGACGCCCGCGGCGGGATCGGCCCCGCCGATGACCCCCACGCCCTCGTCGCCGACCTCCTCGACGACCCCGGCGACTTCACCCCTAGCGAGCGCGAGAAGGCCTTCCGCACCGCGCTGGCCGCCTTCGACAACCGTTCCGCGGCCGACGCCGCCATGCAGACCCTCGCGCCAACCTGGCCCGCCCACCGCCAGGCCGCCGTCGACCGCGCGATCCTCCGCCTGGCCCACTACGAGATGACCCTCGCCGGCACGCCGCCGAAGATCGTCGTCAACGAAGCCGTCGAGCTCGCCAAGACCTTCTCCACCGAAAAATCCCCCGCCTTCATCAACGGCCTCCTCGACAAGATCCTCAAACAAGTCCTCAAGCATCCAGCAACCCCGGAATCCACTCCCGAAACCACTCCCGGCCCGCTCCCGCCCGATCCCACCTGATCTCCAAGGCGACACTTCTCTTTCCCCGTCCCAATCCCCGCGTTGCCGCGTCCCCCTTCTCCGCATCCTCTTCTGCTCACTGCTCACTTCTTCTTTTCACTTTTCACTGCTCACTTTTCACTTCATTCCATGGCAATCTTCAAATCCACCATCTCCCGCCTCAAACAAGGCCTCGCCAAGACCCGCCAGGTCCTCCTCTCCGATGTCCGCACCTTCCTCCCCGGCCGCCATATCGATGAAGCGCTCATCAAGGAGATCGAGACGGCGCTCCTGCAGGCCGATGTCGGTGTCGCCACCACCACACGCCTCATCGACGGCCTCCGCAAGGACACCCTGGAAGGCAAGCTCTCCCGCGGCGAGGATGCGCTGGCGTACATCAAGCGCGAGCTCAAGTCGCTCTGGGGCGCTGCAGGTGTCCCGCCCCTGGCGCTTGCCCCGAGTCCCCCCACCGTCATCCTCGTCACCGGGATCAACGGCGCCGGCAAGACCACCAGCATCGCCAAGCTCGCGCACCTCTTCCGCTCCCAGGGCAAGTCGGTCCTCCTCGCCGCGTGCGACACCTTCCGCGCCGGCGCCGTCCGCCAGCTCGAGATCTGGGCCGAGCGGCTCGGCGTCGAGGTCATCAAGGGCCAGCAGGGGGGCGACCCCGCGGCCGTCGCCTTCGACGCCTGCCAGGCCGCAACCTCCCGCAAGATCGACATCCTGATCATCGACACCGCCGGGCGCCTGCACACGCAGGATCCGCTGATGCGGCAACTCGCCAAGATCCGCTCCGTCATCGCCAAGCAGATCCCCGGCGCCCCCCACGAGGCCCTGCTCGTCCTCGACGCCACCAGCGGGTCCAATGCGCTCCGCCAGGCCGAGGAGTTCTCCAAGGTCGTCCCCATCACCGGCATCTTCCTGGCCAAGCTCGACGGCACCGCCAAGGGCGGCATCGTCATCGCCATCAAGGCCGCGACCAGCATCCCCGTGAAGTTCATCGGCCTGGGCGAGACCCCCCAGGACATCGAGCAGTTCAACCCCGACGACTTCATCGAAGCCATGTTCGCCGCGTGAGACGGAATGATGCACATGGCCGGGGTTTTCGCTCGCAGGGCACACGATCGTTGCCGGGGGCGCGGCGAGGTTCTGCGAGCAAGCCCCCGGGGAGGGCCCTCCCTTTCTTTTCCTCGCCCGCAGGGCGAACGAGAGCGGCACCCGGCGCAAGCTGCCAGCGCGAGACGGCAACCGTCACGGGCAGCCTGCAAAGAAGGCGGTGAGGAAGTCGAAGAAGTCCTGGGAGTTGGTGACGCCGCTGCGGTTGAAGTCGGCGCTGCCGGCGAAGAAGGCGTTGAGGAAGTCGAAGAAATCCTGACTGTTGACGACGCCGTTGCCGTTGAAGTCGGCGGGACAGGTCCTGAAGAGGTAGGCGCGCTCGCCGAAACCCTCGTTGCTCGCGCCGACGACGATCTCGCCGCGGCCGCCGGGTCCGGCTCCGCCGATGCCGGCGACCGCCACGCCGAATGAACCTTCCGTGACCGGGTGCGGCGAGGGCAGTGCACGAACGAGCGAGCCGGAGGCGCCGGAGAAGACGTAGACCGCGCCGGCCCTGGATGGGCCGCCGGGAAAGGTCTCGCCGGGCGCGCCAACCACCAGGTCGCCGATATCGTCGCCGTTGACGTCGGGCACCGACGCAACGGCGAATCCGAAGCTGCCGCTGCCCTGCGCATGGGGGGAGGTGAGGGTCCGCAGCAACAATCCGGTGGCACCGGAGAAGGCGTGCACGATCCCCGCGTGCCGCAGAGGATCATCGACGAGACCGGTGTACAGGGTGCCGGCGGCCAAATCCCCGCGCCCGTCGCCGTCGAGATCGGGCAGCCCGGCAACCGAGCTGCCGAAGTAGTACTCGTTCGCTGCCGGCGCGTCGAAGGAGCGGATGAGCTGCCCTGTGGCGCCGGAAAAGGCGTAGACCCGACCGTACGAGGTCGGGCCGACCCGCTCGTCCGTCGCACCGACCAGGAGATCCGGGACCCCGTCGCCGTCGATATCCGGGATCCAGGAGAGGCTCTCACCGAAGTCACCAAGACCGCCCGGCGTCGGGGATTCAAGCATGTGCAGCACCGCGCCGGTCGCGCCGGAGAAGACGTAGACCCGGACCGGGTCGAAGACATGCTCGGCGACCATGACCTCGCCGCGCCCATCGCCGTCCAAGTCGGGAACTCCGGCAACGGTGTACCCGAAGTTGCCGGCGAAGTGCTCCTCCAGTGAGCGGAGCGTGTGCAGGAGCTCGCCGGTGTGGCCGGAGAAGATGTAGGCCATGCCGTAGCCGTTGTTGCCGCCGTCGAAGCTCTCCAGGTGGGCGCCGACAACGACGTCGCCGAAGCCGTCGCCGTCAACGTCGGGTACGCCCGCGACGGCCCGGCCGAAGTCGCCGCCCCCCAGCGGCGGCGGCGTGGGTGACCAGAAGGAGTGGATGGCCTGGCCGGTGGCGCCGGAGAAGAGATGCGCGAACCCGCGGTGAGTTGGCGATCTGTCCTCGAAGGCACCGACGGCAATGTCCTCGTGGCCGTCGCCGTCGGCATCGGGTACGGCGGCGACTGGGTAGCCGAAGCCGCCGCCGTACGTTGGCGTGGGCGAAAGGAGCTCCACGACCTGGCCTAGGACGGTGCCGGGCAGAGAAAGACCCAGCAGCGCGACGGCCATCCGTGCGAGGAAGTTCGGCTGCATAGAGCGCCGCATAGGTACAACCGTACTCGCAAAACTATTGATGACCATGCAAATACCTACGGATTTGGTGAGGCTGTCTGGCCCGGAAAGCGAGAAAACGATCGCGCGCCCGGCAAGGGCGCGCGATCGAAAAGGATGGGTTACGGCAGGAGCTGCCTGTACCTGATCGCCGCGTACTGGTTGCCGCCGGTCCCCGGGGAGCGCCCGAGGACGACCAGGTACGGCAGGTTCGAAGACGCGCCGTTGTTGAAGAGGCCGATGGCGCTGGGCACATCGTCGCCGCCGTTGTCGTAGGCGGGCTGGCCGGGCCAGTCCTTGGCGCCGGTGGCGGCGTTGTAGCGGATGGTCACGTAGTTGAAGTTCGCACCGTTGAACCGGTACGGTTCTACGACTTCGGCATCGGCGCCGACGACTTCGCCCGCAAGATCCAGGTACAGTACGACATGACTGACCAATCGATCATCCGCGTCTTCGTCACCGGCGAATCCTGGGGAGGATCGTCAGGCTGGGATTGGGCGACCGTGGCCTACGACGCGGTCGATGGATCGGAACTCTGGCTAGGCCAACTCACTCACGCGGCACGGTTCGACACGACGCCGCCGGGCAGCAGCTATTGGGAGGACCGCGCGACGGACATGGTGGCCGGAGGAGGGGCGTACCCGTACATTGGTCACAACGACATCTACGTTATCGGCCTGGGCGGTCCAGACGGGCTCGCCGAGGTTCAGGGCGTCGTAGGCGGTGGTGATGTAGTCGGTCGTCTCGGTCAGCTCGTTGAAGGAGTAGCCGGTGACGAAGACGTGGACGGTGCTCGCCGGCTGAGAAGGATCATTGATCTGGAAGACCTTGAGCGAGGTTCCCACATCGGTCCCCGGGCCCTGGTACTCCTGCTTCCAGGCCAGCGCGCCGGAGAGCGAGATCCCGAACGTGACCATGTCGTTCCCGGTGCTAAGGCTGTACGAGTGGCCCGTGACGTACACGCCCGCCGGGCCCTGAGGAAGCGTGAGCAGCGCCGGCGTGACCGGCGGGTCGTACACCTCCATGTCGAGCGGCCTGTCCTCCTGGGCGGCGCTGATGTTCGACCAGGAGAACGTCCAGCCGGTGCCCAATGGATTGAACGGGTATTGAACGACGTCGATGTCGATGCCGGTGCCGGATCCGACCACCGAGCCGGTCACGTAGGCGTTGCCCGCGGCGTCGATGCCAACCGCCACGGGCCTGTCGTCGCCGTGGGCCGCGCCGTCATGGTAGCGGACGGGTGTGGTCGTCCCCCATCGGTAGCTGCCGAGCTCGTCGTAGAGAATCGTGATCCAGTCCAGCCCGTTCGGACCGGCGGCGACGCCGGTGACTGCGACGATTTTCGTCGGCGGGCTCGTGGGGAGCTCCCTGAAGGCCACCGCGACGCCGTAGTGCGCGCTGGGCGCGCCGGCTGTGCCGCTCGTCCACTTCTTGGTCCACTGCAGGACGCCGGCCGAGTTGTACTTCCAGGTAGTGATGGCCGTCTGCTGGCCGGAGTACTTGGACTGGCCGGTGATGTAGATGTCGCCGGTGGCCGGATCGAGGGCGATCTGCTTCTGCGAGTCGGTGGCCGAGTAGAGGTTGCCGAAGCGGCGGTCCTGTGGGCTCCAGTCAGCCTGTGCGTGCTGCGCCTGCACTCGCGCGGGAAGAAGGATCAGGAGCCCCGGCATGATCACGGAAAGGGCCCGCGCCGCTGAGCGACGACGCAAGAACATCTTGAAGTTCATTCTGGAATCTCCTTCTCGGCCGCATCGACCATGGCGCGATCGCCGGCCTGGGCCGTTCGGGCTGGCGACACAAACGCAGGCGCCGCCCGGCCAGCGAAGGCCGGGGTATCCATTCCACTCGCGGCGGGCATACGCACTCAGAAAGAGAGACGGTCGAGAGGAGCGCTGTTGGACAGGATCCGGCACGATCTGCCAGGTTTCTTGTGCGAGGATTGCATCGAATCCCCCGTTCGAGTCGGAATACGGAGCCGCCGCTCCACCCAGAACAGGAGATCACACTCGGCGGCTGCGCGTCCCGGCACTCTGACCGATCCGGTACAGGTGCCACGTAGTGGCATGGTCGTCCCGCCCGTGACCCTTGGCGCTGGATCGCCCCGGTCGAGCGCCCCCTCCCTCCCCTTGCCCCCCGCACCCACCACGCCCATACTCCCCCGCGATGCCCGACCAGATCGACCACGACTCCCCCCCGATCCCCGCCGCCGTCTGGCAGCGCGTGCTGGTGGTCATGGAGCGCCTCGCCGCCTCCAGCGACCTCGGCGAGATCCTCTCCCTCATCATCGACTCCCTCCGCGACTGCCTCGACGCCGAGCGCGCCAGCGTCTTCCAGTACGACCACGCCACCGCCGAACTCTTCGCCACCCAGGCCCACGGCGTCAACGGCTCGCTCCGCTTCCCTCTCACCCGCGGCCTCGCCGGCGACGCCGCCCGCACCCGCACCATCATCAACACCCCCGACTGCTACGCCGACCCTCGCTTCAACCCCGAGGTCGACCACCTCACCGGTTTTCGCACCCGCACCATGCTCACCGTCCCCCTCCTCTCCTTCGGCGGCCACCTGGAGGGAGTGGCCCAGGTGCTCAACAAACGCGGCACGGGTGTCCCGCCCGTACCCTCCTCCCCCCCCAACTCCACCCCTCCCAATCAGGGCCAGGATGGCCCTGCTACTCACGGGCCGGAGGCCCGTGCCACCTTCACCACCATCGACGAAACCATCGCCCGCGCCCTGGCCTCCCAGGCCGCCGTCGCCATCCGGCGCGCCGTCCTCATCGATGCCGAGCGCCGGAAGAACAAGATTGAGGCCGACCTCCGCATCGCCCGCGATATCCAGCAGGCCACCCTCCCCGCGGCTCTCCCATCTATCCCCGGTTACGACCTCGCCGCGAGCACCATCCCCGCCGAGGAGACCGGCGGCGACACCTACGACCTCCTCCTTCTTCCCCGCCCCGGCACTCCTGGCTCGGCACTCTCGCCGCTCCTCCTCCTCATGGCCGATGCCACCGGCCACGGCATCGGCCCCGCCCTCTCCGTCACCCAGCTCCAGTCCATGCTCCGCCTCGCCGCGAGCCTGAGCATCCCGCTCCGCGACACCGTCCATCACATCAACGCACGTCTGGCCGCCAGCCTCCCCCTCGGGCGCTTCATCACCGCCTTCTTCGGCATCCTCGACCCCGCCACGCACACGCTCGAGTACCTCTCGTGCGGCCAGAGCCCCATCCTCATCCTCCGCGCCAGGCACAGTGGAAGCGAGGGTGCCCATGAGCAGCGCGACGCCGACACCCTCGCCCTCGGCATCGACCCCGATCTAGTTCTCCCGGCTCCCTCCACGCTCACCCTGGGTCGCGGCGACGCCCTCCTCCTCCTCAGCGACGGCTACTACGAGCACCGAACCGGCGCCCTCGCCAAGCCAAGCGCCGCGCTGGGCGTCGCGGGCGTGCTGCACGCCGCCCGCCAGGCCATGCTCGCCCACGGCGCATCCGCCTCGCACATCCTCGAGGCCCTTTCCGCCGCTGCCACAGGCACCGGGGCGGGGACGGGGGCGGCGGGGAGGGGGGGGAAGCCCGCCGACGATCAGACGGCCATCATCCTCGTCCGCACCTGAGGGCTGTTTCACTCCGCTCTCCCTTCGGGCGCGGCCCCCACTATCATCCCTCAGCCAGACGGACCAGCGCCCGTGACCCAGCAGACCGTGACGACAGCACCGCCGACTCCGTTCACCGCCGCGAGCGCGCCGGACACCGTCGCGCGCACGCCCGAGCCCGCCGGATCGCTCGCGGAGCCGTCGCCACAACCGGCGTCCGGCCCGCGCCGCAGGAAGTCGCTCCTGGACCGCATCGAGGCCTACCTCAGCCGCCTTTCCACCAAGAACAACTTCTTCCACCGCATCTTCTCGCTCATCTGGCTGCCGTTTGCCTTCCGCAGCGGCATCAAAATGAAGCGGATCGACCGGTCCACCTTCACCGCCATCCTCCCCTTCCGGCGCTTCAACCGGAACTGG
>JBGPJM010000147.1:0-12573 GCA_041485385.1 Phycisphaerae bacterium | reverse complement strand
TCGAGCCGCCGTACACGATCCATGATGCGGTCCGGGACAAGGCTGTCGTGCCCCTGCTGTACGAGGGGCGGCACGTTGATCAGACCGTCGATCAGAAGGCGATCGATGCGTGGTTCGAGCGCGTCACCGCCAACCTCTCCAAAGAGCAGGCCCACGACCTGAAGAGGAAGTTCAGCGGCCAGCGCCCGCTGAACAAGGCCCTGCAGCGCATCCGCCTGATCGCCTGTGACATCGGCAAGCACTTTGTCGACAACTGGCAGGGGACCCCCTTCAAGGCGCAGCTCGTGGCGCCTGACAAGGAGCGGGCGCTGCGCTACAAGGAGTTCCTGGATGAGTTCGGGCAGGTCACATCGGAGGTGCTGATCTCCGGACCCGATGAGCGGGAGGGCGAGGACGACATCCACGCCGAGAGCAAGGAGTCGGTGGTTCGATTCTGGAAGGCCATGATGGCCAAGTACGGCACCGAGAAGGAGTACCAGCGACAACTCATCAGCGGGTTCAAACACTCCGAGTCACCCGAGATCATCATCGTCGTCAGCAAACTCACGACCGGCTTCGATGCTCCGCGGAACACCGTGCTCTACCTCTGCCGGCCGATGCAGGGGCACGAACTGCTCCAGACCATCGCCCGTGTGAACCGGCTCTACGATGGCAAGGATTACGGGTACATCGTCGACTATTGCGGCGTGCTCCAGCGGTTGGATGAGGCGCTGGATCTCTACGGCAGCCTGGCGGAGTTCGAGGCCGCGGAAGTCGAGGGCGTTGTTACCGACGTGAGCGAGGAGGTCAAGAAGCTGCCGCAGCGGCACTCCGACCTGTGGGATGTCTTCAAGACTATCACGAACAAACGGGACGAGGAGGCTTACGAGCGGTTCCTTGCCGATGAGGTCGAGCGCATCAAGTTCTACGAGCGGCTGCGAGACTATGGACGATCCCTCGCCGTAGCGCTCTCGACCGTCACCTTCATCGAGACCACGTCGCCGGAGAAGGTGACCAAGTACAAAGCCAACCTGAAGTTCTTCCTGACGCTGCGTGCCGCGGTGAGGCGGCGCTACGCCGAGGCCGTGGACTTCAAGGAGTACGAGGGCAAGATCCAGAAGTTGCTGGACGCCCACGTCGGCGCGGGTGAGGTGACGACGCTTACGCCGCTGGTGAACATCTTCGATGCCGCCGCGTTCGCGAAGGAAATCGAGAGGCTCGAGACCCCGGCGTCGAAGGCCGACACCATCGCCTACCGGACGAAGGCCACCATCACCGCGCGGATGGATGAGGATCCCGCGTTCTACAAGAAGTTTTCCACGCTGCTGGAAGACGCGATCGCCGCGTTCAAGGCACGGCGGATCACGGAGCTTGAGTATCTGCGGCGTGTCCAAGAGGTTCGGAGCAGCGTCGTTGAGCACACAGGGGACGACACACCCGAGGCCCTCCGTGGGAACGAGATTCAGCGGGCGTACTTCGGCATCGTGCGCGAGGGTCTGAGCAAGGACGGGACGGCCCCGGAGGTCGCACGGCAACTGGGCGCCGAACTGGCCGCGGGCGTCGATGCGATCATGTGGAAGCGGCGGATCGTCAACTGGAAGCAGAACCGGGACGTTCAGAATGCCATCAGGGGCGACGTAGAGGATCTCGTGTTCGAACTGTGTGCGAAGCAGGGCGTGAAGCTCGGCTTCGAAGAGCTCGACGCGATGATGGAGCAGGTGTTTGTCGTTGCTCTTCGCAAGATGCCGGAATGAACGCTACCGACGTGCCAGCCCGGCGGTCCGTTCAGCTCGGCAGGACCGAGATCGGCTACACGCTCGTTTTCAGGCGGCGGAAGACGCTGGCGATTTCCGTCGATCCAGATCTTTCGGTCACGGTCGTGGCACCGCTGCGGGCTGAGCCCGGGGCGGTGGACCTGCGCGTTCGAGCGAAGGGTCCGTGGATCGTGCGCCAGCAGTTGAGGTTTCGCGACCTCCACCCGCTGCCAACCGCTCGCGCCTATCGCGCTGGCGAGACGCACTGGTATCTGGGCAGGCAGTATCGGCTGAAGCTCCTCGAAGGGTCGGGCGAGGGCGTGCGTCTGAACCGCCCGTATCTGGCGGTGACGACCCGGCGCCGATCGGACGCGCCGCGGGTCGGCCGTGTGCTCGAGTCGTGGCTGCGCGATCGGTCGAGTTTCATCTTCGAGCGGCAGTTGGGCCGCATGCTCGATGCGCACCCGAGCCTGCGTACGGATCGACTGGTCCTGCGGGTTCGGCGGATGTCTCGCCGCTGGGGAAGCTGCACGCGCGGCGGCGTCATCACGCTGAACACCGAGCTTGTGACGTGCTCGGTGAGCTGCATCGACTACGTGATCGCTCACGAGCTCTGCCACCTCAAGGTGCTCAACCACGGGCCGCGGTTCTATCGCCTCCTTGCACGCGTCATGCCCGATTGGGCCGAGCGCCGGCGGAGGCTGAACGGCCACGGGCTTTAGCGCGCGGAACGGCCCGCCGAGCGAGCCCGCCTGCCCTCCTACCCCATGTGCTTGATGATCGCATCCCCGAACTCCGAGCACTTCAGCTTCGTTGCTCCCTCCATCATCCGGTGGAAGTCGTACGTCACCGTCTTGGGCGCGATCGCCCCGTCGATGCCCTTGATGATCAGGTCCGCGGCCTCCGTCCACCCCATGTACCGCAGCATCATCTCACCGGACAGGATCACCGACCCGGGGTTCACCTGGGCTACCTGAACGGCAGGTCCAGCGAGAAGGAGAAGAGCCGCTCCTTGTCGCCGTCCTGCTTGAGGAGGGGGAAGCCGAAGTCAAACGCCAGCGGCACGGGGCCGAGCTGGCGGATGTACAGGCGGAGGCCGAAGCCCACCGACACGCGGTACTCGCCGAACCCCGGTGTGTCGGCGACGGTGCCGGAGTCGACGAAGACGACGCCGGAGACCATATCCTGCCAGAGGGGCTGCTCGACCTCGGCGCCGAAGAAGAAGCTCCAGGTCCCGCCGACGGGCTCGGTGCCCAGGGTCATCGTGTCGTTGCGGATGCCCTTGGGAGAGACGGTGCGGTAGTCGAACCCGCGGAAGCTGCGCCCGCCGAGGTAGAACCGCTCGTAGACCGGGACGTCGTTTTCGCTCTGCGGGATGTAATGGATCTTGGTGTTGAGCGAGAGCACGGTGCGCTGGCCCAGGAAGCTCTCGTAGATGGGGAGGTAGACGGTGTGCTCGAACCCCAGGTGGGTGAAGTTGTAGTCGCCGCCCAGGGCGCCGACCTGCTCGATGGAGAGCTCGAGCTTGGTGCCGTTGGTGGGGCGGAGGCGAGAGTCGGCGGTGACGCGGGTGAGCTTGCCGCCCAGGCCGGTGAGGATGTGCGGGGCCTGGACGGCGAAGACGTCCACCGGGGCGCCGGCGTCGATGTTGTGCAGGTCGATGTCGGCGGCCCGCACGGTGATCGCGCCGGACCAGCGCTCGCCGAACTTCCGCCCGACGGACACCTGCCCGCCGAAGCGGTCCTCGCTGTACTCGTTGAACTTGCGGGTCTGGTAGAACGCGGCCCCGCCGGCGGAGTAGTCGGTCCCGAAGACGTACGGGTCCGACAGCGAGATGGAGTACCTCTGGCTCACGGTGCCCGGGGCGGCGGTGATGTTGAAGGACTGCCCGCCGCCGCGGAAGGCGCGCCCGGCGAAGAACTCGCCGATGGAATCGGGGGTGTCGGCGATGTCGAAGTTCTTCTGGTCGAGGCTGATGGTGCCGACGACGCCCAGGTCGGAGTTGATCCCCGCGCCGAAGCTGACCGAGCCGGTGTTGGTCTCCTTCACCTCCACCAGGACGTCGCGGTAGCCGGGGCGGGACTCATCCTCGGGCTGGATGGTGATTTTCACGCTGCCGGGCTCGAAGAGGCGCGTCGCCTCGAGCCGCTCCCTGGTCTCCTTGATGGAGGTCGTGTCCAGCGGGCGGTCCGGGTGGAGCTCGATCTGCTTGCGGATCACGCTCCCCCTGGTCAGCTCGTCCCCCTGGACAAGGTTTATCCCGGTGCGGAACGGGCGCCCCTCGACCACCAGGAGCATCAGGTCCACCTGCGGCGCGCTCAGGTCGCGCAGCTCCGTGCGGGCGACCTTCGCGTCGACGTACCCGAGCTTGCCGTAGGCCTCCTGCACCGCCGTCACCGACTTGCGGATCCGGTCCACGCTGTACACGTCCCCCGCCTTGATCTTCATCAGGCCGGCGATCTGCTCGGCGGTGAAGACGACCGGCGGCCTGCCGCTGGATTCGCCCACGCCGTTGTCCTGCTCGACGCGCACGGACCGCAGCGTGTACACCGGCCCCTCGGCGATGATGAAGGTGACGATGGCCTCGCGCCGGTTGGGCGCATCGGTGACGCGCCGGCCGACGCGGACGTCGAGGTACCCGCGGTCCTGGTAGTAGGCGACGAGCCCGCCGACGTCCTGGTCGAGCGTGTCGTCGTCGAGCGGCCCGGTCTCGAAGACGCTGGCGACCTTGGTCTTGATGCTCTGGCGGAGCTGGCCGGGCGTGAACGAGAGCCGGCCGTCGAATGCCTCGAAACGGAGGTCGGTGACCTTGACCCGCTCGCCCTCGCGGATCTTGAAGACGACGTTGCCGGTCTTCTCCAGCTCGGGCTCGTCGATGGTCACCTCGGCCTGGTAGAACCCCTTTTTGCGGTACAGCTCCACGATGCGTCGCTTGGCCCGGTCGATCTGGAACGGGTCCACGGCGGTGCCCTTGAGGAGCGAGGTCTCCGCCGCCAGCTCCTGGTCGGAGATCTGGCGGTTGCCGGTCGCCTGGACGTCGTTGATGAGCGGCGTCTCGGTGAACTCGTAGACCAGCGCCACGCTCTTGTCGTCGAAGCTGACGACCCTCGCGTCGATCTTGCGGAACCGGCCCAGGCGGGTGAGCCGCTGGATGTCCTGCTCCACCGTCGCGCGGGAGAGCGGGGTGCCGGGCTTGGAGCGGACCTGGTTCTCCACCAACTGGCGCGGCACCTTGCTCAGGCCCTCGATCCGCACCTCGCGGATGAGGCGGCCCTCGTAGGGCTCCAGCGCCGGGGCGCTGGTGGGGATGGGGGGGCTGGCCGGCTGGGTCTCGGGTTGCCTGGACTGGGGTTGGGGCGCGCCGGCCTCGGGCGCCTCCTGGCGCGCCTGCGCCCGGCCGACGAGCATCCCCAGCGCCAGGGCCAGCGTCGCGCCGAGCCGGGGGGCACGGAGCGCGTGCGGGCGGCGGAGGGAGGGGGGTTCGGCGGGGGGGGCGGCGGGGCGGTCGGTCACGGACGCGGACGATACATCGCCGCGCGGGTGCCGACAAACCCGCGGACGGCCCTGTCCGGGGTGGTGCGTCGATGGATCGGTTGGGCGGTTCATGCCGCGGTCACTGCGGCAGGTTCACCGGCATGACCACGTACATGAAGTCGTTGGCCGCCGAGCGGATGAGGCCGGGCTTGTTGGGGGCCTTCAGCTCGACGATGACCTCCTGGTCGGTCACCACCCTCAGCACGTCGGTGATGAACGTCGGGTTGAAGGAGATCTCGATATTCTCGCCGTCGTAGCTGGTCAGGTCGACGCTGATCTCCGCCTCGCCCATTTCCGGGGCGCGGCTGGAGAGCGTGAGGCGTTTGTCGGTGCCGCTGAAGGCCAGGCGCACGCCGCGGGATTCCTCGTTGGTGAGCACCGCCGCCTTGCGCACGGCGCGGCTGAGGCTCTCGCGGTCGGCGACGACCTTCTTGTCCTGCTCCTTGGGGATCACCTCGTCGTAGGGCGGGAACGTGCCCTCGACCAGCGTGCTGGAGAGGATGGCGCGGGGTGTCTGCGTGGTCTTCTCCTTGCCCTTGCCGCCTTCGACCGAGCCCTGCTCGAAGGCGAAGAAGATCCTGGAATCCGTGATGGCCACGCGCACGGTCTCGTCCCCGTCGCGGACCAGTTTCTGCACCATGTTGAGCGCCTTGGTGGGCACGATGCACGACACCGGCTCACCCCCCTTG
Organism: Phycisphaerae bacterium; assembly: GCA_041485385.1. Lineage (GTDB taxonomy): Bacteria > Planctomycetota > Phycisphaerae > Phycisphaerales > UBA1924 > JBGPJM01. Next base: position 6,617 of record JBGPJM010000147.1, on the reverse strand, counting down.
TCGGCGCCGGTGAGCGTGGCGCGGCTCACGGCCAGGCGGCGCCCGTCGGTGGCGACCATCTCCAGCTTCTTGCCGTCGCGCCGGAGCAGGACCCCGTTGATCGCGTAGCGCGAGGTCTCGCGGGCCGTGGCGAAGACCGTCCGGTTCACCAGCGCCGCCAGCATCCCCGCGGGCTGCGCGAAGACGGTCCGCGGCGACTCCCCGCTTCCCGCCGCCCCTCCCCCGGCGAGAACGGCGGCGTAGTCGGGGATCGGCGGGAACTCGGAGGCCGGGTAGCCGAAGACGCGGAAGTGGGCGCCCGAGCCGCGGATGTGGCACTCCTCGCCGTCGACCTCGATGGCGAGGGTGGGCTCCCCCTCCTCGGCGGAGACGATCTGGCGGAGCTTGTCGGCCGGGATGGCGACCATGCCGGGCTGGGTTACGTCGACCTGGGCGATCGACACCTGGAGAGAGGTCTCGGCATCGGTCCCGGCCAGCGTGAGCTCGCCGGCACCGCCGGGGCCCTTGGTCGCGACGAGCTTCACGCACGAGAGCTGCGGCGAGGGGGTTCGTGCGGGAACAACGGCGGCGACAAGATTGACGGCATCCAGCAGGGCGCCGCGATCGCAGATGACCTTCATGGGAAACAGCTCCGTCGGATCGGGTATTGGTTCACGGACAGTGTACCGCGAAGCGCGGACCGCCGACGGACGACCCCGCCGGTCGCGGCCGACAAGCGCACGCCGCTACAGATAGAGCCCCTACTTCACCAAGGCAAGATCTGTCAGAGAACACCCTCCACAGACCCTCCACAGGCTTTCCACAGACTCTCGGCGGCCGAACAGCCAAGCGACTCTCGTGCCGCGGCACGAAACCTGTCTTGGCTCGTCGCCCGAGATGGGTAAGATCATCGCGGCAGGCATACCCTGTTCACTTGGCCAGAACGACCCGCCAAGGTTGCGGGCCTGTTCGGGTGTTGTGTTTGATCACCTCTCTTGGAGGTTCACGCGCATGTCATTCGAAGCCGTGGTGCACGCCCAGGTCATCGAACTCGACAAGATCTCGCTGGAAATGACCGCCGCCGCCGGCGCAGGACACCCGACCACCGCCATGAGCCTAGGGCACATCGTCACGGTGCTGATGTTTTCGACCATGCGCTGGTCCCCCGATTACCCCGACTATCCGACCTCCGACCGGCTGGTGCTTTCCGAGGGGCATGCGGTGCCGATCGTGTACGCCGCGGCGTGCAAGCTGGGGGTGATGGTGGGCAAGGACCCCGCGAACCGGCGCCGGCTGAAGCTGGAAGACGCCAAGACGCTGCGGGCGATCGACTCGGTGCTGGATGGGCACCCCAACCCGATGGAAGGCTTCCCGTTCTTCGATGCCGCGACGGGGTCGCTGGGACAGGGGCTCTCGGTGGCGGCGGGCCTTGCGGAGGCGGCCCGGCAGGACGGGCTGGACCGGCGGATCTACTGCATCATCGGCGACGGGGAATCGCGCGAGGGGCAGATCAGCGAGGCGCTGGACTTCATCATCGACCGCAAGCTCAACAGCGTGCTGCCGATCTTCAACAGCAACGAGTACGGGCAGACGGACCGGGTCTCGCCGCAGCAGTCGGCGGAGACGCTGGCGGCGAAGCTCGGGGCGTACGGGTACGACGTGCGGACGATCGACGGGCACAACCCCAACCAGATCAAGGGCGCGTTCGACGAGTTCTGCAAGCGGGCCGGGGGCGACAGCAAGCCGATGGCGATCGTGGCCAAAACGGTGAAGGGGTGGGGGGCACCCTCGGCGCAGGGCGGCGGGTGGCACGGCAAGCCGGCGACGGGGGACGCGCTGAAGAAGGCGCTGTCGGAGCTGGACGAGAAGCGTGTCGAGCTCACCAGCTCGCTGGTCTCCTCCGACCAGTTCATGATCCAGCCGCCGGCGGAGCCGCCGGAGAAGACCAGCACTGCCGGAGACCTGCCGGGCTTCTCGGAGATGATGAAGCGGATGGACATGGAGTCGGCGCTGCACACGGGGAAGATGGCGACGCGCCGGGCGTACGGGATCGCGCTGCGGGCGCTTGGGCAGGTGAACGACCGCGTGATGGTGCTGGACGCGGACGTGTCGAACTCGACGTACGCGGAGACGTTCCGCAAGGACCCGGAGCTGGCGGGGCGGTTCCTGGAGTGCAAGATCGCCGAGCAGAACATGTTCAGCGTGGCGGTGGGGCTGTCGGCGGCGGGGAAGATCCCGTTCTGCTCGACGTTCGCGAAGTTCGTCTGCCGCGGGTACGACCAGATCGAGATGGCGATCAACTCGGGGGCGAACATCAAGATCGTGGGGTCGCACGCGGGGATCTCGCTGGCCTCGGACGGGCCGAGCCAGATGTCGCTGCCGGACGTGGCGTGGTTCCGCGCGTGGACAACGATGAAGGACCACCGGGGCAACCCGGGGTGCTACATCCTGCAGCCGGCCGACGCGTTCGCGGCGTACGCGCTGACGGGGGTGATGTCGGAGTACGAGGGCGCCTGCTACATGCGGACGCTGCGCCCGGACACCGAGTTCATCTACTCCGACGACGTGGTCTTCAACCTGGGCGGGTTCGAGGTGCTGAGCCAGGGGCGGGACGTGCTACTGGTGGCCAGCGGGTACATGGTGCACGAGGCCAACAAGGCGCTGGATGCGCTGGACAAGGCGGGGATCAGCCCGACCCTGGTGGACATGTACTCCCTCCCGTTCGATACCGACGCGTTCCTGGACCTGGCCAACTCCAACGGCGGGTACGTGATCTCGCTGGAGGACAACTACGGCGGCGGGATCGGCTCGGCGATCGCGGACGCGATCCTGGATTCGGGCGACTCGTTCAAGCTGCACCAGATGTTCGTGAAGCGGATCCCCAAGAGCGCCAAGACGCCGGATGAGATGATGAAGATGTGCGGGCTGGACGCGCCGAGCATCGTCAAGCAGACGATGCAGCTGCTGCAGGTGGTGTGACAATCAGTCTTGGTCGTCCGCGCGATCGGGCTGATAGACGCGGACGCGTGCGGGCTCGACGATCCACAACTTCCGATCAGGGTCATTCGCTTCGGCGGCGCGGACGAGCGTGCCCATCGCCAGCATGAGCAGCGCCTTGTCGGCTCTGCCCGGGAGTCGAAGCACGACGGTGCCGCGGGATTCCCATGGCGGGAACAGGAGTGGATTCCCGAACTCGGCGTCCATCGTGACAAGGCACCGCGACTCGGCGCGGCACACCTGGATTACCTTCCGATCATCGCTCCCGGCCATCCGTTGTGACGGCACGGTTTCAACGTCGTGCCCCGCCGTACGAAGAAGTTGAGCGCACGCCTCGCCCAGGTTCTCGTCGAGCTTGAACCTCACGCGGATGTCCTCATCGGGACATCCACGTAGCGCTCGCGGCTCATCTCGGCGCCATAGGCAATGCAGGCGCGGATGTCGGCTTCCTCAAGGCCTGGATAGTCGGCGAGAATCTCCTCGGTCTTCGCCCCGCCGGCGAGCATGTCAAGGATGAGCGAAACCCAGATCCGATGGCCCTTGATGCAGGGCTTGCCGAAGCAGATGCGGGGGTCGATGGAGATCCGGGCGAGGAGTTCCTGAGGGGTCATGCGGAATCGTATCACCGCTGGCGTTGAGGGGTGGTCAACACGTGCTCAGGGAAACGTTTCGCCCAGCTTGAATCCCCTGACCACCAGTCTCTCGCCGTCAAGAGATGTTCGGATGGCCGCGGTCTCGGCGTCGATCGGGATCACCGTGCGGCCGGGTCCGTCGTGCCAGACGGTGATCTGATCCGTGGGCCTGCACATGATCGTCGCGATTTCGGTCGGGGCGAGGATGCCTGTGAATGACTGGCGTGGTTTCTCGCCGTCGGCCTTCCCGTCCGTGTAGCTCCACATGACCGTGGTGGTGCCGCCGTTGCGGATGGTCACGTAATGATGACCATCGTCCCAGAATCGCGACCACGACCACAGAAGCAGAGCGATGACGAACGCCGGGAACACCACCCGTTCCCACCACGTGGTCGGTCGTGCCGGCGCCTGCTCGTTCATCTGTCCAGCTCCGCGGCCACGACGTTGATGCTGCCGAGGATGGCGACGATGTCGGAGAGCATGTACCCCTCGGTGATCTTGCTCATGACGGAGTAGTTGATGAAGCAGGCGGGGCGGGTCTTGACGCGCCAGGGGCGGGCGGTGCCGTCGGCGACGATGTAGAAGCCCTGCTCGCCGTTGGGGCCCTCGTTCCAGCCGTAGCACTCGCCAATGGGGGCCTTCCAGCCGCGGTTGGTCATGATGAGCTCGAAGTGCTGGATGAGGCCTTCGATGGAGCCGTAGACATCGGACTTGGGGGGCTTGACCATCTTGGAATCGGCGAAGGCGTCCACCGAGCCGCCGGGGATGTCGTCGATGAGCTGCTGGATGATCGCGATGGACTGTCTCATCTCCTCGATGCGGACGAGGAAGCGGGCGAAGGCGTCGCCGCCCCCATTGCCGCTCGCCGGGTCGTTGGCCACCGGCACCTTGAACTTCACCGCCGGGGCGCCCTGGCCGTCCCAGTTCTCGGCGTAGCAGAGGTAGGGCATGTCCTTGCGGAGGTCGCGGGCGATACCGGAGGCGCGGGCCATGGGGCCGGACATGCTCCACGAGATCGCATCGGCCTTGGTGAGGACGCCGATGCCGGTGGTGCGATCAAGGAAGATGCGGTTCTTGAGGAGGAGCGTCTCGGTGTCCTCGATGGCGCGGGGGAGGTCGTTCTCGATGAAGTCCTTGACCATCTTCTTGAAGACGGCCTCGTCGGGGAGGTCCTGCATGAGCCCGCCGACGCGCGACCAATCCGGGTGGAAGCGCTGGCCGGCGATGAAGTCGCAGATGTCGTAGATCTTCTCGCGGGGGTTGAAGCAGTAGAGGAAGGCGGTGAAGGCGCCCAGGTCAAGGCCCGCGGCGCCCACGCAGAGGAGGTGGTTCTGGATCCGCGCGATCTCGTTCATGATCGTGCGGAGGACCTTGCAGCGCGGGGTGATGTCGATGCCGAAGAGCCGCTCGACGGCGCCGTGCCAGGTGATGTCGTTGTGGATGGGAGAGAGGTAGTCCATCCGCGAGACGATCGTCACGTACTGGTTGTAGTCCAGGTGCTCGCCGAGCTTCTCGAAGCCGGAGTGGAGGTAGCCGATGTGCGGCGTGCAGCGGGCGATGCGCTCGCCATCAAGCTCGAGGACGAGGCGGAGGGTGGTGTGCGTAGCGGGATGCTGGGGGCCGAAGTTGAGGACCCAGCGCTCGCCGGTGTCGACGTGCTGGTGGAGGTAGTCGACGCGGTCGGCATCGACCCCGGTTCCGTCGTATGGCTTGAGCGTGTAGGGCACGGTTTTCTCCCGGCTACGGGGCGCGAGCGAGATGCGGGGGCAACTCTAGCGTCGATGGCCGAAGTCGGGCGCGACGGGGGGGTGCGCCGGAGGGTGAGGCCGAGCGAGATGGGACCGGTGTGGGCTTTTGGGGTTGTGTGGGGTTTTTTCTGTGTTTCTATGGAATTCGGATGTTGGGGCGAAACGAATTCGTTGGCATCCTTAGGCACACTTAGACATCCTTAGGCATCCTTAGGGGAGGCGATGTGGGATGTTGTGGGGTCGAAAGCGGCGGCGAGAGGACGCGGGCGACACGGGGGCTGCGAACGCAATAATCGGCCTTTGATCGCATACCGAACGAATATAGCACATTATGTGGTTCCGTCAAGGAGGCAAGCGGAATTTCACTCTCGCGTGTTATTCTCACGGTGGCGTTGGCCGACGAGGGTGGGAAAAGGGGATCAGCATGGAACTGGGTGGTTCGCGACGGCGCGGCGGTCGGGCGCGGAACGCGGCCGTGGTCTGCGCCTGCATCACGCTTGGCGTCGCCGGCATTGTCGGGATGGGCGGGTGCGAGGGGGCGTTCTATGGCGGGGCGACGGGTGCGTATCTGGTCGCCGGTGGAGGCCACGGGGGTTGCTCGAGCAGCGGTTTCGTTGCGGACGGCCGGTACGGCAGCAGCGGCGACATTTTCCTGCTGGGAGTGATCGTGATCGGCGCTTCGATCGGAGCGATTGCGGAGATCGTCAAGTGGATGAGCGAGGGGTGCCGGTAGGGCCGATCGACCCCGGGGTGAGGATCGGGCATGTGCACCTCAGGGTGGCGGACCTTGAGCGGGCGATTGCGTTCTATCACGGCGTGCTGGGGCTGGAGGTGACGCAGCGGTACGGGCCGGGGGCGGCGTTCCTGGCGGCGGGCGGGTATCACCACCACCTCGGGCTGAACACGTGGGAGAGCAAGGGGGGCTCGCCGCCGGCGCGGGGCACGACCGGGCTGTTCCACACCGCGATTCTGTACCCGACGCGGGGTGCGCTGGCGGATGCGCTGCGGCGGGTGATGGGCGCGGGGATACCGCTGGACGGGGCGAGCGATCATGGGGTGAGCGAGTCGCTGTATCTGCGCGACCCGGACGAGAACGGAGTGGAGTTGTACTGCGACCGCCCGCCGGAACGATGGCCGCGAACGCCGGACAGGGCGCTGGCGATGTTCACGCGTTCGCTGGATCTGGAGGGCTTGCTGCGCGAGGGGGGTGGGTGGGGGTGGGGCGGGGGTCAGGGGCGGGTGGCCCTTCTGCGGCGGAGGC
>JBGPJM010000146.1:0-12591 GCA_041485385.1 Phycisphaerae bacterium | reverse complement strand
TCGTGTTGTGCGCCCGAGCATTTGTCCCTCCCTTCGTCGCTCCGTCGCTCCGTCGCTTTCCAGCTCCTTGCCGTACACTGCCCCCATGTCGCTCCGTCGCTTCCACCGGTGGAGACTCGCTCGATGACGGTCGATGCGCGTTTGTCGGCAGAGGAGATCAAGACACGGTCCGAGCCCATCCGCGCCCTGGCGGCGAGGATCGGCGAGGTGATCGTCGGGCAGAGGGCGATGATCGATGGCCTGCTCATCGGCCTGCTCACCGGCGGGCACGTGCTGCTGGAGGGCGTCCCCGGGCTGGCCAAGACGCTCGCCGTGAGCACGCTGGCGCGGGCGATCGACGCCGCGTTTCGGCGGATCCAGTTCACGCCCGACCTCCTGCCGGCGGACCTGGTGGGGACGCTCATCTACAACCCCCGCGAGGGGAGTTTCACGCCGCGGAAGGGGCCGATCTTCGCCAACCTCGTGCTGGCCGACGAGATCAACCGCGCCCCGGCGAAGGTCCAGAGCGCCCTGCTGGAGGCCATGCAGGAGCGCCACGTCACCATCGGCGACACGACCTACTCCCTGCCCGACCCGTTCCTTGTGCTGGCGACGCAGAACCCCATCGAGCAGGAGGGCACATACCCGCTCCCGGAGGCGCAGGTGGACCGGTTCATGCTCAAACTCTGCGTGGACTACCCCTCCAAGGCCGAGGAGCGCCGCATCGTCGACCGCATGGGCTCCAGCCGCGCCGCACGGAGCGCCACGGCCGGAACCTCGATCGAGCCGCTCATCGGGACCGGGCAGGTGATCGACGCGCGGGGCGCGGCGGACAGGGTCTTCGTCGACGACAAGATCAAGGACTACATCGTGGACATCGTCCACGCAACGCGCCGGCCCGACGAATACGGCTTGGACCTCAAGCGGCTGATCGAGTACGGCGCCTCGCCGCGCGCGACGATCTTCCTGGCCCTGGCCGCTAAGGCGCGGGCGTTCTTGGAGGGACGGGCGTACGTGACGCCGCACGACGTGAAGACGATCGGCCCGGACGTGCTCCGCCACCGCGTCATCGTCAGCTACGAGGCCGAGGCGCAGGACATCACCCCCGAGATGGTGATCAGGCGAATCCTCGACCACGTGCCCGTCCCCTAGCCACCCGCCGAGCGCTCCGCCATGACGATGACCACCGACGAACTGATGGCTCAGGTAAGGCGGCTGCAGATCACCACGCGGCACGCGGTTACCGAGGTGTTCGCCGGCGAGTACTCCAGCGCCTTCAAGGGGCGGGGCATGGAGTTCGCCGAGGTCCGCGAGTACACCCCCGGCGACGACATCCGCTCCATCGACTGGAACGTCACGGCCCGGGCCGGGCACCCGTACGTCAAGCGGTTCACGGAGGAGCGGGAGCTCACGGTGATGCTCGCCGTGGACCTCAGCGCATCCGGCCGCTTCGGCTCCATCGACCGCCTCAAGCAGCAACTCGCCGCCGAGGTCTCGGCCGTATTGGCGTTCGCGGCGATCCGCAAGAACGACCGGGTCGGCCTGCTCATCTTTACCGACCGGGTCGAGCTGTACATCCCGCCCAAGAAGGGCTCGCGCCACACGCTGCGGCTCGTCCGCGAGCTGCTCGCGTTCGAGGCCCGCCACCCCGCGACGGACCTCACCGCGGCGACCGACCACCTCGCCCGGCTGCTCAAGCGCCGCTCGGTCGTCTTCGTCGTCTCCGATTTTCTCATGGACTGGTACGAGGACCCGCTCCGACTCATGTCCCGTCGACACGACGTCATCGCCATCGAGGTCTCCGATCCGCGCGAGCTGGAGCTCCCGGCGGCCGGCCTCGTGGAGTTCGAGGATGCCGAGACCGGCCGCCGGATGGTGATCGACGCCTCGAGCCCGCGGGTCAGGCGCCGGTACGCGGCCATCGCGGCCGATCGGCGCGGGCGGCTCGTCGACGTGACCCGGCGCGCCGGTCTGGACCTTGTGCAGGTCTCCACGGGGAAGCCATATATTCAGGACCTGATGCAGTTCTTCAGGAAAAGGGAGCATCGCCGCTGAGCGCCGGCTGGATCGCAACGATGGACTCTAGACCCCCGCACGACCATGCAGCGTGCCCGCCCGTTCGCGCCGGTTGGAGGCCCTCCGGACGCTTGCTCACTGCCCTGCTCGCTCCCCTAGCGGCGATCTCGCTCGTGGCCTGCCATCGCGGCGCCCCGCCGCCGCCGATCGCCTCGGCGCAGCCCACGTACGACCACACGTTCACCGCCCCGGGCGCCGCCGCCGCCGGCGCACGCCCAACGGTCCGGCTGCAGGTCGATCGCACGTCGGTGACCGTCGCCGACCGCGTCAGCATCGATCTCGCCGCCGAGGCGCCGCCCAACTGGACGGCCGCGTGGCCCGAGATCGACGATGCGCTCGGCGACTTCACCGTCGCGGCCCGTTCCGAGCCGGCCACCTCGGCGACCGGCGACCGGCTCACCACACGGCGCCTGCTGACGCTTGAGCCGTTCCTTCCGGGCAAACACACCATCCCTTCCCTGCGGTTCCGGTTTGACCCGCCACCCGGCTCGAGCGCGCACGCCTTGGAGGTCGCGACGGAAGCGAGCGATATCGACGTCCGTCCGCTGCTGGGCGAACGGGAGGCCGCGGAGATCGGCCTGTTTCGAGGTGTGGTCGCCCCCGACCAGCCTCGGAGCAGCCTGCCGTGGCTCATCGGCGGGGCGATCTCCTTCGCTGGTGTGGCCGGCCTGGTCGCGTGGCGTGTGCGCCGCCGCCGCCCCGCACTCGAAACACACCGTACGCCCCTTGAGACCGCCCAGTCCGCACTGCGGGGGCTCGAAGCGCAGCCGCTGGATTCCGCCTCGGAGATGGACACGTTCTACGTCAGGCTCTCTGGCCTGCTCCGCGTGTTCGCCGCTTCCCGTCACGGCCTGCCGCCGGCCGATCGCACGATCGAGCAGCTCCTGAGCGAGCTGGCGTTTATCGAGGAGCCGATCCGAACCCAGCTGGCCGAGATGCTCGCCCGCTTCGACGAGGTGAAGTTCGCCGGCGCCGGCGGCGCTCCCGCTGCACAGGTCGCCCGTGCGGACCTTGCCGGGGCATGGAGCTTCGTGGATGCGCTCGGCGACGCGCCATCGCCGCCGGCCGGCGATCTGACTCCGGCCGCCGAGCCCGTATCGCCGGGAGGGCCGGCGTGATGCACTTCGCATCCCCGTGGGCCTTCACACTCCTCGCGCTCATCCCGCCGGCGATCTGGTGGGCCACGAGGCCGCGCCGCCGCGCCGCCGTGCGCTATTCGGCGCTGGCCCCGCTGAACGCGATCCCCCGCGGCTGGCGAACCCACGCGGCCCGGCTCCTCCCGCTGGTCCGAGCAGCGTCGCTGGCGGTGCTGATCGTTGCCTTGGCCCGTCCGCAGCACGGAATCGGCCGGATCGAGACCAGCACCGAGGCCGTGGCCCTGCAGGTCGTCATCGACCGGTCGGGGAGCATGGGCCAGGAGATGGAGTTCGACGGCCAGCCGAGCACGCGCCTCGACACGGTGAAGCGTGTGCTCCGGGAGTTCGTCGCCGGCAACGAGAAGAGCGGCGGCAAGCTCAAGGGCCGCCGGCAGGACGTCCTCGGCCTGGTAACCTTCGCCCGCTACGCCGAAACCGTCTGCCCGCCCGTCCGCGACCCCGAGGCCGTCGCCGACCTCGCCGACGCGATCAAGCTCGCGAGCCAGCGGTGGGAGGACGGCACGGCGATCGGCGACGGCCTCGCCCTCGCCGCGGCACGCCTCGAGCGCATCGACGAGGAACTCAAGGCCCGGCCCGAGAACGTCGGCAAGGACCTCACCGTCAAGAGCAAGGTCATCATCCTCTTCACCGATGGTGCCAACAACGCCGGCGAGAAGTCCCCGATCGAGGCGGCCAACCTCGCCGCCAAGTGGGGGATCAAGGTCTACCCGATCGCCATTGGCACCGGCCCAAGTTACCAGGTCTTCCGCAGCCCCTTCGGCGATCAACGCCTCCAGGTGCCCAGCGACGTCGACACGCGGACGCTCTCGGAGATCGCCCGCATCACCGGCGGCGTCTACCACTCCGCCGACGATTCCGCCGCCCTCCGCGAGATCTACCAGGAGATCGACCGCCTCGAGAAGACCAGCATCGACACCGTGCAGTACACCGACTACGAGGAGCGGTTCACCCCCTGGGCCGCGGCCGGGCTGGGCGCACTGCTGCTCGAGCTGGTGCTGCGGTCGATCGTCTTCAGGAGGACGCCCTGATGCGCCTGCTTGACCCGACATGGCTGCACGCGCTGTGGGCCGTGCCCACCGCGGCGGGGATGCTCGTGCTGGCGAGGTGGCTCGGCTCGCGCTCGCTCCGGCGGCTGATCGGCCCGGCTCTGGTCGAGAAGCTCGTGCCCGGCGCGAGCAGCCCGCGCCGGCTTGCCCGCGCCGCCGTGCTGCTGACCGCCCTGGCCGCCGCCGTGCTCGCCCTTGCCCGGCCGGGGTGGAGCCCCACGCCGCAGAAGGTGCAGCGGAGCGGGCGCGATGTGGCGATCCTGATGGATGTCTCGCGGAGCATGCTCGCTCAGGATCTCAAGCCCAGCCGCCTTGAGCGGGCGAAGATCGCCGTCCGCGACCTGCTCGACGCCGCCCGCGGCGACCGCGTCGGCATCATCGCCTTCGCCGGGTCGGCCTCCATCCGCTGCCCGCTCACCACCGACTACAGCTTCGCCCGGCTCGCCCTGGACAACCTCTCTCCCGACTCCGTCCCGGTGGGCGGCACGCTGATCGGCGACGCCATCCGTGCCGGGCTCGACGACCTGTTCAAGGACGGCCAGGACCGTTTCCGCGACATCGTCCTCATCACCGACGGCGAGGACCACGACAGCTTCCCCGTGCAGGCCGCGGCGGAGGCCGGGAAGCGCGGCGTGCGGATCATCGCTATCGGACTCGGGAGCGACACCGCCGGCGCCCCCGTCCCCGCGCCCGAGAAAAGCGCCGCGGGCCCCTACATGACCTTCGAGGGCCAGGCGGTGCGCAGTAAGCTCGACAGCGACTCGCTGCGGAAGATCGCCGCGGCATCCCGCGACGGGATCTACCTCAACGTGAGGACCGGCAACATCCAGTTCGACAAAATCTACCGCACGCTCATGGAGCGGGCCGCGACGCAGGAGGTCGAGACGACCGAACGTCTACGCTACCACGAGGGGTTCCAACTCTTCCTCGGCGCCGCCCTGGCGCTGCTCATGCTGGAGGCGCTCATCAGTGAACGCAGACGGATTCCATAGCGGCCCAGGCACGGGCCGCGCGAGCACCGCCTCGCCGGGGCGGGGATCTGTCGCGGCAGGCGAGGGTCGCCGACAGCTCCCCCGAGGCGGCGCGGGCCGCTGGATGTGCCCGGCGCTGCGTCTGCTCCTCTTGCTGCTCGGGATAGTCGTGTTCGTCGTGCCGGCCTCGGTCGCCCTTGCCGACCCTGTTGACGACGCGCTCGCTCGCGGCAACGCGCTCTTCAAGGAAGGCAAGTACAAAGAGGCCATCGCGGCCTACGCCGAGCCCGCCGAACGATCGCCGCGCCTGCTCTACAACCTCGGCTGCGCGAGCGCCGCGGCCGGGGATCTCGACGCCGCCGAGCCATACTTCAAGCAGGTCGACGCCTCCCCCGGCGCCGGGTCGCTCGCGGCGTCCGCGCGATACAACCTCGGTGTGATCGAGCACCAGCGCGCCAAGGCGGCCGAGCAGAACCCTGCCAAGGCCATCGAGCACCTCCGGCGCAGCGAGCGATTCTTCCGCGGCGCCCACGACCTGGACTCGGCCGACCAGGACACCGCCAGGAACATCGAAGCCGTGCAGCGCCGCATCAAGGAACTCCGGGACAGGTTCTCGCAGCAGCAGAAACAGGACCAGCAGCAGCCCCAGCAGTCGCAGGGCCAGCAGCAGCAACAGCAGCAAGGCCAGCCGAAGGATCAGAAATCGTCCTCCGGTCAGCAGCGGCAACAGAAAGATCAGCAGACTCAGCAACAACAGCAGGGTCAGCAGGGCCGCGAACAGCAGGGCAAGAACGGCCAGCAGTCTCAGGAGAACCAGCAGCCGCAGCCGGACGACCAGCAACCGCAGAAGCAGTCATCTCCCTCCGACCGCCTCCGTGACCTAGCCCAGCGGCAGCAGCAGCTTTCCCGCGAGAGCCAGGACCTTGCCAAGCAGCAGGACGCCGCGGCCCAGAAGCCCGACGCGTCGAGCCAGCCGCAGCTCGACAAACGCCGTGACGGGCTCGCGCAGAAGCAGCAGGACCTGACCGAGCAGACGCAGCAGGCCGCCAGGGACCTGGACAAGCAGAAGCCGCCCGACCAGGATCGGCAGAAGGACGCCCAGCAACGGGTGGCGCAGGCACAGTCGAAACAAGAGGAAGCCCAGGAGAGCCTCAAGCAGGGCAACCCCGGTGAAGCGGCCAAGTCCCAGCAAGAGGCCGCCGAACTGCTGAACCAGGCCGGCCGCGAGGCACAGGAGCAGCAGAGTCATCAGCCGGAGACAAAGCAGCCCGCCCAGGACGCGCCGGCCCAGAGCAAACAGCCGGCTCAGGCCCAGAGCGCCGAACCCAAGCCGGCCCAGACACCCGACAACCAGCCGCCACAGGCGCAGCAGCCCATGGGGGACCTCACCGTCGCGCAGGTGCTCGACAAGGAGCGCCGCGACCGTGAGCTGATGCAGCGGTACCTCCGCGCCCTGCGCGAACGGTCCGGCAAACCCCGACCCGTGCAGAAGGATTGGTGAGATGATTCTCCAGCTCTCCAGGAACCCTGATCAGCGATCTTGTCCACGGCTTCGGACGGTCGTTTCGTGTCTGGCAACCGTTTGTGCGCTGTCGCTCGCCGCCCTCGGCGCCGCCCCCGCGCTCGCCCGTCCCGATAACGTCTCCGTCGCGGCCACAGTTGACCCGGCAACCGCGTACCTGGGGGACAGCATCACCCTCCAGGTCCGTGTCGGCGGCTCCCGCAACCCCGATCAGCCCGACCTCTCCGAGCTGACCGGCTTCGACGTCGAGTTCCTCGGTGGTCAGGACGTCTCGCATTCCAGCGTCATGATCATCAACGGCCGGCGCAGCGAAGACAGCTTCAAGGGGTACGTGTTCCAGTACCGCCTGACTCCGACCAGCAAGGGCGTGCACACCATCCCGCCGATCCGCCTCGTCGTGAATGGCCAGCCCTACCAGACCGAGCCGATCCAGGTGAACGTTATCGAGCCGGGGAGCGTCGAGGGCTTCAAACTCCGGCTGACCGCCGAGAAGAGCCGCCTCTACGCCGGCGAGCCCGTGCGCGTGCGCCTCACCTGGTACATCGGCCAGGACGTCCAGCGGTTCAGCTTCTCGGTCCCTGGCGCCGCGAGGGGGGGGGGCGACTACGACCTGCTGCCCGCCCCCGACCCGCGCCCGCCGGGCACCCGCGAAGGCGACCCCCGCTTCATCACGTTCGACTTCCTCGGTCAGCCGGCCGTCGCCTCGCGGGCCCGTGCCGAGCTCGACGGCCAGGTGTACGAGACCGTCACGCTGGACCGGATCCTCGTGCCGCACAAGCCGGGGGAGGGGGGGGGGCGGATCGCCGTCGGCCCCGCGCACGTGGCCTTCGACGCCGTCGTCGGCCGGCGGCAGCGCTCCGTTTTCGATTTCGCGTTCGACGACGTCGCCAAGACCGAGCGCCGGGTCGTCGCCTCCGATCCGCTCAACCTCGAGGTGCTGCCCCTGCCCGAGCCCGCCCCGCCGGGGTTCATGGGCCTGATCGGCGAGTTCACAGTCGAGGCGACCGCGCAGCCGACGGAGGTGAACGTCGGCGATCCGATCACGCTCACCGTGCGCGTGCTGGGGCCAGAGCCGCTCGAACGTGTGCCGCCGCTGGCCCTTGCCCGGCAGCCGGGCCTCGCCGATTCGTTCAAGCTCCCCCGCGAGCCGACGCTCCCGACCGTCCAGCCGGGCGCCGCCGTCTTCACGCAGATCATCCGGGCCGGCTCCGACCGCGTCACCGAGATCCCGCCGATACAGGTGCCCTACTTCGACGTCGCCTCCGGCGCGTACGGCATCGCCAAGTCGCGCCCCATCCCGCTCACCGTTCATCCCACCACCGAGGTCACGCTCGAGGGCGATACGCAGGGCGTATCCAAGGAGCAGGCCAGTGGGCAGCGACGGGGGGGGGCGGGCGGCCTCGCGCCGATCATCACGTCGCCGGCGGCCTTGGGGGGGCGGGACGCCGGCTTCGACCTCGCCAGCGCCCTGCGCGGGCCGATCGGGATCGGCGCCGTGGCGGTCCCACCGGGGCTCTACCTCCTGACCGCCGCGGCCGTTTTCGTGCACCGACGGGCCGCGCGAGACCCCCCCTCCCCGGCAAGGCGCCGGCGCCGGGCCCTCGCCCGGGCGAGATCGCGCCTGCGTGCGGCAGCGAAGGTCCACCCCGCCGTGGGGAGGGGGGCTGATCCACGGCACACGTCGGCGTCGGCCGTCAGCGCCGCCGTGCGAGGGTACATCGCCGACGTGCTCGCCCTCCCCGAGGCGGGCCTCACCGGCACCCAGGGTGCGGCGATGCTCCAGAAGCGCGGCGTTCCGAGCGCCGGCGATGCCGAGCAACTCCTGGGCCGCTGCGATGCGCACCTCTTCGCCGGCGGACTGGCGGAACAGCCCGGGACGCTCGTCGACGAGGCCCGGGCGTTGCTCGACCGCCTGGCCGGCGAGCTGGAGGGTTCGCGATGAGGCGGGCTCTTACGCCGATAGTCCTCGTGACTCTCGCCATCGTCTCGGGGGCAGCCCGTGGCGCCGAGGCGCCGGCTTCGCCCGAGGACCTGTTCACGCAGGCGAGCGCCGCCTACGCCGAGGGCGCGCGCCTGTTGTCGACGGACCCATCGGGCGCGGCAGCATCCCTGCGGCGCAGCGCGGCGTTGTACGAGCAGATCATCTCCGGCAGCCCGGCGACCCCGGGCCGGCGTAGCGTCCCGCTCTACTACGACCTGGGGAACGCGTACCTGCTTTCCGGACAGACCGGGCGCGCCGTCCTGAACTTCCGGCGCGCGGAAGTTCTCATGCCGCTGAGCGAGGCCGTGCAGGCCAACCTGACGGTGGCGCGCCAGAAGATTGCGCCCGATGACGCGACGGAAGACGGCACCCAACGATCGTCGCTGTTGCTGCTGGAGGCCGTCCCTGCATCCATTCGCTTCGCGGTCTTCGCCGGCACGTTCGCGCTTGCGTGGCTGCTGGCGGCCCGGCGGCTGCTTGGCGGCCCGCGCCGGCCCGCCAGGGGCATGATCGCCGCCGCGGCCGTCGTCAGCCTCATTGCCGGGGCCAGCCTGGTCCCGCGTGAACTCCGACTCCGTCAAACGGCCGCCGACGCCGTCGTCATTGCGGCCGAGGTCACGGCGCGCAAGGGCCCGGACGACGTCGCGTACGAGGCCAGCCCCGAAAAACCCATCAAGGGCGGCACGGAGGTGCGCCTGATCGAGTCCCGTGGGCCGTGGGCGCTCGTCCGCCTCCCCGATGCCTCGCAGGCGTGGCTCCCGGCCACCGCCATCGAGCGGGTCCAGGCGCCGTAGTGACACGCGGCAGAGGGCGCCGCTCCGGCTCTCTCCGCGCGTCCTAGGGTCGCTTCGGAGTCGCCTTCAGCACGACAGTCGTTTCGACGGTCTTGGCCTTCTGCGACTCGTACTTGAGCGCAACCTCGTCGCCCTCGTTTCCCTCGATGATGAACCGGAAGATGCGCGATTCACGCGCCCCGATCCCCCGGTCGACCTGAAGCCGGCCGGGCTCGTGGCGGACCGCGTCCATCTGGTTGTCGAACCACCCGCCGACGGTCCCCGCCGCGACGACCTTCGCCGTGCCGATCTTCCCCGCGCCGCATGTCAGGAGGTCGCTCCGGCCGATCCGGTTGATCCTCGCCAGGCCGCTGCGGGTCGGGATCAGCTTCTCGTTCTTGATCTCGATCGTGACGGACCAGACCGCCGGGCGCACCGTCGCCACGTCGCTCCGGCCGAAGGAAAGCTGCGGCATCTGGCCGGCGTGGTACATCGTGAACGCGAAGTTGCGATGGCACTCCTCCTCGAGCATGAACGTCGGCGTCACGCGCGACTACCACTTGTTCGGTCCGCCGATGAGGATCTTGCCGTACTTGGGATGGTCGAACTCCTTGTACTCCGTGAACGTCTGGCCAAAGACCATGTGGTCGCGCCACACCCATTCCCGCGCTTCATCGGGCATGACGTCGCGCTGGAAGTACTTGGCGTCGCTCCACATCTCGTTGGTGAAGCTGAAGATCCCCAGCCCCTCGGCCGTCCAGTCCACGAAGCCGCCGTGCACCGTGTACAGGTCGCGGTAGATGACCATGTACCGGTAGTACGGCAGCAGCTGCTCGCCCAGCCTCCCGATCTCGTCGTACACAGCCCGGTCCTCGCCGGGGTACGAAGCCTCCCGGTAGCTCGCGCCCGGGCCGCGAAGGATCATGCCGCCGGCGTTGTGGTAGCTCTGCACAGCGCCGATGTTGGGGTGGTCCAGTATGAACCGGCTGATGGCCCGTGGCTCGGGGTTGCTCAGCGGGAACTGCCCGGCGCCCCCCTGCACGTACCCCGGCTGCCAGTCGCTGGGCCAGTTGCGGTTCATGTCGTCGCCGCCGGGCGGGTCCTCGTTGATCAGCCCGTCGCCGTCGTTGTCGATCCCCTCCTCGCCCAGGAAGATCCAGTCGCCCTTCTGGTCGGGCCTCACGCGCTGGAAGACCCGCGGATCGGTCTGCAGACGGATCCAGTCGCCGTGCCCCGGGTCGTTCTTCCACATCGTCGTGATGGAGCCGTCGCCGTCCAGGTCGTCGTCGGGGTCCTCGTCGACGAGGCCGTCCTGGTCGTTGTCCACCGGGCGCTGATTGCTGCGCGAGCTGCTGGGGTTGTTGGCGTGGCTGAACCAGTAGTCGCGCCCGTCGGGGTTCTGGCTCGGCAGCAGGTAGAACGAGCAGCTGTCCAGCAGCTTGGTGAGGTCCTCGTTTCTTCCGTACGCCTTGGTCAGGTACCACAGCGCATACACAACCGCTTCGCCCGCCTGGATCTCGTTTCCGTGCACGTTCCCGTCGATCCACATCGCGGGCTTGGAGGCGTCCGGCCCTGTCTTGGGGCTGTTCACGATCGCCAGAATCAGGTCGCGCCCCTGCCCGGATTTGCCGAGGACCTTCACCTGCACCAAATCGGGGTAGGCCGCGGCGATCGCCTTGATGTGGTCGCAGAGCTGCTCATACGTGGAGTAGCGATCCCAGGCGATCTCGACCTTCGCGGGGATGTGTTCCTGCGCGATCACAATAGGGGAAATCGCCAGCAGGCCCGCCGCGCCCACCGCGGCGCCCAGCAATCTGTTCAGCATCGTGATTCTCATCGTCCACCCTCCTTCGTCGGATCCTGCGGCGGGCTCTTCGCGGCCGGCTTCTCGGGTAACGCGGGCTGGCCCTTCTTGTCAGCGTCGCCCGGTGGCGTCGTCGGGGGTGTGGCGGAAGGCGGGGCCGGGGGAGGGGGGGGCGGCGGAGGGGGGGGGCCGCCGCGATGTTCCTTGAGTGTGATCGGCACCTTCTGCTCACCCAGCTCGGCCGAGCGGACGGTGAGCTCGACCGTGGAACCGTCGTCGGCGGCGATCACCCACTCGACGGCCCGGGCCCCGCCGCTCCCCGGGATGGTCGGCGCCCGCGCCAGCCGTTCGCCGGAGATGATGGCCGGCTCCGGCACGTTGATCGAGATCAGCACGGGCGGAAGCCGGCGCGCTTTCACCGCGATCGCCGATCGTGTCGGCAGATACCCCTCGTTCACCACACGTGTCGAGATCCTCCACACGCCGGCCCCCACGCGCTCGACCGTGGGATCCTCCACCGTGAGCCGCGGCAGCCTCCCGATCAGCTCCACCGCGAACTTCGTCTGGTCGTCGACCAGACCGGCGATCTCCTCCGCAGCACCCGGCGCCGGGGGCATCGGCGGACCCGTCTTGAACCCCGGGACGAATCCGCCGATCTCGACCGGCCCAAGCTGCGGGTGCTCGAAGGGCTTCCACTCGACAAACCCGGACTTGTCCCGCTGCTCATCGCTGTACTTGAGCCACTTGGCATCGTCGCCGTCGGCCTGGGGACGCGCAGGGCCCGGCGGGGCCCCGCCTCCGCCTCCCCCGCCGCGCGGCCCTCCGCCGCCGAACGCCGCGGCACGGATCCGCTCCTGCACGGCCTCCGGCATGGTGCGGACCCGCGTCATGAGCTCGCGCCGCTGATCGCGCGTGGCGCTCTGGAACTGGGAGATTATCTGCTGGACCTCGGCGTCGCTGGGTCCCGCCGGCGGCGGGGCGCCCGGCGGCGGGGGGGCCGCGTCAGGCTTGGCCTCCGGCTTCTTTTCCCCCTCGCCCTCCTTCTTCTCCTCCTTCTTCACCTGGTCCGGCCGGACCCAGACGGGCGTGCTGAAGGAGTAGAGACCAAGGAACGCGTACGTCCATCCGTGCAGGGACCCGGCAAGCTCGCCGGTGGGAGCGTCGGTCATCTTCGTGATGTCCTTGAAGACCTTGCCGATCTGCTCGTAGTACGGTTTGTCGTCGTTCTCGATGCCTTCTGGTACGCGTCCGGTGGCGTCCATCCGCCCGGCCTCGGGAGTCT